>NZ_JBAKHO010000025.1:0-78708 GCF_036902735.1 Micromonospora lacuserhaii | reverse complement strand
GCCTCCGACTTGGCGCTGCTGCTGCACCGGATCGCGCCCGCCGCGGCGCTGGGCGGCCGGGCGCCGGCCGCCCGGCAGGCCCTCGACGCGGCCGGGCGGACGGCCCTCACCCCCGGCGCGGAGCCGCCCTGGCTCTACTGGCTCGACGACGCCGAGCTGGCCGCGATGACCGGCCGCACCCTGGTCGCGCTCGGTCGCCCCGGCCCGGCCGTGCCGCTGCTGCGCCCGGCGCGGCGTCCCGGCCGCCCCCGCAACGCGGCGGTCTACGGCGGCTGGCTGGCCCGCGGCCTGCTCCAGCTCGGCGAGGTGGAGCAGGCCTGCGCGGTGGCCGGGGAGGCGCTGCTCGACGCGGTCCGCACGGGGTCGGCGCGGGCCGCCACCCCGCTGGCCGAGCTGGGGCGCCGGCTGGCCGAGCACCACGCCGAGCCGGCGGTACGGCGCTACACCGCGCTGCTCGGCGAGGCCCGTCCGTTCCTGGCCCGGGCGCCGGCCCCCGCCCCGCCCCGGGCCACCCGGTCCCGGCCGACGGCCCGACGCGGTGCGGGCGCCCGACCGACCGGCCCGGTCACCCCGCACGGCGCGACGGGCACCGGGGCGGGCCGACCGCACACGACGCGCCGACCCGGTGGTGCCGCATGGCCTCCCGGGACCGGCTAGCGTCGTGGCGTGACCCACGCTGCTCCCGTCTCCCCCGTCGACCGCGCCGGCCTGCGTCAGCGGGTGGACAAGGCGCTGACCGAGTTTCTGGCCAACCAGCGCACCTGGATGACCGGCGTCGACGACGCGCTGGTGCCGGTCGCCGAGGCGATCGAGGCGTTCGTGCTCGGCGGCGGCAAGCGGCTGCGCCCGGCCTTCGCGTACTGGGGGTTCCGGGGCGCCGGCGGGGTGGACGCGGACCAGGTGGTCACCGCCCTGGCCGCCCTGGAGTTCGTCCAGGCCAGCGCCTTGATCCACGACGACCTGATGGACCGGTCGGACACCCGGCGGGGTGAGCCGGCGGTGCACCGGCGGTTCGCCGCCCGGCACCGGGCCGCCGGCTGGGGTGGGGACCCGGACGGGTTCGGCGACGCCGCCGCCCTGCTCCTCGGCGATCTCTGCCTGGTCTGGTCGGACGAGCTGCTGCACTCGTCCGGGCTGGATCCGCGTACGGTGGCCCGCGCCCGACCCGTCTTCGACGAGATGCGCACCGAGGTCACCGTCGGGCAGTACCTCGACGTGCTCACTCAGGCCACCGGCGACACCTCGGTGGAGCGGGCCAGCAAGGTGGCCCGGTACAAGTCGGCGAAGTACACCGTCGAGCGGCCGCTGCTGCTCGGCGCGGCGCTGGCCGACGCGTCGGCGGACGTCCGGACGGCGTACTCGGCGTACGGGCTGCCGCTGGGCGAGGCGTTCCAGCTCCGCGATGACGTGCTGGGGGTCTTCGGCGACCCGGCGCAGACGGGCAAGCCCGCCGGCGACGACCTGCGCGAGGGCAAGCGCACCTATCTGGTGGCGGCGGCCGTCGAGGCGACCGACGACGCCGGCCGGGAACTGCTGCTCGGCCGGCTGGGCGACCCCGAGCTGGACGAGGCCGGGGTGGCCCGGCTACGGGAGCTGATCAGCGGCAGCGGGGCGCTGGCCCGTACGGAGCAGCGCATCGTCACCCTCACCGATGCCGCGCTGGCCGCGCTGACCACCGTCGACCTCGACACCGAGGCCCGCCAGGCCCTGGTCGACCTGGCCATCGCCGCGACCCGCCGCGCCGACTGATCCCCCGGACCGCGACGTCTCGGTCGATCACGGATTGACGGCGGTCCGGTCCCGGAAACCGCCGCCAACCCCGTGATCGGCCGAGGAGGAGCGGGTCAGAAGCCGAGGGCCTGGGCGCGGCGCTTGACCTCGCGGGCGTGGTCGCCGCCGAGGGTGGCCGCCCCGGTGCCGCCGGAGAGGGTGTCGTCGCGCTCGTAGAGCCAGCGCAGCGCGGCCTCGTCGTCGTAGCCGGCGTCGGCGAGCAGGTTCAGCACGCCGGGCAGGTGCTTGAGCACCGTCTTGTTGGCCACCAGGTCGGCGGGGATCCGGCGGACGCCGTCGCGGCGGACGGCGATCAGCTCGCGGTCCCGGATCATCTGGTGGACCTTGCTGATCGACAAATCGAGCCGTTCGGCCACGTCGGGCAGGGTCAGCCAGTCGGCCGGGTCGGTCGGGCCGGCGAGGTCGGTGCCGGGGGCCTGGTCGGCGGGTACGGAATCGGTCACCCGCCCACCCTGCCACGTCGCCCCCGGACGGGTGCAGCGGCACCCCGGGTGGCCTGCGCGAGCGCGGCGGGACCGCCGGGATCGGGCCCCGGCTGTAGCATCCTGTTCAACCTTCACCCTCCGGACACATAGACTGCCTGCCGATGGACACACAGGTCGCCGACACGTTGCTGGGCTCGCTCCTCGACGGGCGCTACCGCATTCGCGGGCGCGTCGCCCGTGGCGGCATGGCGACCGTGTACACCGCCACCGACGAGCGCCTGGAGCGCACCGTGGCGGTCAAGATCATTCATCCGTCCCAGGCGCCCGAGGCCCGGTCCCGGCTGGCCGGGTTCGTGGACCGGTTCACCGACGAGGCCAAGACCATCGCCCGGCTGACCCACCCGAACGTGGTGGCGGTCTACGACCAGGGCACCCACGGCGGGCTGCCGTACCTGGTGATGGAGTACGTCCGGGGGCGCACCCTGCGCGACGTGCTGGCCGAGCGGCGCCGGCTCAACCCGGACGAGGCGCTCGCGATCATGGAGCAGATGCTCGCCGCGATCGGCGCCGCCCACCGGGCCGGGCTGGTCCACCGGGACGTCAAGCCGGAGAACGTGCTGGTCGCCGAGGCGCCCACCGGCGGCGCCGCCAACCTGGTCGACAGCGTGGTCAAGGTCGCCGACTTCGGGCTGGCCCGCGCGGTCGAGGCCAGCGCCGAGGACGCCGACGGCAACCAGCTGATGGCCACCGTGGCGTACGTGGCGCCGGAGCTGGTCACCGACGGGCACGCCGACCCGCGCACCGACGTCTACTCGGCCGGCATCGTGCTGTTCGAGATGCTCACCGGGCGGGTCCCGTACGACGGGGACCGGCCGGTGGACGTGGCCTGGCAGCACGTCGACCGGGACGTACCGGCCCCGTCGACCCTGGTGCCCGGCCTGCCCCGGGTCCTCGACGAGCTGGTCCGGCGGGCCACCCGGCGCGATCCCGGCGCCCGGCCCACCGACGCCGGCGCCCTGCTGGCCGAGGTGCAGGTGGCCCGGGACGACCTGGGCAACCCGAACACGCACACCGCCATGCTGGGCCGGGTGACCGACCAGGAGTCGGCGGTGTCCCAGCCGACCATGGTCGTCGCCGCCGTACGGCCGGCCGAGCGCCCGGCGTGGGCGCGCCTGCCCGAGGGGCAGCCGCAGCGGCCGCACCGGCGCCGGGCCGTCGCGGCCGGCGACCCGAAGGCCCGACTGGCCGAGCTGCGCGACCGGGTGACGGGCACTCCCCGGGGTCGACTCTCGGTGGCCGCCGTCGTGGTGGTGCTCGGGCTGCTCGCCGCCGTCGGCGGCTGGTGGGTCGGGGTGGGCCGCTACACGGTCGCCCCGCAGCTGGTGAGCATGACCAAGGCGCAGGCCCAGGCGCAGGCGGACCGGGGTGGCTTCGCCCTCGCCTACGCCCAGCCCCGCTACGACGAGAAGGTGCCCCGCGACGCGGTCGTCGCGCAGAGCCCGGCCTCGGCGGGCCGGATCCTCAAGGGCGGCACCATCACGCTCACCCTGTCGCTGGGGCCCGAGCGGTTCCCGCTGCCGGACGTGGTCGGCAAGGAGTTCGACCTGGCCGAGGCGGATCTGACCAGCGCGAAGCTGGTGGTCGCCAAGGGCGCCGCCCGCTACGACGACAACCTCCCGGCCGGGGTGGTGGTGGAGACCAACCCGAAGGCGGGCGCCCAGGTCCGCCCGGGCACCAAGGTCACCGTCGTGCTGAGCCGGGGCCGGGCGCCGATCACGGTGCCGAACCTGGTCGGCCGGAACATCAACGAGGCGCGGGCGACGCTGGCGCAGCTCGGGCTGGTGCCGGTGGAGACGTACAAGGACTCGGAGAAGCCGAAGGACGAGGTCCTCGGGCAGAGCCCGGCCGACGGCGCCGGGGTCGTGAAGGGCACCCAGGTCAAGCTCGACGTCAGCAAGGGCCCGGCCCAGGTGGTCGTGCCCCGGGTGATCGACCAGCCCTGCCCGCAGGCACAGCAGCAGTTGCAGGGCATGGGCTTCCCGGTGACCGTGCAGTTCAACCCGAACGGCATCGTCCGGTTCCAGAACCCGGGCGAGAACTCGCAGGTGCCGCCGGGCACCCCGGTCACGATCGGGTGCCTGTGAGCACGGTGGCGACGGGCCGGCCGGTCGGCTCGCACACCCCCACCTCGGGCGGTCTGGCGAAGGCGGCCCTGCCGTACCTGGACGCGGCCGGCGCCCGGGTGGTGCAGGTCTACGTCTCCAACTCGCGGGGCTGGGCGCTGCCGGCCGGTGACCCGACGCAGGACGGCCTCTTCCGCGACGGCTGCGCCGAGCGGGAGGTGCCGATCTTCATCCACGCGTCGCTGCTGGTCAACCTCGGTTCACCCACCGCGGCGACGGTCGAGCGGTCCGCGGAGACCCTCGCGCACGGGCTGCGCCGGGGTCGGGCGATCGGGGCTCGCGGGGTGGTCTTCCACGCCGGCAGCGCGGTCGACGCCGGGCACGCCGAGGCCGCCATGCGGCAGGTACGCGAGGCGTTGCTGCCGCTGCTGGACGAGACGCTGGCGGCGGGCGGCCCGATGCTGCTGGTCGAGCCGAGCGCGGGCGGGGGCCGGTCGCTGGCCTCCCGGGTCGAGCACCTGGGCCCGTACCTCGACGCGGTCGACCAGCACCCGGCGCTGGGGGTCTGCTTCGACACCTGCCATGCCTGGGCGGCCGGGCACGACCTGGCCGCCGAGGGCGGCATGACGGCGACCCTGGACACCCTCGTCGCCACGGTCGGGGCGGACCGGCTGCGGCTGGTGCACGCGAACGACTCGAAGGACCTGTGCGGCTCCACCCGGGACCGGCACGAGAACATCGGCAAGGGCAGCATCGGCGAGCCGGCGTTCGCCGAGCTGATGGCCCATCCGGCCACCGCCGGGGTTCCGATCGTGGTGGAGACCCCGACGGAGAAGCACGAAGGTCACGCCACCGACATCGCCACCCTCAACCGCCTCCACCCCTGACCCACCCCCACCCCCGGCCCCGCCCCGGACCGCCGAGCCCTCGTTGATCAAGAAGTTTGCGTCCGGATTCCGGCTGCGGAGGACACAAACTTCTTGATCAACTCGCCGAGGGGGGGTGGTCAGGTGCGGAGGAGGTGGGTGAGGGTTTCGGCGGCGCGAGTGATGGCGTCGTCGGTCACGTCCAGGTGGGTGACCAGGCGGGCGGTATGCGGGCCGAGCACCGAGATCAGCACGCCTTCGGCACGGGCCGCCGCGGCCAACGCCTTCGCGTCGAGCGGGTGCTTGGTCAGGTCGAGCGGGACGATGTTCGTCCGCACCCCGGTGGCGAGCACCCCAAACGGGGCGACCGCCTCGGCCAGCCGGGCCGCCTTGGCGTGGTCCTCGGCGAGCCGCCCGACGTGGTGGGCGAGGGCGTACCGGCCGGCGGCGGCGAGGACACCGACCTGGCGCATGCCGCCGCCCATCCGTTTGCGGACGAAGCGGGCCCGCGCGATCTTCTCGGCGCTGCCGACCACCAGCGAGCCGACCGGGGCGCCGAGGCCCTTGGAGAGGCAGACCGACAGGGTGTCGAAGAGCCGCCCGTACTCGATCAGCGGCACCCCTTCGGCGACGTGCGCGTGCCAGATCCGGGCGCCGTCGCAGTGCAGGGCGAGGCCGTTGTCGTCGGCGACCCGGCGCAGGTCCCGCAGGGTCGCCAGCGGGATCACCCCACCGCCGCCGCGGTTGTGGGTCTGCTCGACCGCGATCGCCCGGGTCGGCACGGCGAAGTAGCCGTCGGGCCGGACCATGCCGGCGACCACGTCCGGGTCGACCTCCGCGCCCACCGCCGGCCAGGTCCGCGAGGAGATGCCGCCGTACGCGGCCGCCGCGCCGATCTCGTACGTGACGACGTGCGCGTCGGCGTCGCAGAGCAGTTCGTCACCGGGCGGCACGACGAGCTGAAGGGCGATCTGGTTGGCCATCGAGCCGGTCGGGGCGAAGAGCGCCGCCTCGTGCCCGAAGAGGGCGGCGACCTCGGCCTCCAGCGCGGCGACGGTGGGGTCCTCGCCGTAGACGTCGTCGCCCACCTCGGCGGTGGCCATGGCCTCGCGCATCCCGGCGGTGGGCCGGGTCACGGTGTCGGATCGCAGGTCGATGAGGTCAGCCACGATCATCCTTTCGGCTGCCGAGTGCGGGGCTCGCAAGCTCACTCCTCGCGTCAGCCACGGAGCATCTCCGCCACCAGGAAGGCCAGCTCCAGCGACTGCTGGGTGTTCAGTCGCGGGTCGCAGGCGGTCTCGTACCGATCGGGCAGGTCGAGGTCCTCGATGCCCTGGGCGCCGCCGAGGCACTCGGTGACGTCCTCGCCGGTCAGCTCGACGTGCAGGCCGCCCGGGTGAGTCTCCAGGCCGCGGTGCACCTCGAAGTAGCCGAGCACCTCGTCGACGATCCGGTCGAAGTGCCGGGTCTTGTAGCCGTTGGAGGACTCGTGGGTGTTGCCGTGCATCGGGTCGCACTGCCAGACCACCTTGGCGCCGGCCGCGGTGACCTTGGCGACGATCGGGGGCAGCGCGTCGCGCACCTTGTGGTTGCCCATCCGGCTGATCAGGGTGAGCCGGCCGGGGATGTTCTCCGGGTTGAGCTTCTCGCAGAGCTCGATCGCCTCGTCCGGGGTGGTGGTCGGGCCGAGCTTGACCCCGATCGGGTTGGCGATCCGGGAGATGAAGTCGATGTGCGCGCCGTCGATCTGCCGGGTGCGCTCGCCGATCCAGAGGAAGTGCCCGGAGAGGCCGTAGGCCTGCCGGCCGGAGACCCGGGTGAGCGCCCGGTCGTACTCCAGGGCCAGCGCCTCGTGCGAGCAGTAGAGGGTGACCGTCCGCAGGGCCTCCTCCTCGGTCATCCCGCAGGCCCGGATGAAGGCCAGCGCCCGGTCGATCTCCCGGGCGATCGCCTCGTAGCGCTCGCCGGCCGGAGAGTTCTTGACGAAGCCCTTGTTCCAGTCGTGCACCGCGTGCAGGTCGGCCAGGCCACCGCCGAGGTACGCGCGGAGCATGTTCATCGCGGCGGCCGAGTTCGCGTACGCCCGGATCATGCGCTGCGGGTCGGCGACCCGCGCCTCCGGCGTGGTGTCCAGCCCGTTGATCATGTCGCCGCGGTAGGCCGGCAGGCCGCGCGCGTCGGTCGGCAGCGAGCGGGGCTTGGTGTACTGCCCGGCGACCCGGGCGACCTTGACCACCGGCAGCGAGGCGCCGTAGGTGAGCACGATCGCCATCTGGAGCAGGGTGCGGGCGTTGGCGAGCAGGTGGCTCTCGGTGTTGTCGGCGAAGGTCTCCGCGCAGTCGCCGCCCTGGAGCAGGAACGCCTTGCCCTCGCAGACGAGCGCGAGCTTCTGCCGGAGCTGGTCCACCTCGTAGGGCGCGACCACCGACGGGACGGTGTCGAGCACCTTGCAGACCTCGGCGACCGCGGCCGGGTCGGACCACGGCGGGGTCTGCGCCCGGGGCAGGTCCCGCCATCGGTCCAGGCCGAGGGCGGCGTCCTCGGCGGAGTCGACGGTGGGTCGGCTGGTCTGCAGCCCGGGGCTGCTCACGGCGGGGTAGCTCAGCTGATGCCACTCATGGCGCATGGGAGAAAGCGTACGGCGACGGCCGGGGTGGCCAGGCGGCGAGGGTGCGGGTTCCGGAAGATGGGAGGGTCAGGGGGTGACGGCCGGGGCGGGGGTGTGCCCGCCCGGGGTCTCGCCCGAGATGCACCAGTCGGCCCCGCCCCGGGTGACCGTGAACAGCAGCGCCCGGGAGATCTCCTTCGACCCCACCGTGACGGTGATGGAGGTACTGACCTCCTGGCCGCGGGGGCCGGTACGCACGTCGGTGATGGCCGCCCTCGGCACGGTGAAGTGGTCGGCGAAGTCGCCGTTGGGGCCGGTGGCCGCCGCGTCGAAGGCCTCGTGCATGGGCGCGCAGAGCTGGCTGCGGCCGGCGTCGACGTCCTTGGCGGACATCGCGTCGAGGTAGGCCTGCACCCGCTCGCGGGACTTGGCGGCGGCCTCCTCGGCGGGGGCCCGGGGGGTCGCCGTGACGCCGCCGGTGTCCTCGTCGTCGCCGCCGATGCCGCAGCCGAGCAGGGTGAGCGGCAGGAACGCGAGGGCGGTGACGCCGCCGGCCCACCTGCGCTGCGTCGGGCCCATGAGGTCCTCCCCCGGGGGTGCGGTCTCGACAGATGCCGAGCGGCGAGTCTGTCACATCGACGCACTTGCATGGCAGGCCGTCGTGCCGGAAACTTTCAGTTAACACTCTTAACTGTTGGGAGGAACGATGGAGCGACGACGACGTCTCGCCCTGACCGTCGGCGCGATCGGGGGCGTCCCCGTGCTGGCCTCGCTGGCACTGATGGGCGCCGCCGGGGCGCACGGCTCGATGCAGTCCCCGGTCAGCCGCACGTACGCCTGCTTCCTGGAGGGACCGGAGTCGCCCGACTCGGCCGCCTGCCGTGCGGCGGTCGCGGCCGGCGGCACCCAGGCCCTCTACGACTGGAACGAGATCAACATCGCCGACGCCGCCGGCCGACACCGTCAGCTCATCCCGGACGGGCGGCTGTGCAGCGCCAACCGGGACAAGTACCGCGGCTTCGACCTGGCCCGGGCGGACTGGCCGGCCACCGCGCTGCCCTCCGGCGGCAGTTGGACCTTCGCCTACCGGGCCACCGCGCCGCACCGCGGCACCTTCGAGCTGTACGTCACCCGGGCCGGCTACGACCCCGGCCAGCCGCTGCGCTGGGCGGACTTGGAGCTGTTCCACACCACCACCGACCCGGCGCTGACCGACGGGGCGTACCGGATGACCGCGCGGCTGCCGCAGCGTACCGGCCGGCACCTGGTCTACTCGATCTGGCAGCGCTCGGACAGCCCGGAGGCCTTCTACACCTGCTCGGACGTGACGTTCGGCGGCACCACCCCGACCACCACCGCGCCCCCGCCGACCACCACGGCGCCGCCGACCACTCCCCCACCCAGCACGCCACCGCCCACGACCACCCCCACCGGAACCCCGCCGCCGACCGCCCCACCGGCCTGGCAGCCGGGCACGGCGTACCCGGTCGGCGCGCTGGTGTCGTACGCCGGCCGCACCTGGCAGTGCCGCCAGGCGCACACCTCGCTCACCGGGTGGGAGCCGCCCAACGTCCCCGCCCTCTGGCTCGCCGGCTGACCCTCCGCCCCACCGGTCGCGCCGGCCCCGGCGCGCCTGCCCGCCGAGGGGAGGCGCGCCGGGGCGGAGGCTCGACACGCTGCGCCGGCGGTCCGTTCCGTGCGGCACCCGCCGCCGAGCGGCATCGCGGCGGGCTGGCTAGTCTGCCGTGGACGGCGGACCGACCGCCGGCGAACAGGGGGTGCCGACCATCCTTCCCGTGTCCTCGGTAGACACCGGCTGGCTGGCACCGGCGGAACGGTTCGACTTCTGGCAGGACCTCGTCGCCCGGCAGTCCGCCGCGGCCCGGATCGACAGCGACCACGCCGCCGACTTCACCGCCTCGGCGCGGGTGGTCGAGCTGGGCATGGTCCGCCTCGGCGTCTGGCAGTACCCGTCGCTACGGATGACCCGAACCTCGGCAATGATCCGCAGCACCGACCCCGAGCTGTACCAGCTCGCCCTGCCGCTCACCGGGCACGGCGGGATGTCCCAGGAGCGACGCGAGGGGCCGCTCGACCCGTCCGGGTTCGCCTTCGTCGACACCGTCCGCCCGCACGGCTCGACGCACCGCCCCGGCCCGGCCGGCGGCCCGGTACGCACCCTCACCGCACTGGTGCCGCATGGCGCGCTGCCGCTGCCCACCCGCCGGGTCGAGGCGCTGCTGGCCGCGGAGATCCCGTCCGGCACCGGGATGGGGCTGCTGCTGGCCCGCTTCCTGCGCCAGGTCGTCGAGGACCCCGGGCAGTACGCCCCGGCGGACGCCCCGCACCTGGAGCGGGTGACCCTGGACCTGATCGCCGGCACTCTGGCCGGACAGCTGGGGCTGAACCCGGAACTGCCCGCCGAGGTACGGGCCACCGGGCTGCGGACCAGGATCGAGGCGTTCGTCCAACGGCACCTCGCCGAGCCCGAGCTGACTCCGGCCGCCGTGGCTGCGGCCCACCACCTGTCGGTGCGCTCGCTGCACCGGTTGTTCGAGGGCACCGGCACCACCGCCGCCGCGCTGATCCGCACCCGCCGGCTGGAGCGCTGCTCCCGGGACCTGGCCGATCCCGCCCTGGCCCGGCTGAGCGTGCACGAGGTCGCGGCGCGCTGCGGTTTCCGGGACCGGGCCCACTTCAGCCGGGCGTTCCGGGCCGCGTACGGCCTCTCGCCCAGCGAGCACCGGGACCGGGCCGGCAGGCGCTGACCGGGGCGGGACGGACGAGCGGGCGGGGAGGGACCGGTGCGTGGTCCCTCCCCGCCGGGTGGGTGGTGCGTCGGCGCTCGGCTCAGCCGAGTCCGCCCTTGATGGCGCCGATCAGCTCGCCGTTGCTCGTGTCACCGGAGAGCTCCCAGAAGAAGGCGCCACCGAGGCCCTGGTTCTTCGCGTACGTCATCTTGCCGCCGATGGTGGACGGGGTGTCGTAGCTCCACCAGTTGCTGCCGCACAGCGCGTACGCGGTGCCGGCGATCGTGCTGGTGGCCGGGCAGGTGTTCTTGAGGACCTTGTAGTCCTCGATGCCCGCCTCGTAGGTGCCCGGCGCCGCGCCGGTGGCGCTGCCGCCGGGAGCGGCCTGGGTGACCCCGGTCCAGCCCCGGCCGTAGAAGCCGATGCCCAGCAGCAGCTTGCTGGCCGGGATGCCCTTGCTCTTGAGCTTCTGGATCGCCGCGTCCGAGTTGAAGCCCTGCTGCGGGATGCCGGTGTACGAGGTGAGCGGGGAGTGCGGGGCGGTGGGGCCCTGCGCGTTGAAGGCACCGAAGTAGTCGTACGTCATCGGCATCAGCCAGCTCAGGTACGGCGCCGCGCCCGCGTAGTCGGTGGCGTCGATCTTGCCGCCGCTGCTGCCGTCCGCGGTGATCGCGGCGGTGACCAGGGCGGCGGAGCCGAACTTGGTGCGCAGCGCGCTGACCACGTTCTTGAAGGCGTTCGGGCCGCTGGCGTCGCACTGGAGGCCGCAGGCGTTCGGGTACTCCCAGTCGACGTCGATGCCGTCGAAGACGTCCGCCCAGCGCGGGTCCTCGACGAGGCTGTAGCAGCTGTCGGCGAAGGCGGCCGGGTTCTGCGCGGCCTGGGTGAAGCCGCCGGACCAGGTCCAGCCGCCGAAGGACCAGATCACCTTCAGGTGCGGGTACATCTTCTTGAGCTTGCGCAGCTGGTTGAAGCTGCCGCGCAACGGCTGGTCCCAGGTGTCGGCGACCCCGTCCACGCTCTCCGCGGCGGTGTACGCCTTGTCGTAGTCGGCGTAGCTGTCGCCGATGGCGCAGCGGCCGCCGGTGGTGTTGCCGAAGGCGTACAGGATGTGGGTGAGCTTGGCCGCGGACCCGCTGGTGGCGATGTTCTTGACGTGGTAGTTGCGGCCGTAGACGCCCCACTCGGCGAAGTAGCCGACCACCTTGCGGTCGCCGCTGGGCGGGGGCGCGGTCGGCGAGACCGTCGGGGACGTCGTCGGCGAGGCGGTGGGCGACGCGGTCGGCGAGGTCGTCGGGGACACGGTCGGCGAAGCCGTGGGCGAGGTGGTCGGGGTGCCGCCGCCGCACGGCGCGCCGTTGACGGTGCAGTTCAGCGGCCCCTTCCACGGGCCGGTGCCGTTGTAGCCCCAGCTGAAGCTGGCTCCGGGGGCGAGCGGGCCGGCCCAGCTCTTCTTGACCGCCACGTAGTGGTTGCCGCTGCTGGTGACGTCGGCGTCCCAGGCGCTGCTGATGGTGGTGCCCGACGGCAGGTCGAACTCGATGCGCCAGGTGTCCACGCTGGCGCTGGTGCCGTTGGCGACGGTCACCCGGGTCTCGTGTCCGGTACCCCAGTCCTGGACCTTGGCGAAGGTGGCGGTGACACTGCCGGCGCCGAACGCCGAGGTCACCGGTACCGCCGCGACGGTCACCGCGAGCACGGCGCCGGCCCAGAGGGCGCGGCGGAGCGATCTCTTCATGTGGCGCCTCCCCTAACAGTTAGGAAACTTTCCAGAAGGATGGGGAGACGCTACTCACGCTGTCATCACTTAGTCAAGATGTGCATGTGTCGATTTCCTCAGGGCACCCCGGCGGGTCGTCCCGGGCGCGTAGCCTCGCGGCATGACCGTCTTCGACATCGAGATCGACGCGCTGGCCGGCGGCCCGGCCGACCTGGCCGCCTACCGGGGCAAGGCACTGCTGGTGGTGAACGTGGCCTCCCGCTGCGGCCTCACCCCGCAGTACGCCGGCCTCCAGGAGCTGTACACCGACTACGCCGACCGCGGCCTGGTGGTGCTCGGGGTGCCGTGCAACCAGTTCGCCGGGCAGGAGCCGGGCACGGCCGACGAGATCGGCGAGTTCTGCCAGGTGAACTACGGGGTGACCTTCCCGCTGACCGAGAAGGTCGACGTGAACGGCGCGGCCCGGCACCCGCTCTACGCCGAGCTGGTGTCCACCCCGGACGGCGAGGGGCACACCGGCGACGTGCGGTGGAACTTCGAGAAGTTCCTCGTCGCGCCGGACGGCACGGTGGCCGCCCGGTTCGCGCCGACGGTCACCCCGGACTCCGCCGAGCTGCGCGCCGCGATCGAGAAGGTGCTGCCGGCCTGATCCCCGCCCGCCGGGCGAGCCGTTCCCGCCCGGCGAGCAAGGCCTCGGCGGGTACGACACGGACGAGCCCGGGGCGGTCACCCGCCCCGGGCTCGTCGGCTGCGCGGCCGGCCGGCGTCTCGTCGAACGGGCCGCCCGCGTCGTCGAGCGACCCCGCGGCGGACCGGCCACCCCGGGGTCGCCCGGACCGGTCAGCCCGCCGTCGAGCGGAAGACCGGGTAGTAGCCGCCGGACTGGCCGGCCGCCGTCGGGTGGTACGAGATGCCGATGTTGGTGTAGTTCAACGCGTGCAGCCACTTGTCGCCGTAGCTGCACAACTGATGGCCGACGAAGATCGACCGCACGTCGGCGAAGGTGAACCCGGCCGCGGTGGCCGCGCTGCGGGTGATGTCGTCCACCAGGTTGATGCCTTCGTTGATCTTCGCCCGGGAGGTGGCGCTGAGTCCGACGCAGAAGGTGCCGAGCTGGTAGAAGACCGGGTAGCCGACCACCACCACCCGGGCCGAGGGGGATCGGGTCCGGATGCCGTTGTAGACGGTCGAGAGCAGGCTGGCCAACTGCGCGCGTGCCTTGTCCTCGGCCGCCTGGACGGACGCCACGCACTGCGTCTCGCCGTAGAGCACGCAGGTGGTCATGATGCTGGAGAAGCCGACGTCGTTGCCGCCCACGGTGATGCTGACCAGCGTGGTGGTGGAGGAGAGCGCGGAGAGCTGGCTGTTGCTGACGTCCACGGTGGTCGCCCCGGAACAGGCGACCGAGCGGTAGGAGGCGGGCTGAACGTTGGTCGCGTACAGCGCCGGGTAGGCGCTTGTGCTGCGCTGGCAGGAACCGCTCTCGGTGGTGTAGTTGCCGGCGCCGACGCCGGAGGCGTACGAGTCGCCGAGGGCGACGTACCGGTCGGTGGGGGACGCCTGGGCGGGTGCCCCGAGGCCGAGGGTGGCGCCGAGGGTTGCCGCGAGGCTCACGGCGAGGGTGGCAAGACGGGATCTCCGCACGTCGCACTCCTGGGGGTGGGAAGTGGTGGTGAGAGATAGATATCACTGAATACTGTATTTAGGGAACATCATCGATGGATCACAGGGGTGGGTAGGGGTTCATCGACGGGAAACATGCCGAATAACCAAGCGCAACGGTCGGGAATACGGCCCGGGCGGGGCTGGTTGGTGCCGGACATGACAACTGTGGGACTCATCGGCAGCGGCAACATCGGCGGCACCGTGGCCCGACTGGCGGTCGCCGCCGGTCACGACGTGGTGCTCAGCAACTCACGCGGCCCGGAGACGCTCAAGGAACTGGTGGACGAGCTCGGCCCGCGGGCCCGGGCGGCCACGGCGGCCGAAGCGGCGACGGAGGGGGACCTGGTCGTGATCACCATCCCGCTGCGGGCCTACCGCGAGGTGCCGGTCGCGTCGCTCGCCGGCAAGATCGTCATCGACACGAACAACTACTACCCGGACCGCGACGGCAGCTTCCCGGAGCTGGACGACGAGTCGACCACCACCAGCGAGCTGCTCCAGCGGCACCTGCCGGAGTCGCACGTGGTCAAGGGCTTCAACAACATCTACTTCAAGCACCTGCTCGCCCTGGCCCGCCCGGCCGGCGCCGCGGACCGGACGGCGCTGCCGATCGCCGGGGACGACGCCGACGCCAAGCGGACCGTCACCGCGTTCCTCGACTCGCTCGGCTACGACGCGGTCGACGCCGGCCCGCTCGCCGAGGGCTGGCGGTTCCAGCGGGACACCACCGCGTACGCCGCCCTCTACTCGGCCGACCCGGCCAACGACTGGGAGCGGCCGGCTCCGGCCGACGCCGAGAAGCTGCGCGCCGCGCTGGCCGCCGCCCGCCGGTACGCCGACAGCTGACCGCCGATCCGCCGGCCATGCCGTCGGCGCGCGTCAGATGGCGCGGCCGGGCCGCCCGGCCCGGCCGCGTCGGGGCGCTCCCCGGCCGAACCTCCGTCGAGGATGGAGAGTCAGGCCGGGGCGTGCCACTCCGGGGCGAGCACCGACCAGATCTCCAGGTCGGCCCGCCCGCCCGGCCCAGGCAGCGCCTCCCGCATGGTGCCGTCGCGGCGCATGCCGAGCCGGCGGGCCACCGCGATGCTGCGCGCGTTGCCGGCGTTCGTGTGCCACTCCACCCGGTGGATCCCGCGCTCCCGCACCGCCCAGTCGATGATCCGGCTGACCGCCCGGGTGACCAGGCCGCGCCCCTCGGCCGCCGGCTCCAGCCAACAGCCCGCCTCGCAGACCCCGACCTGCACGTTGAGGGAGACGAAGAGCACCCCGCCGACCAGCACATTGTCGTCCCAGATGCCCCAGATGCCGCCGTCGTCGCGGGCCCACCGCTCGGCGTAGCGATCCAGCACCCGCTTGGCGCCGTCCAGGTCGGTGGCCACGAAGGACGGTGACACCCAGGGGGAGATGTGCTCCCGGGCCCGGTCGAGGTTGGCGAGGAACTCCTCCGCGTGCCAGGGCGACAGCGGCCGCAGCTCGGCGGTGTCGGTCAGGGGCAGGGCGAACACGGTGATCTCCTCAGTTCGGGACGGTGGCGTCGACGGGCAGGCTGAGCCGCAGGGTCGGCCCCGAGGTGGGCCGGAAACCCAGCGAGCGGTACAGCGGTTCGCCCTGCGCCGAGGCGCGCAGGTCGACCGTGCCCACCCCCCGCTCCCGGTACCAGTCGAGCAGCGCCGTCAGGCAGGCCCGGGAGTAGCCCCGCCGACGGTAGCCGGGGTCGGTGACCACGTTGAAGACGTACCCGGTCAGGCCGCTGGGGTTGCCGGGGCCGCCGAGGCGACGGTCGATGGTGCCGGTCGCGCAGGCGGCGAGGACGCCGGACCGGTCCGGGGCGTCGACCACGAGGACGGCCAGCAACTCCTCCGGCTCGACCAGCCGCTGGCGCAGCACCTCCCGGGCCGCCTGTTGCCATGGCCCGGGTGCCGGTTCCGCGCCGTCCATCGAGGCCAGCATCACCGCGCGTAGCCGGACGATCTCCGCCGCGTCCCCGGGCTCGGCCCGACGCACCTTGATCATGTTCGGACCGTACCGGATCGTCGCCCGTCGGGGCAGCCGATATCGGCCGATCGGAAACAGCCGCATCCCCGCTTGCGATCGAGTCCCGTTCACGGGACCCTATGGGACGGGACGCCACCCGACCTGACCCGGAGATCACATGCCCAAGCTCCGTACCGTGCCGTGCCGACTCGCCGCCGTCGCCGGCGCGCTCCTGCTCGGCGCCGCGTCGAGCACCGCCGCCGCACTCCCGGCCGGGGCCGCCGCCCCGCAGAACGTCGGGTACGTCCGGCTGGCGCACCTCTCCCCCGACACCCCCGCCGTCGACGTCTACCTCGCCCCGCCCGGCGCGGCCGAGCCGCGGGTCTTCCCCGCCGTCGGCTACGGCGTGGTGTCGAAGTACCTGCCGCTGCCGGCCGGCCGGTACGCGGTGGCCATGCGCGAGGCCGGCGCCCCGGCCAGCGAGCCGCCGGTGCTCACCACCGAGGTGGCCGTCACCCCTGGCGCCGCGTACACGGTGGCCGGGGTGGGACGCCACGCCGACCTGGGGCTGCGGGTGCTCACCGACGACCTCAGCGCGCCGGCCGGTGGGCAGGCCAAGGTGCGGGTCGTGCAGGCCTCGGTGCGGGCGCCCGTGGTCGACGTCGCCGCCGCCGGCGGACCGGCGATCGCCGACGCGGTCCGCTTCGCCACCACCACCGACTACCGGGTGGTGGAGCCGGGCCGCTGGCGGCTGCGGCTCGGCGGCGGCAGCGGACCGACCACCGACAGCGAGGTCACCCTCGACGGCGGCCGGGTCTACTCGCTGCTGGTGCTCGACGCCAAGGGCGGCGGCCTCACCACCGAACTGCGCGAGGACGCCCGCGCCGGGGCGGTCGCCCCCAACGGAGGCGTGCCGGCGGGCGCCGGCGGGCTGGCCGGGGACCGGCGCGGGACGTACCCGATGATCGCCGGCGGCCTGCTCGCGGGCACCGTGGCGGTCGGCGCGGTGCTGCTGGTACGACGCCGCCGGCGACCGGTCTGGTGACCCACCGGCCCGGCTTCGGCATCCGGCGGCACCGGGACCGCCGGATGCCGGCGGCCGTGCTGGTCGTGGCCGCCGCGGCGCTCGGAGTCGCCGCCGGCACCGGCGTCGGCCTGGCCGACGGGTCCGGGCCGCCGCCCGCGGCCAGCTGGCGGCCGGGCTGCGCGGACGGTTGCCCGGCGACCGCCGGCACGGCCCGCCCGCCCCGGGACACCCCCACCCGGGTACGCGTGGCGCGGATCGACGTGGATTCCCCGCTGGAGGTGCTGGGCCTCGGCGCCGCCGGTGAACTCGTCCCGCCCGCCGCGTTCGACCGGGCCGGCTGGTACGGCGGTGGGCCGGCCCCCGGCGACCCCGGCCCGGCGGTGCTCGCCGGGCACCTGGACTCCCGTCGCGGCCCGGCCGTCTTCGCCCGCCTCGGCGAGCTGCGCCGGGGCGACCGGATCGAGGTCTGGCGCGCCGGGCGGCGGGTGTCGTTCCGGGTCACCGGCACGCTGCGCACCCGCAAGGACGCCTTCCCCACCGCCACCGTGTACGGCCCGACCCCCGGCCCGGAACTACGCCTGATCACCTGCGGCGGTGACTTCGACCGGCGCAGCGGCCACTACCGGGACAACGTGGTGGTCTTCGCGGTCGCCGATCCGCCGGCCGACCCGATCCCCCGTTCCGCCGCCGGCTGACGCCGGTCAGACCGGGCGGCGGCCGGCGAAGCCGCACTCCACCCGGTGGTACCAGCGCACGTCGGAGTCCCCCTCCAGCCAGCACCAGAGCACCTGCCGACCCGCGCGCTCACCGGGAAAGTCCAGCAGCACCGGGGCGATGCCCTTGACCTGGATGTCGTGACCGTCGAGCTCCTCCAGCACGCCGTGCAGCCGGGCCTCGAGGGCCTTGACCTCGGCCCGGCCACCGAGCGCGGAAACGCCCGGGCCGGCCAGGTCGGCGCGGAGCTCGGCCAGGTCGGCGCGGATCCTGATCAGCTCGTCGATGCGGGGTCGCAGGGTCGCCACCAGATAGCGCGCCTGGGCGAGAGTGAACACCGGGCCAGTATGGGCCACCAGCCACGCCGGGGTCGCCCCACAGCGGTTGGGCGCCGGGCCGGGTGGCCGCCGTCAGTCGGCCTGGGCGGCCAGCTCGCGGGCCCGGTCGCGGGCTGCCTCCAGCGCCGCCAGCATGGCCGCGCGGACGCCGTGGTTCTCCAGCTCGCGGATCGCCGAGATGGTGGTGCCGGCGGGCGAGGTGACCGCCTCGCGCAGCTTGACCGGGTGCTCGCCGGAGTCGCGCAGCATCACCGCCGAGCCGATCGCGGTCTGCACGATCAGCTCGTGCGCCACCTGCCGGGGCAGGCCGAGCAGGATGCCGGCGTCGATCATCGCCTCGACCAGCAGGTAGAAGTACGCCGGCCCGGAGCCGGAGAGGGCGGTCACCGCGTCCTGCTGCGACTCGGGCACCCGCAGGGTCGCGCCCAGCGGGGTGAACATCTCCTCGGCCAGCGCCAGGTGCGTCCCGGTGGCGTGTTCGCCGGCCGAGATGGCGGTCATCGCCTGGTCGACCAGGGCCGGGGTGTTGGTCATCACCCGCACCACCGGGGTGCCCTCGGGCAGCCGGCGGGCGAAGAAGCTGGTGGGCAGGCCGGCGCAGAGCGAGATCACCAGCTTGTCGGCCGGCACCTTGGGGCCGATCTCGTCCAGCAGCGTCGCCGCGTCCTGCGGCTTCACCGAGATCGCGAGCACCGCGGCCTCGTCGACGGCGGTGAGGTTGTCGACCACCCGGACGCCGTACCGGGCGGTCAGCTCCTCGGCGCGGGCGGGCCGCCGGGCGGTGGCGAGCAGCCGCTCCACCGGCCAGCCGGAGCGGAGCAGTCCGGAGAGCATCAGCTCGCCGATCTTGCCGGCCCCGATCACCGCCACCGTGTGCGCACCGGATGCCATGACGCCGTACCCCTCTCGGTCGAGGCCACGGCGCGGCGGACCCCGGTGGGCCGCCGCGCCGCCTGCCGTCGATCAGCTGCCGAAGAAGACCTCGGCCTCGGCGTACCGCTCCAGCGGCACGGTCTTCAGCTCAGCCGTGGCCTCGGCCAGCGGGACGCGGACGATGTCCGTGCTCTGCATGGCGACCATCTTGCCCCAGTCGCCCTCGTGCGCCGCGTCGATGGCCTGCAGGCCGAGCCGGGTGGCGAGCACCCGGTCGAACGCGGTCGGGGTGCCGCCGCGCTGGATGTGGCCGAGCACCACGGTGCGGGCCTCCTTGCCGGTCTTGGCCTCCAGCTGCTCGGCGAGCCACTGGCCGATGCCGCCGAGGCGGACGTGGCCGAAGGAGTCGAGCTCCTGGTTGTGCAGCACCATCTGGCCGTCCAGCGGCTGGGCGCCCTCGGCGACCACCACGATCGGGGCGTACTGGTGCTGGAAGCGCTTCTCGACGTAGCCGGCGACCTGCTCGACGTCGAACTGCCGCTCCGGCAGCAGGATCACGTTGGCGCCACCGGCCAGGCCGGCGTGCAGGGCGATCCAGCCGGCGTGCCGGCCCATCACCTCGACGACCAGGGTGCGGTGGTGGCTCTCCGCGGTGGTGTGCAGCCGGTCGATCGCCTCCATGGCGATGTTGACGGCGGTGTCGAAGCCGAAGGTGTAGTCGGTGGCACCGAGGTCGTTGTCGATCGTCTTCGGCACGCCGACCACGTTGACGCCCAGCTCGTGGAGCTTGGTGGCGACGCCGAGGGTGTCCTCACCGCCGATCGCGATGAGCGCGTCCACGCCCTGCGCGGCGAGGTTCTCCTTGATCCGCTGCACGCCGTTCTCGATCTTGAACGGGTTGGTGCGGGACGAGCCGAGGATGGTGCCGCCGCGCGGCAGGATGCCCCGGACGTCCGCGATGCCCAGCGGCTTGGTCAGGCCCTCCAGCGGGCCCTTCCAACCGTCCCGGAAGCCCACGAACTCGTGTCCGTAGGTAGCGACGCCCTTGCGGACCACCGCCCGAATGACCGCGTTGAGACCTGGGCAGTCGCCACCGCCGGTGAGCACGCCGATACGCATGATCTGCTCATCCTCCTGGAGCATCAGATGAAGCCCGGATAAGCCCCAGGATATGGGTCGGATCAGACCGTCGGCGCCGTTGCCGGCCCGGGGCGGGCCGTCAGTGCGAACTCTAGTCGCCGCCGGTGGGCCACGACAGCGCGCCCCGGCCCGTCCCACCGTCCGGTGCGGCTACCCGTCAGTAGCTGACCTCGTGCTTCTCGCCCGCCTTCGGCGGCTTCCCGCTCGCCGCCTTGGCGAAGCCGAAGAGGTTGACCACCGTGCTGTTCGGCGAGTCCCAGTACTCGGCGGAGCTGGCGTGCACCTTGATCAGGGTCAGGCCGGGGGTGTCCAGGCCGTCCGGGAACCAGGTCTTCAGGATCGGGTTCCACAGCCGCTCGGCGCGCGCCCGGTCGAACCCCTCCTGGGCGGTACCGGACAGCGACACCCAGGCGTTGTGCTTCTGGTCGGAGAAGGCCACGTTCACCTCCGGGTTGACCCGGATCTGGCGCACCTTGGCCGAGTCGGCGTACGCGAAGAACCACAGGTCCCCGTCGAACTCGGCCTCCTGCAGCCCCATCGGCCGGCTCATCAGCCGGCCGTCCACGCCGATCGTCGTCAGCATGCAGATCCGGGCCTGGCGGATCAGCTCGGTGACCCGTCGCCGAGCGTCCTCGGTGCTGGTCGGCTCCTCGGCCATGACGTACCCCTTCCGTCGGCTGCCCGAAGCGGTGCCCGGGACGGAACGGGTCAAACCTGGTAGTCCCTTCCCGTCGCCGGGCGGGTGACGCCGCCCACCGCGAGCCGGCGGGCCGGCTCAGCCGGTCATCGCCCGCCAGCGGGCCAGGTTGTGCCGCGCGTCGACCAGCGCGTCGTGCCGGTCGGCGTCGGCGTCCGGCAGTCGGGGCCGGCCCCGGTCGTCCCAGAGCTGGCGCAGCTCCTTGGTGAACCGGGGGATCTCCCGGGGCAGCGCCGGCATCGCGCCCCAGAGCTGGGCGAGCACCACGTGGTCGTACGCGGCGTACCAGGCCCAGAGCTCCAACTGCTCGCCCGGCCGGTCCCGGATCGGCTCCAGCAGGAACTCGTGGAGGTCGTCGCGGATCCGCGTGCGGGAGCGCCAGGCCCGGTCGGCCGGGGAGGGCAGCTTGTCGAGGACGTTGCGGCGCACCCAGGGCACGGCGCGGGAGTCGTCGAACTCGGTGGAGACCGCGTAGAACTCGCGGCCGTACTCGTCGACGACGCCGATCGACACGAGGTCGACGGTCAGGCCGTCCTCGATGAATTCGCAGTCGTAGAAATAGCGGTAGACCATCGCGCCCATCCTCGCCCACCGCCCCGGGGCGGGTCCGGCCGGGGGCGGGAGTGCGGTCGTGAGGGTGATCCCGCCGCCCGCGACCGCCCGCGACGGCGCGACCCGCCCGGCGTCGTCCGGGCCACCCGACCTGGCGGCCGTCCCAGCTCGCGGCTGTCACGCAGACGATTTGAGGGGTGTACAGCAAGCGACTGGACCGTCATGATCTGATGTGTACCGCTACCGGACGCCGAACCGGTGTCAGTTCACCTCGTCCAGGGCCATCAGGTTCACCCGGTGAGCGAGTTGTGGTCCGTGACCGGGGAGGGGTTGGGCCTTGGAGATGCGCCTGCCGGAGCCGGGTGACGCCCTCACGGGCGTGGAGATGTTCGCCGGGCTCGAACCGGAGGTGCGCCAGCGGGTCATCGCCGCGGCCGTGCCGCGCACCTACCGCAAGGGCCAGCTGCTCTTCGTGGAGAACGACCCGGGCGAGTCACTCATCGTGCTGCGCCGAGGAGCGGTGGCGGTCTTCCGCACCGCGCCGACCGGTGAGCGGGCCGTGCTGTCGGTGATCCGACCGCCGGACGTGCTCGGCGAGGTGTCCCTGCTGGACGCCTCGACCCGGTCCGCCTCGGCCGAGGCGATCGAGGACTGCGCCGCGCTGGCCCTGTCCCGTCCGGCCTTCATGGAGCTGGTGCACTCCAATCCGCGCATCCTGGACGCGGTGATGCGTTCGCTGGGCGGCCTGATCCGCCGGCTCACCGAGCAGAACGCCGACCACGTCTTCCTCGACCTGCCCGGTCGGGTGGCCAAGACGCTGGTTCGGCTGGCCGGCGAGAGCCAGGCCCCGATGATCACCATCGAGCTCAACCAGAGCCAGCTGGCCGAGATGGCCGGCGGCTCCCGACAGAGCGTCAACCAGGCGATCGGTTCCTTCGCCAGCCGGGGCTGGCTGCGCACCGAGGGGCGGCGGATCGTGGTCACCGACGTGTCGGCGCTGCGCCGGCGCGCCGGCATGAACGACCGCTGACCCGAGCGACCGGCCGTCCGCCGGGATGCCGGCGTACCTCGGCGGGGCCGCGCCGGCGGCCACGGCCGGCGGAGAACCGGCACCGCAGACACAGCACGGCCGGCGGACCCTCGGTCCGCCGGCCGCGCCGGTGGGTCACTTGGTGGTCTCGTCCGCGGGCGGCACGCCCGGGCCGGGGCCGATCTTCTGTGGGTCGGTCGACTTCGTGCTCGTCGACGACGTGCTGGTGGTGGTCGTGGTGCTGGTGTCCGGCGCGCTCTGGCCGTCGGGGTTCTCTACCATGCCCTGCTCCTCCAGTCTGGCGAGAGTGACCGCGTCGATGTCCACCGTTTCCCCCGGGGACCGGACCGTCCCGTCCGGGTCGGTCCAGAAGGCGGACAGTCGAACCTGCACAGCACTCTCCTGACGGCGAACTTTCCTCGTGAGGAACACTAGTCCCGGCCGATCAGCCGCAGGGTCCGCCCGCACGTCGGGTACCCGACTGACCAGGCCCGCGGGATACTGGGACCTCCTCACGTACGGAGTTCGTCATCGACCTCAAGTGTGGACACTGCTCCCGGGTGGCAGGGCCGGACGACCGCTTCTGCGGCGGCTGCGGACAGGCGCTGGCGCTCGGCTGCTCCGGCTGCGGGCACGCCAACACCCCCGAGGCCAACTTCTGCACCAACTGCGGTCAGCCGCTGCGCGACCACCTGACCGTGGTGCAGGAGGACCGCCGCCAGGTCAGCGTGCTCTTCATCGACATCGTCGACTTCACCACCTACGCCGAGCGGGCCGACCCGGAACAGGCGCGCAGCCTCCAGCAGGCGTACTTCGCCACCGTGCGCAAGCTGGTCCACCAGTACGGCGGGGTGGTCGAGAAGTACATCGGCGACGCGGTGATGGCGCTCTTCGGCGCCCCGGTGGCCACCGACAACGACGCGCTGCGCTGCGTGCGGGCCGGCCTGGAGCTGCAACGCAACCTGGCCCGCCAGACCGCCGGGCCGCAGCCGCCGCTCGGCTTCCGGGTCGGCGTGGCCACCGGCGAGGCGCTGGTCGACCTCTCCGCCACCCGCGACGGCGGGCAGGCCTTCGTCACCGGGGACGTGGTCAACACCGCCAGCCGGTTGCAGGCCCTCGCGCCGCCCGGCGGGGTGGTCGTCGACGAGAGCACCTGGTCGGCCACCCGGCACGAGATGGAGTACGTCGACCGCCCGCCGGTCACCCTGCGCGGGCGCAGCGCGGTGAGCCGGATCTGGCTCGCCGTCCGGGCCCGGCCGCGGACCGACCCGCGCACCGTCGAGCTGACCCCGATGGTGGACCGGGACCACGAGCGCGGCCTGCTGGTCAGCGCGCTGCACCGCACGGTCACCGAACGCACCTCGCAACTGGTCACCGTGTTCGGGCCGGCCGGGGTGGGCAAGAGCCGGCTGCTGCGCGAGCTGTCCCGGCACGCCGCGAACCTGCCCGGACACCGGGTGACCTGGCTGGTGGGGCAGTGCCCGCCGTTCGGCGAGAACGTCACGTACGCGGCCCTGGCGGACATCGTCAAGGGCTGGGTGGGCGTACCGGACAGCGACGACCCGGAGGCGCTGGCCGACCGGCTGCGGCAACGGCTGGGCCAGCTCACCGACCCGCACGCCGCCCGGCTGGCCGGGCCGCTCGCCCCGCTGCTGGGCGTAACCGGGGAGCGGCTGCACCCCGGCGAGACGGAGGCCGCCTGGCGGCGGTTCCTGCTCGCGCTGGCCGCGCAGGGCCCGACGGTGCTGATCTTCGAGGACATGCACTGGGCCGACCAGGCGATGCTCACCTTCGTCGAGCAGCTCGGCGCGGCGGCCCGGGGTGTACCCCTGCTGGTGGTGGCGACCGCCCGGCCGGAGCTGCGGGAGCGCCACCCCGCCTGGACCGGCACGATCAGCGGGGCGATGTCCATCTCGGTACCGCCGATGCACGACGGCGACATCGACACCCTCTACTCGCTGCTGCTCGGCCAGGCGGCGCTGCCGGCCGCGGCCCGGGCGCCGCTGATCGAGTTCGCCGACGGCAACCCGCTCTACGCCCAGGAGTACGCGCGGATGCTGATGGACGGTGGGCTGCTGGAGCCGGCCGCCCGGCTGGACCCGGTCAACGCGCCGGGCATGCCGCGCACCGTGCAGGCGGTCATCGCCAACCGGCTGGACCTGCTCGACCCGGCCGACCGGGCGGTGCTCCAGGCCGCCGCGGTGGTCGGCGTGCAGTTCTGGCCGGCGCCGGTGGCGACCGCGCTGGGCCGGCCGGTGGAGTGGGTGGAGCGGGCGCTGGACCGGCTGCAACGCCGCGACATGGTCTTCGAGCTGCCCACCTCCACCATGTCCGGCCACCCGGAGTACCGATTCCGGCACATCCTGGTACGCGACGTCTGCTACCAGCGACTTCCCCGCGCCGAGCGGGTGCTGCGGCACCAGCGCACCGCCGACTGGCTGGAACAGCTGACCGACGGGCGGCAGCAGGATCTGGCCGAGATACTCGCCAACCACCGCTGGACCGCGCACGAGATCGCCCGCACGGTGGGCCTCGACCCCGCCCCGTACGCGGTGGCCGCCCGAACCGCCCTGCGCCGGGCGGCCCGCCGGGCGTACGCGCTGCACGCCCTGGACAACGCCGCCACCCTGGTCGACCGGGCGCTGGCGGTCAGCCCCGACCCCGATCCGGCGCTGGAGCTCTTCGCCGCCGAGCTGGCGCTCTACCGCGACGGCGACGCGTTCCTGGTCGACGGTGGGACCGCGACGCTGACCGAGCTGGCCGGCCGGCTGGCCGACGCCGGGGATCGGACGGCGGCGGCCCGGGCCTGGACGCTGCTGGCCACGGCCGCCTGGAGCCGGGCGGACCGGTCGGAGACGCTGCGCTGCCTGGACCGGGCGATCGGCATCTACGGCGAACTGCCGGACACCGAGGAGAAGGCGGAGGCGCTGCTGGAGCTGGCCCGGGTCCGGATGCTCAACGCCGAGACCGACCCGGCGTGCGCGGCGGCCCGGTCGGCGGCCGAGCTGGCCGAGCGGCTCCAGCTGCGGGAGGTTCGGGCGAACGCCCGGATCACCCTGGCGGTGGCCCGGTTCATGGCCGGCGAGGGGGACGGCTACGCGGAGCTGGCCGAGGTGACCGAGCACTGCCGGGTGGAACGGTTGACCAGCCGCCGCCGGGCGGTGCAGAACCTGGCCTGGGCGGCGCAGGAGGAGGGCGACCTGGCCGGCTCGGCCCGGCTGGTGGACGAGCAGCGCTCGCTGGACCTCGGCGGCGGGCACAGCCTGGCGACCAGCTTCGCCGACCAGTGGGCCCGGGCCTACTACGCCGGTGACTGGGTGGCGGCGCTGGAGATGGCGGCCGAGTCGACCCGCCGGCCGACCACCGCCGAGTGGGACCTGCACATCGTGGCCGTCTCCGGCTGGATGCGCGCGTTGCGGGCGGCGCCCACCGGGCCGGTCGTCCCGGCGCAGGGCGGCGTCGGCGAGCCGGACCACGTGGCGCGGGCGCTGGTGGCCGCCCGGCGCAGCGGCTTCCACCGGGTACTGCGCTCGACGCTGGCGCACGCCGCGCTCTGCCGGGCGGTGCGGGGCCGGCGGGACGAGGCGATGCGGCTGCTGACCGAGCTGGACGAGGACTGGCGGCGGACCCGGATGATCCCGTTCGCCGAGTGGGTGCCCGCGGTCGGGCACGTGGCGGCGGTGCTCGGCCCGGAGGCGGCCCGGCTGGTCCACGACATGCTCGGCCGGGCGCCCCGGATGACGCCGTGGGCGGTGGCGGCCGGGCAGGTCGCCGACGCCACGCTGGCCCTGGCCGACGGCGACCCGGCCACCGCGGCGCGGCTGTTCGGCACGGCGGCGGGCAGCTACGCGCGGATGACCGACGCCACCGACCACGTGCTCACCACCGCGCTCTCGGTGGGCGCGCTGGCCGCCGCCGACCCGGTGGCCGCGGCCGCCGCCCGGGAGCGGGTGCGCGAGTTCGCCGACCGCAACGCGGTGCCCGGCCTGCTGCGCCTGGCCGACCCGGCCGCCACGCACCGGGCCTGACGACCCGCCCCGGCTCCGCGGCGACTCCCGGTGGTCCGGGCGCTCAAGGACCGCGGGGCGGGCGGCGGCCGGCTCAGGCGGCGACGGGTTCGCGCGGCGCCGGGGCGGCCGGCGGCGGCGGCGCGTTCTTCAGCTTGGCGGCGTACGTGTCGACGTACTCGCGGCCGGAGAGCTCCATCAGCTCGTACATGATCTCGTCGGTGACGGCGCGCTCGACGAACCGGTCGCCGGCCAGCCCCGCGTACCGGGAGAAGTCCAGCGGGGCGCCGAACCGGATCCGGACCCGGCCGAGGTTGGGGACGATCTGGCCGGTGGGCTGGATCTCGTCGGAGTTGAGCATCGCCATCGGCACCACCGGGGCGCCGCTCTCCAGGGCGAGCCGGGCCACCCCGGTCTTGCCCCGGAAGAGCCGCCCGTCCGGCGAACGGGTCCCCTCCGGATAGATGCCGGCCACGCCGCCGGCCCGCAGCACCCTGAGCTGGGTGTCCAGCGCCGCCTGCGCGGCCCGGCCACCGGAGCGGTCCACCGGGATGCAGCCGGTGCCGGCGAAGAACGCCTTGGTGAGCCGGCCTTTGATGCCCCTGCCGGTGAAGTACTCCGCTTTGGCGATGAAAGTGACTTTTCGCGGGACGACCAGCGGAGTGAAGATCGAGTCGGAGAAGGAGAGGTGGTTGCTGGCGAGGATCACCGGACCGGAGGCGGGCAGGTGGTGCAGCCCCTCCACCTGCGGCCGGAAGATCAGCTTGAGCAGCGGGCCGAGGATGATGTACTTCATCAGCCAGTACAGCAACGGCGTCCTTCCCGAGGAGGTGGCGCCGACCCCGTCCCGGCCGGGTCGCCGGCGGGCGGGATCGTCGGCACAGAGCCTACGAACCGGGAGCGGCACGCCACAACGGACTCCCGGCACCGGGAGCCGACGCGTCACGATTCACGGCCGTACGGCTCGACCCGCCGCGCCACCCGTCCGACCGCGGCTCCGGCGCTGCCCGAAGCGGCGGGCATGGTGGCGGCCGTAACGGGAAGGCCAGTGCCGCCAGCAGGACTGTGGAAGGTGCCCTCGGCTCCCACGTCGACCACTGGGACCCCTCCCATGACCCTCTGCACCGAACGGGAGCGCAGCGATGACCGACACGACCGAGAAGGCGATCCTGGCCGGCGGCTGCTTCTGGGGGATGCAGGATCTGATCCGGAAGCGCCCCGGCGTGCTCGCCACCCGGGTCGGATACACCGGCGGGGACGTGCCGAACGCGACGTACCACCACCACGGAACCCACGCCGAGGCGATCGAGATCGTCTTCGACCCCGACAAGCTCTCCTACCGGGAACTGCTGGAGTTCTTCTTCCAGGTCCACGACCCGACCACGAAGAATCGCCAGGGAGGCGACGTGGGAGTCAGCTACCGGTCGGCCATCTTCTTCACGGACGACCGGCAGCGGCAGATCGCCGAGGACACCATCGCCGACGTCGACGCCTCCGGCCTCTGGCCCGGCAAGGTCGTCACCGAGGTCAGCCCGGCCGGCCCGTTCTGGGAGGCCGAGCCGGAGCACCAGGACTACCTGGAGCGCAATCCCGGTGGCTACACCTGCCACTTCCCCCGCCCGGACTGGAAGCTCCCCCGCCGGGGAGAGGGCGGCACCTAGTTTCCAGCCCGGCGCGGAGCGCCTCCGCTGGATGTCCGAGGAACTCGAACGAGGAGGAGACCTACGTGGCGGCCAAGACGCAGACCCTGACCCGTACTCCCACAGACGTCCGGCCGTTCCGGGTGGAGATCCCCGAGGCGGACCTCCAGGCGCTGCGGGAGCGCATCGCGGCCACTCGCTGGCCCGAGAAGCAGACCGTCGACGACCAGTCGCAGGGCGTGCCGCTCGAGACGAGCCAGGCGCTCGCCCGCTACTGGGAGAAGGAGTACGACTGGCGCGCGGTCGAGGCGCGGCTGAACTCGGTGCCGAACTTCATCACCGAGATCGACGGGCTCGACATCCACTTCCTGCACATCCGCTCGAAGCATGACGACGCGCTGCCGCTCATCGTCACGCACGGGTGGCCGGGCTCGATCATCGAGCAGCTGAAGATCATCGGCCCGCTCACCGACCCGACGGCGCACGGCGCGGACGCGTCGGACGCCTTCCATCTGGTGATCCCGTCGATGCCCGGCTACGGCTTCTCCGGCAAGCCGGACAAGCCCGGCTGGGGTCCCGAGCACATCGCGAGCGCCTGGACCGAGCTGATGAAGCGCCTCGGCTACTCACGATTCGTCGCACAGGGCGGCGACTGGGGTGCGCTCATCACCAACGTCATGGGCGTGCAGGCGCCCCCGGAACTGGCCGGCATCCACACCAACATGCCCAGCGCGGTACCGCCCGACATCGATGCGCTGTTCCAGTCCGACATCACCGGAGTGAACAACGCGCTCGCCTCGCTGCCGTCCGGCCTCTCCGCCGAGGAGAAGCGGGCGTGCGAGCAGTTGGACTTCTTCTGGAAGCATGCCGGCTACGCCCTCGAGATGGGGCGCCCGGAGACGCTGACCGGACTGGCGGATTCGCCCATCGCCCTGGCGAGCTACATGCTGGACCACGACGCGGCCAGCCTGGAGCTGTTCTGCCGGGCCTTCGCCGGAAACCCCGGCGGCATCACCCGCGACGACATCCTCGACAACATCACGCTCTTCTGGCTGACGAACACGGGAGTTTCCGCGGCCCGCCTCTACGCGGAGAACAAGCTCTCCTTCTTCGCCGCCAAGGGCGTCTCCGTCCCGGCCGCCGTGAGCGTCTTCCCCGACGAGCTCTACGCGGCCCCGAGGAGCTGGGCGGAGCAGGCGTATCCGAACCTCATCCACTACAACAAGCTCGACAAGGGCGGGCACTTCGCGGCCTGGGAACAGCCGCAGCTGCTCTCCGAGGAGCTGCGCACCGCCTTCCGGTCGCTTCGATAGCCGACCCTGCCCCGAACGTGCCCACCTGTCCGCACTCGGCCGGGGCCGGGTGGCTCGACGTCGAGCCACCCGGCCCCCGCGCGGTGCTGCCGGCGTCCTCACGGACGAGCCCAGGACCGGCCCGCTGAGCGAAGAGCACCCGGGGCGCAGTTTGCGGATGCGCTGCCGGAGGAGCGCCGGTCCCCTGGCGCGCCCCTAGCAAGAACGGACAAAGAGGCCCGACCGTGACCTGCGGCAGGGCCGCTGACTTTGGAAGACGCGACACAACGCACTCCCGGAACCGGGTCCCGACGTGTCACGATTCAGGGCACGGCGTGCGGGGCGCCGACACGACCGCACCGGGAGGTGCGCGGAGGAGGATGTCCGGTGTCAGCGGGTGGGGCCCGCCGGGGACGGCGGGACAACGGGCTCGACGCGAGCGAGTACGCCGTCGCGGGCGACGTCGACCCGCGCGTCGGCGAACATCTGCTCGACGTGCTCGCCGCCGGCGGGATCGCCGCCTACCTGCAGCCCTCCGCCGACCTGAACCCGGTGACCCGCACCACCACCGTTCCGGCCCGCCCGGTCGACCGGCTCTACGTGGACCGCTCGCACCTGACCACCGCCCGGGACTACCTCACTCAGCTCGCCGACGAGTCGACCCCCGAGCCGGCCCGCGCCGAACCGGACGTGGACACCGAGTGGGAGCGGATCGTCGCCGCCTTCCACGCCCCCTCGGCGGCCGGCAGCCATCCCTGGCCCGCGGCCGAGGACGTCGACGAGCCGGTGGATCCGAGCGACCCGGCCGGTCGGACGGCGGGCGCCGCTCCCCGCCCCGACGAACCGGCCGGCCCGACCGCCACCGACGTGCGGCGGCTGCCGTACGCGGCCGACATCTCCGGCATCTCGGTGGGCCGGAGCCGGCCCGAGGAGCCCTCCCTGCTCGACGGGCTGGACACCTTCGGCGCCGACCTCCCCGGCGACCAGGAGGAGGGCTACACCCCGCCGCCGCCCCCGCCACTGCCCCGGGTCTCGAAGTACGCCGTGGTCGGCGTGCTGGGCATAGTCCTCGGCTTCGTGCTCTTCCTCAACCCGGCGCTGCTGCCGGCGGACGCCTCGGTGGTGACGCTGCTCGGCTTCACCGGCATCCTGGCCGGCTTCGTCACGCTGATCTGGCGGCTGCGCCCCGGCGACGAGGACGACCACGACCCCGACGACGGCGCGATCGTCTGACCCGGGCGCCGGCCGCGACCTCGCCCGCATCGCGGGACACTCGACACCCCGGTCGATGGCGTAACAATGGTGTAACTTACGGTCAGTAGGAATATCGCCGTACGTCACTTCCTCCACCGGCTGCCCGGTTGTTTCCCTCTCGCGGCGGTCGGTCGCTGCAGATCGGAATGCCCGAGATGCGACAGAGTTCCCTTGTGTTGGTGGCCAACCGACTGCCCATCGACGGCAGCGTGGCCCCCGACGGCGCCTGCGAATGGCGCCGCACCCCCGGCGGGCTGGTCAGCGCCCTGCACCCGCTGCTGCGACACACCCCGGCCACCTGGGTCGGCTGGGCCGGCGGCACCGGTCCCGCCCCCACCCTCCCGGACGTCGACGGCGTGCACATGCACACCGTTCCGCTCACCGCCGAGGACCTGCGCGACCACTACGAGGGGTTCGCCAACGCGACCCTCTGGCCGCTCTACCACGACGCCGTCGAGCAGCCCGAGTACCACCGTCGCTGGTGGGAGGCGTACCAGCGGGTCAACCAGCGGTTCGCCGAGGCGACCGCGGCGGTGGCCGAGCAGGGCGGGGTGGTCTGGATCCAGGACTATCACCTGCAACTGGTCCCCGGCCTGCTCCGCGAACTCCGCCCCGACCTGCGGATCGGCTTCTTCCTGCACGTGCCGTTCCCGCCGCCGGAACTGTTCATGCAGCTCCCCCGCCGGGCCGAACTGCTGCGCGGCATGCTCGGCGCCGACCTGATCGGCTTCCAGCGGGCCCAGGCCGCGCACAACTTCGCCCAGCTCGTGACCAAGGTTCTCGGCCTGCCCGCCACGGATCGGCGGATCGGCGTGGACGACCGGGAGGTGCGGATCGGGGCGTACCCGGTCTCGATCGACACCGCGGAGATGGCCGCGCTCGCCGGGCGGCCGGACGTGACCGCCCGGGCCGCCCGGTTGCGCCAGGACCTCGGCGACCCGGCGCAGGTGATCCTCAGCGTCGACCGGATGGACTACACCAAGGGCATCGAGCAGCGGCTCAAGGCGTACAGCGAGCTGCTCGCCAGCGGCGACGTCAAGGTCCGGGACACGGTGCTCGTGCAGGTCGCCATGCCGAGCCGGGAACGCGTCGGCCAGTACCAGATCCTGCGGGACCGGATCGAACGCGAGGTCGGCCGGATCAACGGCGAGTTCGGCCGGGTCGGCGAACCGGCGATCCACTACCTCACCCAGCCGTTCGACCGGCTCGAGCTGGCCGCGCTCTACCGGGTCGCCGACGTCATGGCGGTCACCCCGCTGCGGGACGGGATGAACCTGGTCGCCAAGGAGTACGTGGCCGCCCGGGTCGACGACACCGGCGCCCTGCTGCTCAGCGAGTTCGCCGGCGCGGCCGCCGAGCTGGAACAGGCGTACCTGGTCAACCCGCACGACCTGGAGGGACTCAAGCAGGGGCTGCTCTCCGCGCTGTGGGCCGCCCCGGAGGACGTCGGCACCCGGATGCGGACGATGCGCGCGCACCTGCACCGGCACGACATCCGGGCCTGGGCCCGCTCCTACCTCAGCGCCCTGGACGAGTCCGGTCAGCTCGTGACCCGGCTGGGCAGCACCGGCTGACCGGCCGGGTCAGCCCCGCTGCGGCTCCTTGAGCAACCAGTCGAGGATCGCGTCGATCGGCTCCCGCCAGCGGGCGTCGAGCATCAGGTCGTGCCCCATGCCGGGGAAGAGCAGCGGCGCCGCGTCGTACCGGCGGGCGGCCTTGCTCAGCGCCGACGCCGGCACCACCCGGTCGTCCGGGCTGCCCAGCACCAGCACCGGCGGCCGGCCCACCGCCGGCTCGGCCTCCCGGCCGGCCAGCAGCTGCCACTGGGCGCGCCGGCTGGCCCGGCCGAGCCGGGCCACGTGCCGTCGGGCGTCGGCCTCCGGGAGCTCCCCGCTGAACAGCTGCCGGCGGTTCAGCCGCAGCGCTCCGCCGAACAGCGCCGGCAGCGTCCCGGCCGGATTGTGCCGCAACGCCGCGCCCACCGTCGACCAGCCGCCCAGCACCGGGGAGGCCAGCACCGCGGCCCGCGCCGGGTAGCGGGCCAGCGCGTGGGTCACCACCAGCGCCCCGGCGCCGTGCCCCACCAGCACCGCCTGGCGCGGCAGGCCCGCCGCCACCTGGACCACGTCATGGGTGTACGCCCGCAGCGTCGCGTCCGGCGCCGGGTCGCTGTCGCCGTGCCCGCGCAGGCTCAGCGCGTACGCCGGGAAGCCGCGCGACGCGGCGTGCTCCAGCCAGTGCTCGGCGAACGCCCACGCCCCGTGCCCGAAGCCGGGTACGAAGAGCAGCGGCGGTCGCCCCTCCTCCAGCTCCGGGGCCGCGCCCAGCACCTCGCGCCGCACCGGGCGGACCGGGCGGGCCCACTCCCGGCCTCGCATGATCCGCAGCCGCTCACTCATGTGCCCGCCTTTCGTTCGCGACTGCGGGACTCCGCTGCGCTGCGTTCCTCGCGCTCACCGGGCAAGCCTTTCGTTCGCGACTGCGGGACTCCGCTGCGCTGCGTTCCTCGCGCTCACCGGGCAAGCCTTTCGTTCGCGACTGCGGGACTCCGCTGCGCTGCGTTCCTCGCGCTCACCGGGCCCGCTCCAGCTCGTCGAGGGCGCGTTGCACCGCGCGCAGGTAGTCGGCGTGGCCCACCTCGAACCAGTGCCGGCTGCTGTCCTTGACCTTCCCCGAGTACCGCTCCCCCGCCCCGGCCTCGACCTTCGCCGCGAAGGCGGCGGCCTGGTCCGGGCGGCTCAGCCGGAGCAGGAGCAGCCGGGCGAAGAGCACCGTCTGCCAGTGCGACAGGGTGAAGATGCCGGAGTCCGGCTGGACCAGGCCGGCGACCGCGAGGGTCGGGTGGCCGGGGGCGAAGGCGTTCAGCCAGAGCCGGGGCCGGCCGGAGGCGTCGGAGTCGCCGAGGACCTGCGGGTCGAGGAACTCGAAGCGCGGCAGGTAGCCGGTGGCGAAGACGACCAGCTCCGGGTCGATCTCCCGGCCGTCGGTGAGGGTGACCCCACCGGCGTGGAACCGGGCCACGTCCGGCACCGGGGTGATCTCGCCGTGCCCGACGTAGTAGACGAGCTGGCTGTTGGCGATCGGGTGGGTCTCGTACACCCGGTGGTCCGGCTTCGGCAGCCCGAACCGGGTCAGGTCGCCGACGGTCAGCCGCAACGTCCAGTGGTAGAGCCACTGCCGGATGCGCAGCGGCACCCGCAACGCCAGCAGGCTGTCGTTGACCTGGTCGGCCGGGCGGCCGAGGACGTACTTCGGGGCGTACCAGTAGCCGCGGCGGGTGGAGTGCCAGCCGCGGGACGCCTGCTGGGCCGCCTCGACGGCGATGTCGCAGCCGGTGTTGCCGGCGCCCACCACCAGCACCCGCTTGCCGCGCAGCTGCGCCGGGTCCTTGTAGGACGAGGCGTGCATGATCTCGCCCCGGTACTCCTCCAGCCCGTCGTAGCGGGGCAGCTTCGGCGACCAGTTGTGCCCGTTGGCGACCACCACTGCGGCGTAGCGGGAGGTGCGCTCCGGGCCGTACCCGCCGGTGCTGCGGGTGGTGACGTCCCAGCGGTCGCCGGCCACCGGCTCGACCCGGACGACCTCGGTGCCGAACCAGATGTGCCGCCGCAGGTCGAAGTGGTCGGCGTAGCGCTCGAAGTAGGACAGCAACTGGCTGTGGTGCGGGTAGTCCGGCCAGGAGTCCGACATCGGGAAGTCGGGGAACTGGGTGAACGGCCGCGACGAGATGAGGTGGGTGCTGGCGTACACCGGGCTGCGGTCGTGCCGCCAGTTCCAGGCGCCGCCGATGCCGGTCTCCCGCTCGTAGCAGTCGACACCGAAGCCGTGCTCGGCCAGGTTCTTCACGGCGGTGAGACCGCTGGCCCCGGCGCCGATCACGCAGACCGTGTCGCCCCGGTCCGAGACCGGGCTGCCGTCCCGGGTCAGGGCGACCGTGCTGGTCTCCGGATCGGGCCGGCCGTGCTCGGTGGAGGGGGACACCGGAATCTCCTTATGTGCGGCCAGGTACGCCGGTTCGACGCGCATCCTCCCCGCCGCCGGTGGTGGTTGTCCAGCCCGGCGCCGCGGCGTGCGGCCGACCGCCCGAGGATGCCCTGGTCGGCCGCCGTCGGTCAGTCGCCGCCGGGCAGCAGGAGGTCGACCAGGACCGGGAAGTGGTCGCTGGCCCGGCGGGTCTGCGGGGTGTCGACCACGTCGTACCCGACCACCCGCACCCGCGGGTCGACCAGCAGCGCGTCGATCCGGCGGCGCGGGTTCGCGCAGGAGAAGGTGTGCCGGTCGGCGGCGTCGGCGGCCACCGCCGCGTCGGTCAGTCCCTCGGCGACGGTTCGCCAGGCCGGGCCGTCCGGGCCCTCGTTGAGATCCGCGCCGAAGACCACCGGCAGGGTGGCCGCGGCCAGTTCCCGCTTCACCAGGGCGGCCTGCCCCGGCCGCTCGGCGGGGTCGGTGGACAGGTGCGAGCCGGCCAGCAGGAAGCGTGCGCCGCCGACCCGGCACTCCGCGTACGCGGCGCCGCGCAGGTGCCGCCCGGGGGTGAGCGGGAAGCGTTGGCAGCGGGTGGCGGTCACCCGTACCCGCAGGCTGGTCAGCAGCAGGTTGCCCAGCGAGGGCAGGCCGCCGGCGGCCACCACCAGGCCGAACGACTCGGCCAGCGCGGCGGACTTCTGCCGCCAGCGGAACCGGCGCGGCGCCTCCTGCACGATCACCACGTCGGGGGCGGCCTCGCGGACCACCGCGGCCAGCGCGGCGGTGTCGTCGCGCTGGCTGTGGATGTTGTACGACACCACCCGCAGCGGCACCCCGGCGGAGGCCGGGGTGCCGTCGGACGCGGCGCTGCCGGGGATCGGCGCGGTCACCGGGCCGATCTTCCGTCCGCGACCACCGGGCCGAGCTCCGCGGCGTTCCCCACGCTCACCGGCGGCGGGCGAGGTCGGCGGCACCGATGACGCCGGCGCTGTTGCCGAGCTCGGCGGGGCGCACCTCGGCGACGGGCAGCCGGCTGCGCTGGGCGAGCGCGTCGGCGAAGGACCGCCGGGTCGGGCCGAGCAGCAGGTCGCCGGCCTCCACCACGCCGCCGCCGACCACGAGCACCTGCGGGTCGAGGATCTGGGCCATGTCGGCGAGGCTGGTGCCGAGCCAACGCCCGATCTGGGCGAACGCCTCGGCGGAGATCGGGTCCCCGCCCTGCGCGGCGGCGGTGACCATCGGGCCGGTGATCGCCTCGGCCTCGCCGCCGGCCAGTTCGAGCAGGGCGGTGGCGCGCTGCGGCTCCTGCCGGGCGCCGGCCCGGGCGAACCGGACCAGGGCGCTGCCGCTGGCGTACTGCTCGATGCAGCCGAGCCGGCCGCAGCCGCACTGGTGGCCGTCCGGCACGGTGAGCATGTGTCCCAGCTCGGCGGCGATGCCGTGGGCGCCGCGGACCAGCTCGCCGCCGAGGACGATGCCGCCGCCCACGCCGGTGCCGATGGTGAACATGACCATCGAGTCGTCGGCGTCGCGGGCCGCGCCGTGCCGGAACTCGGCCCAGGCCGCCACGTTGCCGTCGTTCTCCACGATCACCGGCAGGCCGGTCGCGGTGCTGACGTAGTCCCGCAGCGGCTCGTCGCGCCAGGCCAGGTTGGGGGCGAACAGGACGGTGGACCGGGACGCGTCGATCCAGCCGGCCGCACCGATGCCGACCGCGTTCACGTCGTGCCCGCTGGCCAGCTCGGTCACCAGCTCGATGATGACGTCACGGGTCTTGCCGACGTCGTCCGCGGGGGTGTCCCGCCGGGCCTGCACGAGAACCTTGCCGGTGTCGTCCACGACACCGCCGGCCACCTTCGTGCCACCGACGTCGACTCCGATGGTCAGCGTCACCGCTGCCACTCCCCTCTGCTGTGCTGCCCGACATCGGCCGAACCGGCCGTGCGATGCCGGGATGTCCGGTGATCAGGCTCCGTCGCCTGGTGCTTCCCCCGCGCCGGCCGGCGCACGCGAGGCGGGCACGGGACGGTCGGCTGTCGGCCGGACCTGTTGGGCCGGCGCGACCGGCCCGGCGTCGTCGACGGGCGGGGCGGCGGTGGCCGGTACGACCGCGTCCTCCGCCCGGGTGGCGGCGGACCAGACATCCCGCTCCGGCGCCGACGCAGAATCATGCCCGGTGCGGGTGGCCTCGCGCCACACGTGGTCGGCGTCCGGGTCCGCCGGGGCGGGCCGGCCGGTCGCTGCGGTGGCGGCACCCGGCGTCCGGTGGGAGGCTTCCCCACCTTCGGGCGCGGCGAACGCCCGCATCAGGCTGGCGATTCCGGCGGCCAGATCGCCCGCGCCGGAGGCGAGCCGCTCGGCGAACTCCGGACTCGGGTCGCGCAATGCCGCGATACCCCGGCAGACCGGACAGACGCAGCACTCGGGCGTTCCGGTGGCGAACGCCCCGGACCGCTCGTCCGCTCCCGAAGGGCGGGACGGGCCAGCACTGTGACCGAGGACACCCGAGAGGATCCCACCGAGCGGACCCCACGGGCTCGCGCCGGGGCCGGACGTGGCCAGTCGGGCCGTCGCCAGCAGCGTGGCCACCAGCCGCTCGGCCTCCTCGCGCGCGGAGCCCGGGTCGGCCTCCCGCCGGGCGGAGCCCGGCTGCGTTCCCCCCATGGTCGACTCCTCTACCGTGCCGCCGGCTGTCGCGTCACTGCGCCGCACCGGATGCTTCTACCCGACGCTTGAGCTGCTTCAACGCGGTGTCCATGATCATCTTCTCGGCCTTGCGCCGAAACATGCCGAGCATGCCCACGGAGAGCTCCACCTCGAGGGTGTAGGTCACCGTCGAGGTGCCGTCCGGGTTGCCGACGATGTCGTACGAGCCCCGCTGGGACCGCTGCATCTTCGACGGCGCCACCAGGTGCCACTCGATCCGGGACAGGTCCTCGGCGTACTCGTAGGCCAGGACGTACTCGTCGGCCATCACCCCGGCGTCGATGGTGAACCGGACCTGACTGGCGTAGCCGTCCTCGTACTCCTCGACCACCTCCACCCGCTGCATCGCGTCGGTCCACTCGGGGTAGCTCGGGAAGTCGCAGATGACCGCCGCCACCTGCTCAGGTGACGCGTCGATGATGATCGACTGGGTGGTGGAGTCCGCCATGGGGGGAGGCTACCCGCCGGCGCCCCCGCGCGCGCCGCTCCACCCCCGCCGCGCCGCGCACGGCCCCGTTTCGCCGCGGGGCGGGATTTCACCCCCCGGCAACCTCCCTACCGCACCCACCTGGGTGTGCGGGTAGGTTGCGACAAAGCCGACCCGTGGCCGGCCCGGCCAGTGCGAGCACGAGGGAGTGCAGGTGCGCGAGTTCTCCGTTCCGCCGATCGTCACCGTCGGCGACGCGGCCAACCTGACCGACCCGGTCTGGGACAACGCCGAGGTCGCGCCGGACGCCGTGCAGTTCGTCCGCCCCACCCTGACCGCCGAGGGCCGCGTCTGGACGGACGTGACCTGCCGGCAGTTCCGCGACGAGGTCGTCGCGGTGGCCCGGGGCCTGGTCGCCGCCGGCATCGCCCCCGGCGACCGGGTCGCGCTGATGAGCTGCACCCGCTACGAGTGGACCCTGCTCGACTACGCCATCTGGGCGGCCGGCGCGGTCACCGTGCCGATCTACGAGACCTCCAGCGCCGAGCAGGCCGCCTGGATCCTCGCCGACTCCGGCGCGGTCGCCGCGGTGGTCGAGTCCAACGCGCACGCCACCCTGGTCGCCGGGGTCCGCGACCGGCTTCCCGAGTTGCGCCAGGTGTGGCAGATCGACCTGGGCGGGGTGGACGAGATCGTCGCCGGCGGGGACGCCGTCGACCCGACGGAGATCCAGCGCCGCCGCAAGGCGGTCACCGCGAACGACATCGCCACGATCATCTACACCAGCGGCACCACCGGCCGGCCCAAGGGCTGCGTGCTGACCCACCGCAACATGTACGCCGACATCGCCAACGCCGTGCCGGTGCTGCCCAACCTGTTCCGGCCCGGCGCGTCGACGCTGCTCTTCCTCCCGCTGGCGCACGCCTTCGCCCGGCTCATCCAGATCGGCGTGGTGCAGGCCCGGGCCACCATGGCGCACTGCTCGGACACCAAGAACCTGGTCGGCGAGCTCCAGGAGTTCAAGCCGACCTTCGTGCTCTCCGTCCCCCGGGTCTTCGAGAAGGTCTACAACGGCGCCCGACAGAAGGCCGAGGCGGAAGGCAAGGGCAAGATCTTCGACCGGGCCGAGCAGGTCGCCATCGCGTACAGCGAGGCCCTGGAGACGTCGGCCGGGCCGGGCCTGGCGCTGCGCACCCAGCACGCGTTCTTCGACAAGCTGGTCTACCGCAAGCTGCGCGCCGCGCTCGGTGGCCGCTGCCGCGACGCCATCTCCGGCGGCGCGCCGCTCGGCGCCCGGCTCGGGCACTTCTTCCGCGGCATCGGCGTGACCATCTGCGAGGGGTACGGCCTGACCGAGACCTCCCCCGCAGCCGCGGCCAACCTGCCCACCGGCACGAAGATCGGCACGGTCGGCCGGCCGCTGCCCGGGGTGACCATCCGGCTCGACGACGACGGCGAGATCCTGATCTCCGGCGACCTGGTCTTCCAGGGTTACTGGAACAACGAGGCGGCGACGGCCGAGGCGCTCACCGCCGACGGCTGGTTCCGCACCGGCGACCTGGGCCACCTCGACGACGACGGCTTCCTGACCATCACCGGCCGGAAGAAGGAGATCATCGTGACGGCCGGCGGCAAGAACGTCGCCCCGGCCGTGCTGGAGGACCAGGTCCGGGCGCACCCGCTGGTCAGCCAGTGCGTCGTGGTCGGCGACCGGCAGCCGTTCATCGCCGCCCTGGTCACCGTCGACGAGGAGGCCCTGCCCAAGTGGCTGGCCGCGCACGGCCGCCCCGAGGACACCCTGGCCGACCAGCTCCGCGACGACGAGGCGCTGCGCGCCGAGATCCAGGGCGCGATCGACCAGGCCAACCAGGCGGTCAGCAAGGCCGAGGCGATCAAGGTGTTCCGGATCCTTCCCCACGACTTCACCGAGGCGACCGGGGAGCTGACCCCGTCGCTCAAGGTCAAGCGGCAGGTCGTACACAAGACGTACGCGTCCGAGATCGCGGATATCTACCGAGGCTGACTACGATCCGTCACGTGCCCGCCTCCACACCTGCCCGACCCCAGACCCAGCCCCTCGCCGTCGCCGCGCGCGCGGTGATGCTGGCGCTGGTCGCCGTCCTGACGCTGATCACCACCCGGGATCCCGTCCAGCTCTGGTGGATCGCCCTGCTGGCGGTAGCCGGGCTGCCCGCCCTGCTCGCCCCCGAGCACCGGTTGCTCGGCCCGCTCAGCCGGGTCGCCGAGGCGGTGCTGATCGGGTTGGCCGCCAGCCAGGTTGCCGTCGAGTCCGCCCTCGGCGGGTCGGTCGGCGGGCTGGGCGCCTCGGCCGTGCTGCCGTACCTCGCGGTGCCGGTGACGGTCACCGCGCTGCGCCGACGGTTCTCCGAGGGCGCCGCGCTGCTCGGCATCACCGCGGCCACCCTGCTGGTCGCGGGCGCGTTCACCGAGGTCGACGGCGGCCGGCAGCTCGGCCAGCCGGGCTACCTCGCGGTCTGCGCGCAGTGGCTGATCCTGGCCGCGCTGGGTCTCTACGCCGCCGGCACGCTGCACCAGGTGATGCGGGTCCGTGGCGATGGCAAGCCCCAGCCGTACGCCGAGGCGACCCGGCTGCTCACCCAGCTGCGCACGGTCGCCCGGCAGCTCCCCGGCGCCACCCTCGACCCGGGCGGCATCGCCGAGCACCTGCTGGAGGAGCTGCGCACCGTCGCCCCGAGCACCCGCGCCGCGGTCCTCTCGGCCAGCGGCGGCGGCCGGCTGGTGGTGCTCGCCCAGGTGGGCGTGGACCGGGTGGACTGGGAGACCACGCTCGACGCGGACTCGGCGATCGCCGACTCGTGGGCCAGCCAGCAGCCGCAGACCGCGGCCCGCTCGCAGGCCCGCTCGCACCGCGGCGGGGACGTCTCCGCGCTGATCGTCCCGCTGGTCGCGGGCGTCCGCACCATCGGCCTGGTGGTGATCGAGGCGGACGCCGCGCACGCGTACCCGCCGCCGGTGGTGTCCCGGGTGACCGCGCTGACCGGGCCGGCCGCGCTGCGGCTGGAGGCGGCGCTGCTCTTCGACGAGGTGCGCTCGCTGGCCACCAACGAGGAGCGGCAGCGGCTGGCGAGGGAGATCCACGACGGGGTCGCCCAGGAGCTGGTGATGGTCGGCTACGGCATCGACAACGCCCTCGCCACCGTGCACGACGACGCCGAGGAGACCACCGAGAGCCTGCGCGCGCTGCGGCACGAGGTCACCCGGGTGATCACCGAGCTGCGGCTGAGCCTGTTCGAGCTGCGCAGCGAGGTGGACCGGCACGGCGGCCTGGCCGCCGCGATCGCCGAGTACGCCCGCACCGTCGGCGCCTCCGGCGGGCTGCGGGTGCACCTGTCGCTGGACGAGTCCACCGCCCGGCTGCCGTCGGCCACCGAGGCCGAGTTGCTGCGTATCGCGCAGGAGGCGGTCACCAACGCCCGCAAGCACGCCGGCGCCTCGAATCTCTGGGTGACCTGTGAGGTCGACCCCCCGTACGCCCAGATCGAAGTGTCGGATGACGGTCACGGCATCGGTGACCAGCACGCGGACGGGCACTACGGTCTTGCGATCATGGCCGAGAGGGCGGAACGTATCCGGGGCCGGTTGGAGATCAGGCCGCGGCAACCCAGCGGTACGACCGTGGCGGTGGTGGTGGGATCGCCGTCCCGGCGCGATAACGTGCGTGGCAGCGCAGCAGCAGAAGGGGAGTAACCCGAGGATGACCACAAGTCCGACACCGGCCACCCGTACCAAGGTTCTCCTTGTCGACGATCACGATCTGATTCGCAAGGGGCTCCGGCACGCGTTCGAGCGTGACCGGCAGTTCGAGGTCGTCGGCGAGGCCGCCACCGCGGCGGAGGGCGTGCGCCAGGCCGGCGCGCTGCAGCCGGACGTCGTGATCATGGATCTGCGGCTCCCCGACGGCAGTGGCCTCGAGGCCACCCGGGCGCTGCGCAAGTCCAGCGCGTCGATGGGCATCGTGGTGCTCACCATGTACGCCGGGGACGACCAGCTCTTCGGCGCCCTGGAGGCCGGGGCGAGCGCGTTCGTGCCGAAGACCGCGCCGGCCGACGAGGTGGTCGCCGCCGCCCGGCACGCGGCCTCCTCCCCCAGCGCGTTCACCGCGGCCGACCTGGCCGAGGCGATGAAGCGCCGGCTGGCTCCGTCCGGTCCGCAGCTCTCCCCCCGCGAGGGGCAGGTGCTGCGGCTGCTCGCCGACGGCATGAGCGTGGCCGGCATCGCCAAGCAGCTCTTCGTCAGCGAGTCCACCGCCAAGACCCACATCTCGAAGCTCTACGAGAAGCTGGGCGCGGCCAACCGGGCCCAGGCGCTGATGACGGCGCTGCGGCTCGGCCTGCTCGAGGCACCGGACGCGCCGAAGTTCTGAGGGTCTCCCGACCCGTCGCCGCGAGGTCCGCGTCCGCCCGTCGGACGCGGACCTCGTGCCGTGCCCGCCGGTCCGCACGCGCCGCTGCGTGAGCGGACCGTCGCGCAGCGATCGTGGTCTTTGCACCGCGACAACGGGCGGGCAGAATACCCGGGTGGCCCGCGCGGGCGACGTCTCTCGCGTCTGTCGACAAAGGGGTAGGGCATGCAGCGGCCGGACTGGGCTCCCGAGGACATCGACATCGAACGCCCCAGCGTGGCCCGCATGTACGACTACTACCTCGGCGGCTCGCACAACTTCGCCGCCGACCGGGCCGCCGCCCGGGCCATGATGGAGGCCGTCCCGGACGCGCCGCTGATGGCCCAGGCCAACCGGGCCTTCATGCGCCGGGTGGTGCAGCACCTGGTCGACTCCGGCGTGCGCCAGTTCCTCGACATCGGCTCCGGCATCCCGACCGTGGGCAACGTGCACGAGATCGCCCAACGGGTCGCCCCCGACTCCCGGGTGGTCTACGTCGACGTCGACCCGGTCGCGGTGGCGCACAGCCGGGAGATCCTCGGCGGCAATCCGAACGCCACGGTGGTGCAGGAGGACCTGCGTCGCCCGGCGGCGATCCTGAGCCATCCCGAGGTGACGAAGCTGCTGGACTTCTCCCAGCCGGTCGCCGTGATGATCGTGGCGGTGCTGCACTTCGTGCCCTCCTCCGACCAGCCGGAGGAGATCCTGCGGACGCTGCGCGAGGCGCTCGCGCCGGGGAGCTACCTGGTGCTCTCCCAGGCCAGCGACGACAGCCGCAGCGGCACCGGCGAGCGGGCCGAGGCCGAGCGGGTCTACCGGCGCACCGACAGTCCGCTGTGGATCCGCAGCCGGGCCGAGCTGACCGCCTTCTTCGACGGCTTCGAGCTGCTCGATCCCGGCGTGGTCTGGGTGCCGCAGTGGCGGCCGGAGACGCCGGAGAGCGCCGAGGAGGCCGAGCAGGCGGTCTTCCTGGGTGGCGTCGGACGCCTCGGTGGGTGAGCCGGCGGTCGCGTCCTGCCCCGGGACGTTCGCCCGGGCCTGGGCCAAGGCGGTCTCCGGCACCAGCTACCTGCCGATGACCCAGGCGCAGCTGGAGGCGCTGCTGCAACGACTCACCGTACGGCTGGCCGCGGCGCTGCGGGCGGAGCCCTTCGACCCGCGGGCCGGCCACCAGGTGGGCGCGGAGCTGGTCGCCGCGCACATCGCCTCCGCCGAGGGGCTCGGCCGCACGGTGGAGGTGATCCAGCTCCGGCTGGTCCGGGATCTCGGGCTGCTCGCCGACGACGTCGAGGACCGGATGGCCCGGCTGCTGGCCACCGTGGCCACCGGGTACGCCCGCGCCCTGCGCGACCGGACCCTCGACGAGCAGGAGTCGATCCGGCGGGCGGCGCTGGTAGCCCGCGCCCAGGCCGAGCGCGCGCTGCGGGACAGCGAGTCCCGCTTCCGCCACCAGGCCACCCACGACCCGCTCACCGAGCTGCCCAACCGGACCCTGTTCACCGAACGGCTCAGCGCGGCCATCGCCCGACCCGGCCCGGGCGCCGACCGGGTCGGGGTGTGCTTCCTGGACCTGGACCGGTTCAAGGTGGTCAACGACTCGCTCGGGCACCAGGTCGGCGACGCGCTGCTCATCGCGGTGGCCGGGCGGCTGCGGCAGGCCCTCGGCGAGCACCTGGTCGCCCGGCTCGGCGGCGACGAGTTCGTCATCCTGGTCGAACGCACCTCGCACACCGACGACGTGGTCAAGGTCGCCGAGGCCGCACTCGCGGCGGTCGGCGCGCCCGCGCTGGTCGGCGGCCACGAGCTGACCGTGTCGGCCAGCATCGGCATCGTCGAGCGGCCGGTGGCCGGCACCACCCCCGGCGAGCTGATGCGCGCGGCGGACAGCACCCTGCACTGGGCGAAGGCGGCCGGCGGCGCCCGCTGGTCGCTGTTCGACCCGGACCGGCACCGCACCGAACTGGCCCGGTACGCCCTCGCCGCGGCGATCCCCACCGCGATCGACCGGGGCGAGTTCTATCTGGACTACCAGCCGCTGACCTCGCTGCGCGACGGGACGCTGCTCGGCGTGGAGGCCCTGGTCCGCTGGCGCCATCCCGAGCTGGGGGTGCTCCGCCCGGACGCGTTCATCGGGCTGGCCGAGGAGACCGGGCTGATCGTGCGGCTCGGCGGCTGGGTGCTCGCCGAGGCGTGCCGCGAGGCGGAGAGCTGGTCGACCGGGGGCGGCCCGGCGCCCTTCGTCAGCGTCAACCTGGCCGTCCGCCAGGTGCACCGGCCCGGCCTGGTGCAGGAGGTGAGCGGGCTGCTGGGGCGGACCGGCCTGCCGCCCGAGCGGCTCCAGCTGGAGATCACCGAGAGCACCATGATGAGCACCGCCGAGGATCCGGTCCGGTCCCTGCGGGTCCTGGCCGACCTGGGCGTGCGGATCGCCATCGACGACTTCGGCACCGGGTACTGCAACCTGGCGTACCTGCGGGACCTGCCGGTCACCGAGCTGAAAGTGGCCGGGGAGTTCGTGGCCGGGCTGCGGGCCCCGGCGGTCGCCCCGGGCAGCCGGACCGACGAGCGGATCCTCGCCTCACTGGTCTCGCTGGCCCACGCGCTGGACCTGACGGTCACCGCCGAAGGCGTGGAGACCGCCGGGCAGGCCGAGCGGCTGCGGACGATCGGCTGCGACGCCGGCCAGGGATGGCACTTCGGCCGGCCGGCCCCGGCCGCCGACATCCTCGCCCGGATCCGCTGACCCGCGTCAGCCGGCGAGCAGCGCGGCCATCCGCTGCGCCTGCGTCTCCCAGCGCCACTCCCGCTCCACCCAGGCCCGGCCGGCCGCGCCGAGCTGGCGGGCCAGGTCCCGGTCGGCGAGCAGGGTGGCCACCCGGTCGGCGAGGGCGGCCACGTCCCGGCCCGGCACCACGTACCCGGTCTCGCCCTCGCGGACCGCGTCGGGCGCGCCGCCCGAGTCGCCGGCCACCACCGGCAGGCCGGTCGCCGAGGCCTCCAGATAGACGATGCCGAGCCCCTCCACGTCCAGGCCCCGGTTGCGGGTCCGGCAGGGCATCGCGTAGACGTCGCCGGCGGCGTAGTGGGCGGGCAGCTCGGTCGAGGGAACCGAGCCGGTGAAGACCACGTCCCGCTCCACCCCGACCTGGCGGGCCAGCTTCTCCAGCGTCGCCCGGTACGGCCCGCCGCCGACCACCAGCAGCGCCGCGTCGGGCACCCGGCGGCGGATCTCCGGCATGGCCCGGATCAGCATGTCCTGCCCCTTGCGGGGCACCAGCCGGGACACGCACACCACCACCGGCCGGTCGGCCAGCCCGAGCCGGACCCGGACCGGTTCGCCGTCGACGGACGGGTGGTAGGTGTCCACGTCCACGCCCGGGGCGAGCCGGTGCAGCTCGGTCACCCCGTGCAGCGCGCGTTCCAGGCGTACCCGGGTGTAGTCGCCGAGGTAGGTCACCACGTCCGTACCCCGGCCGATCCGGCGCAGCGCGGACCGGGCGGCGGGCAGCGCGGCCCAGCCGACCTCGTGCCCGTGGGTCTGCGCGACCACCCGGCGGACGCCGGCCCGGCGGCGCAGCCCGGCGGCGAGCAGGCCGAGCGGGGCGGCGGCGCCGAACCAGACGGTGTCGCAGTCGTGCTCGCGCGCCAGCCGGGCCGCCCGGCGGACGATCAGCGGGGTGGGCAGCAGCACCCTGGTCCGTTCCCGGACCACCTCGAACGGCTGGTCGGCGTCGAACTTGGCGGCGCCCTTCCAGCTCGAGGCGTAGACCACCACCGAGCCGGTGGGCTGGCGGACCGCCAGGTTGTGCACGAAGGACTGGATGCCGCCGGGGCGGGGCGGGAAGTCGTTGGTGATCAGCAGCGTCCGGCTCATCTGCCGACCTCCCTGGCGTAGGCGCGGGCGGCGGCCATCCGCTCCACGGTGGACGGGTGCGACGCCGACCAGAGGTACTCCCAGCGCGGCGGGTCGGGGTCGGCCAGGTTCACTCCGGCCAGCCGGCGTTGCATCGCCTCGAAGGTGGCCGGGTCACCGGTGAGCGCGAGCGCGTGCGCGTCGGCCCGCGCCTCCACCCGGCGGGAGACCAGCGCCTGGACCGGCGCGAAGACCAGCCCGGCCACCGTGACCAGGGCGATCAGCAGGGGGAAGGCGCGCGGCTCGGCGATCTGGTCGACCCCGGCGAGGCGCAGCAGCGGCGCCCAGGAGCCGATCAGGTAGAGCGCGACGACGGCCGCGGCGGCGCCGAGCGCCCCGGTCAGGGTGCCGGTCCAGACGTCCCGGTCCTTCGCGTGGCCCAGCTCGTGGGCGACGACGCTGGTCACCTCGGCCGGGGTGGCCTCGTGCAGCAGGGTGTCGTAGACGACCACCCGCCGGGTGGGCCCGAGCCCGGAGACGTACGCGTTGACGGCCCGGGTCCGGCGGGAGGCGTCGGCGACCAGCACGTCGCGTACGGGCACCCCGTCGCGGGCGGCCAGCGCCGTCAGCTCGGTGCGCAGCGGGCCCTGCTCCATCGGGGTGAACCGGTTGAACACCGGCTCCACCAGCACCGGCAGCACGAACGAGAGCAGCACCACCAGGCCGGCGGCCCCGGCGGCGCCGAACGCCCACCACCAGCGCGGGGCGAGCCGGGTGACGGTGTAGAAGCCGAGCAGCGCGAGCGCGCCGATCACCGCGCTGACCGCGTACGACTTGAGCAGGTCGACCGCCCAGCCGCTCCAGCCGTGGGTGCTCAGCCCGTAGCGGGTGAGCACCGACTGCCGCCAGGCGGCGAAGGGCAGGGTGAGCAGGTCGGCGACGAGGACGACGAGGAGCCCGCCGAGCACCGCGCGGGCCATCCAGTGGTCGCCGAAGGGGCGGCCGGCCAGCGTGACCAGGCGCGCTCCCAGCGGGGTCAGCCCGAGCAGCAGCGCCACCAGCAGCCCAACGGCCAGCCCGCCGTACGCGCCGGGGCGCAGCGTCTCGCGGAACGCGCGGCCCCGGGCCACCTGGTCGACGGGGAGGTCGCGCAGCGCGGCGAGCTGGTCGGCGCGGGGCGCGGGCGGCCGGCTCCACGGCACCAGGACCGCACCGGCCACGACCAGCGCCACCACCAGGGCGGCGAGGGTCAGCACCGCCCAGCCCCGGGGGGTCACGCCGGCACCTCGCGCGCCGGCCTGCCGCCACCACGCCGCGTCCGCGTCATGCCGCCGCTCCTCCCACCCGTGAGCCGCCCATCCTATTGCCCGTCCGGACGACCGCTCGCGGGGTGTCCGCGCGCCGGAACGGAGGGTAGGAACGCGGGCCCGGGTGCCGGGACGACGTGGTCAGGCCGCCCGGCCGCGACGCCCGGACCGGGGGCGGACGGCGGGAGCCGACTCCGGCGGCAGCACCTCCACGTCGAAGCCGGCCCGGGCGAACACCTCGATCGCCCGGCGCTCGGCGGCGTCCAGCCCGGCCGTCGGCGAATCCACGTCGAGCAGGGCGGTCACCAGGCAACCGGAGCAGCCGGCGCCCCGGATCCCGCACCTGTCGCAGTCGATGAGCATCGTGCCTCCTGACGGAGTGTGGCGGCGGGCGACGGTCATCGCCCGACCACCGTCGGTCAGGTCGGACACTAGTCATCGGGTACGACAGAACAGGACATCCGGTGATCAATGCTCAGGAGCGGGACAGCCGGCGCAGCAGCGAGTCAGCCCCCAGCGGGTACGCCCCGTGCCGGCGTACCCCGTCGGCGACCTCCCGGTCCGAGGAGACCACCACCACCGGCCGGCCGGCCGGCTCGGCCCGCACCAGGCGGCGGATCAGCTCGTCGGCGGTCTCGCCCTTGCGGGAGAAGAGCACCCGCACGCCACGCGGGGTGGGCGGCAGGCCGTGCATCCGCTCGGCGCCGTCGAAGACCACGGTGACCTCGTCGCCGGTCTGCGCGGCGATCCCGCCCAGCCCGGTGATCAGGCGTTTGCGCTGCTGCTCCAGCGACATCTCGCCGAAGCCACGCTTGGTGACGTTGTAGCCGTCCACCACCAGGTGCGCGCGGGGCAGCGCGAGCAGCTGGTCCAGCCGGGCCGGGTCGTCGGTGTCCCGGGCCCGGGCCGCCGGCCCGCCCGCGGGCGCGGCGGCCGGCTCGGCGAAGGCCTCGGCGACGAAGTCCGCGGGCAGCTTGTCGACCGGATCGAGGGCCAGCTCCCGGCGGAGCCCGACGGCGGCCTGCCCGATGGTCTCCAGCAGCAGCCAGAGCCGGGCGTCGTCGACCGAGCGGGACTCCTTGGCGGTGGCCCGCGCCACCCCGGCCGCCGCCTCCGCCTCGGCCAGCCGGGCCCGCGCCCGGCGCAGCTCGGCGTCGCTGTCGGCGGCCGCCCGGGTGGCCCGGCCCCGCTCGGTGGCCAGCAGCTCGGCGGCCTTCCGCTCGCGGACCTGGGTCTCGCGCAGGGTGCGTTGGAGCTGGCGGCTCTCCTCCCGCAGCTGCCCCAGCTCCTCGCGGACCCGGGCCAGCTCGTCGCGGAGCTTCTCCGCCTCGACCCGGGCCACCGCCCGGTCGTGCTCGGCCCGGGTGGCCCGCTGCTCGGCCTCGCGGACCAGCTCGGCGACGACCGCGCTGTCCGCCTCGGCGCGCACCGCGGCGCCGCTCGCCTCGATCAGGTCCCGCCAGCCCCGCGGCCGGGCCAGGTAGGCCAGGGCGGCCACCTCGACCGGGTCGGCGGCGGCCGGGGCGGTGCCCTCGACCACGGCCGCGCCGAGGTCGCCGGCGTCGGCCAGCACCCGCGCGGTGACCCGCTGCCGGAAGAGCGGATCGGCGGTGAGCTGGGCGGCGATCACCGGCGCGCCGAGCCGGGCCCGGCGGTTCGGGGCGAACTTGGCCACCCGGCGCAGCGGGACGGGCACCTCGTCGGCGGGCAGCCCGGGCAGCACCGTGGCGGTGAGCGCGACGATGCGCTGGCGGACCGGTTCCGGCAGGGTGGGTTCCGGCTCGGGCGCCCCCGCACCCACGCCGGCCTCGGGCGCGGCGGCGGACGACCCCTCCTCCGGGAGGTGGTCGTCGTACGGCTCGGTGAGGGGCATGTGGCAAGTCTCCCACCGCGACCGGGCCCACTGCCGGGCGAGTGAGCCGATCTCTCATCCTAGACCCGGGTGATCGGTGGGGCCGCTGCGACGGGAGTGTCGGACCGGCCCGCTAGCCTGCCGCCCGTGGCACCTGGGGAGTACGTCCAGCAGACGCTGGCCGGTCTGGATCCGACAGCGGGCGCCGGGGTGGACCCTGCGCTCCCGCTCTACGCGACCACCTTCGTGGTGGTCGACCTGGAGACGACCGGCGGCGCGCCGGACGGCGGCGGCATCACCGAGATCGGCGCCGTCAAGGTGCGCGGCGGCGAGGAGCTGGGGGTGCTGGCCACCCTGGTCAACCCCGGTGTGCCGATCCCGCCGTTCATCACCGTGCTGACCGGCATCACCCAGGCCATGCTGGTGCCGGCGCCGCCGATCGAGCAGGTGCTGCCGAGCTTCCTGGAGTTCCTCACCGACGCCGTGCTGGTGGCCCACAACGCCCCCTACGACGTGGGCTTCCTCAAGGCGGCCTGCGCGAAGCACGGCTACCGCTGGCCCAACCCCCGGGTGCTGGACACCGCCGCGCTGGCCCGGCGGGTGCTCACCCGCGACGAGGTGCCCAACCGCAAGCTCGGCACCCTGGCCGCCTACTTCCGCACCGCCACCCAGCCGACCCACCGGGCGCTGGACGACGCCAAGGCCACCGTGGACGTGCTGCACGGGCTGATCGCCCGGCTCGGCGGGCACCGGGTCGACACGGTCGGCGACGCGATCGAGTTCGCCCGGGCGGTCACCCCGACCCAGCGCCGCAAGCGGCATCTCGCCGAGGGGCTGCCCAAGGCGCCCGGGGTCTACATCTTCCGGGCCGCCGACGACCGGCCGCTCTACGTCGGCACCTCCGGCGACATCGCCACCCGGGTGCGCAGCTACTTCACCGCCGCCGAGAAGCGGGCCCGGATGTCGGAGATGCTGGCCGCCGCCGAGCGGGTGGAGGCGGTGGAGTGCGCCCACCCGCTGGAGGCCGAGGTGCGCGAGCTGCGGTTGATCGCCGCGCACGCGCCGCCGTACAACCGCCGCTCCAAGTTCCCCGAGCGGATGGTCTGGCTGAAGCTGACCGACGGCCCCTACCCGCGGCTGTCGGTGGTGCGCGGCATCTCCCCCGGCGACACCGCCTACCTCGGCCCGTTCCGGTCCAGGCGGGCGGCCGAACTGGCCGCCGCCGGGTTCCACGACGCGGTGCCGCTGCGCCAGTGCACCCACCGGCTCTCGCTGCGTACCGTGACGCCGGCCTGCGCGCTGGCCGAGCTGGGTCGCTGCCCGGCACCCTGCGAGCACCGGATCACCCCCGAGGAGTACGACCACCGCGCCGCCACCCCGTTCCGCACCGCCACCACGAACGATCCCCAGGTGGTGGTGGACGCCCTGCTCGCCCGGATCGAGGCGCTCTCCGCCGCGCGGCGCTACGAGGAGGCGGCGGTGGTGCGCTCCCGGTTGGCCGCGGTGCTGCGGGCGGCCGTGCGGATGCAGCGGCTGGCCGGGCTGACCCGGATCGCCGAGCTGACCGCCGCCCGGCCCGCGGCCGGCGGCGGCTGGGAGCTGGCGCTGGTCCGGCACGGCCGGCTGGCCGGGGCGGGGGTCTCCCCGCCGGGCGTCCACCCTCGACCGACCATCACCGCGATCCGGGCCACCGCGGAGACGGTGGAGCCGGGCCACGGTCCGGTGCCCCGGGCCACCGCCGAGGAGACCGAGCGCATCCTGTCCTGGTTGGAGCGCCCGGAGACGCGGCTGGTCGAGATGACCTCCGAATGGTCGTCCCCGGTGGCCGGGGCGGGCCGCTTCCGCGACCTGCTGGCCAAGGCCGAGAACGCCGGCTCCCACCAACTCTCGACCGAACGCTCATGAGCAAGTGACCGATCGGACGACCGAGACTCGCTTAGGCTGTTAAGGGAGTGCAGTCCTGCCCGTTTCGTGGGCCTGCTTCCGGTTGGCGGTGACGGCGACCGTGGAGCCGGGGTGAGGAGGTGTCCCTCGTGGACGTCGACGCCGGACACGGCGCCGCCCTGGGGGGCGCGCTCCCGACCCAGCCCGGGGAGCTGCCGCTGGCCCGCCGGTTGCGTTCCCTATTGAGCTGGCCGAGCACCGACAACGACCCGGTCGGCCCGCTGGTCCGCAGCCACCGCGCCATCCACGCCAGCGCAGACGCCTCGGTGCTGCGCCGGGCGTACACCATCGCGGAGAACATGCACCGCGGCCAGTTCCGCAAGAGCGGCGAGCCGTACATCACCCACCCGCTCGCGGTCGCCGAGATCTGCGCCGACCTCGGCATGGACACCACCACCCTGGTGGCGGGGCTGCTGCACGACACGGTGGAGGACACCCGCTACACCCTGCAGGCGCTCAGCGAGGACTTCGGCCACGAGGTGGCCCACCTGGTCGACGGGGTGACCAAGTTCGACAAGGCGTTCTACGGCAAGGCGGCCGAGGCGGAGACGATCCGCAAGATGATCATCGCGGCCGGCAAGGACGTCCGGGTGCTGATCATCAAGCTCGCCGACCGGCTGCACAACATGCGCACCCTCGGGGTCCGCTCCGCCTCCTCCCGGGAGCGGATCGCCCGCAAGACCCAGGAGGTGCTGGTCCCGCTCTGCGACCGGCTGGGCATCCAGACCCTCAAGCGGGAGCTGGACGACGTGGTGCTGCTGCACCTGCACCCCGAGGAGCATGCCCGGCTCGCCCGGCACGTGCACGACCGGCCCGGCTGGGACGCCTACCTGGACGACGTGGTCGCCCAGGTGAAGGTGGCGCTGCGCCGCAGCCGGGTGGACGCCGAGGTGGGTCCGCGCCCCCGGCACCTCTACTCGATCTGGAAGGACACCGTCGCCGGCGGGCACACCGCCCCGTTCGACCTGCCCCGGATCGCGATCGTGGTGGACGGCCCGGCCACCGACTGCTACGCCGCGCTCGGCGCGGTGCACGGGCGCTGGCGCCCGGTGCCCGGCCGGTTCAAGGACTTCATCGCCTCGCCGAAGAACAACCTCTACCGGTCGCTGCACACCAGCGTCTGCGGGCCGCAGGGGCGCACCGTCGAGGTGCTGATCCGGACGAAGGAGATGCACCGCGCCGCCGAGTACGGCATCGCCGCCGACTTCCGTTTCCCGCGCTCCTCCGGCGCCGTCCGGGCCGACCAGCTGGCCTGGCTGCGCCGGGTGCTCAACTGGGAGCAGGAGGCGCCCGACCCGGCCCAGTTCCTGGAGTCGCTGCGCTGCGACCTCGCCGAGGCGCAGGTCCAGGTGGTCGCCGACGGCCGGCAGGTGGTGCTGCCGGCCGGGGCCACCCCGGTCGACCTGGCGTACGAGCTGGGCACCGAGCGGGGCGACCACTGCCTCGCCGCGCGGATCAACGGCCGGCTGGCCCCGCTCTCGTCCGAGCTGGACGAGGGGGACGTGGTGGAGATCTTCACCGAGAGCGACGCGGAGAGCGGCTTCGAGGTGGACATCGCCCCGCGCGGGCCCCGGCGGGAGTGGCTCGGCTTCGTCAAGTCGCCGCACGCGCAGATGCAGATCAACCGCTGGTTCGCCGAGCACACCGAGCCGGGCATCTCGATCGCCGACAAGGTGCGCCTGGGCCGGGCCACCATCGGGCTGGCGCTGCGCAAGCACGACCGGGGGCTGGCCAGCGACCTGCCGCTGCTGCGCCTGTCGGAGGAGCTGGGCTACCCCGACCTGGAGACCATGCTGGTCGCGGTCTTCGACCGGGCGATCGAGCCGGACACCGTCGTCCGCCAGCTCATCGACCTGGTCGACCACCGGCAGTGACCGGCGGGGCGACCCGCCCGGCACCGCCCGCCCCGCACGGCTAGCCTGAAGCCATGATCCCCCGCTCCCGCGCCACCGGTAGGGCCGTGGCCTACAAGGTCTTCTACCGGCTACCGGTGGGGATGCGCCGCCGGCTGGTCCGGCTCGCGGTGCCGAAGTACATCGTCGGCGCGGTCACCCTGGTCCGGGACAGCGAGGCCACCGGCGTGGGCCGGATCCTGCTGCTGCGCCAGCCCCCGGGCCACAGCTGGACGCTCCCCGCCGGCCTGCTCCAGCGGGGCGAGGCGCCGATCGTGGGCGCGGCCCGCGAGCTGCACGAGGAGTCCGGCATCCGGCTCTCCCCCGACCGGTTGCGCCCGGCCGTGCCCAACGCGGTGGTGCACGCCAAGGGCTGGGTCGACATGGTCTTCGAGACGGAGGTGCCGGCCTCCACCACCGAACTGGTGGTGGACGGCGCCGAGGTCTTCGAGGCGGTCTGGCATCCGCTGGACGACCTGCCGCGGCTGAGCCGGGCCACCGCCAACCTGCTCGGCTACTACGGCATCGGGCCGCGCGCCGGCCAGCCACTGGTGTGAACGCCGCGCCGGAGGGGCTCTGCGCGGTGGTCCTCGCCGCCGGCGAGGGCACCCGGCTCCGCCCGCTCACCGAGCGGCTGCCGAAGGCGCTCTGCCCGGTCGGCAACGTCGCGCTGCTGGACCGGGCGCTGGACCGGCTGGCCGGACTCGGGCTGACCGGTCCCGGACGGGTCGCGGTGAACGCCTGCTACCTGGCCGACCAGGTGGTCGCGCACGTCGGTGACCGGGCACACCTGTCGGTCGAGCCGGGCGATCCGCTCGGCACCGCCGGCGGGCTGGGCAACCTGCGGGACTGGATCGCCGGCCGCGGGGTGCTGGTCGGCAACGCCGACGCGTACCTCGCCGACCCGCTGGCCCCGCCGGGCCCGGACGTCGCCGCGCTGCTGGCCGGCTGGGACTTCCGCACCGTACGCCTGCTCGGCCGGCCGGCCGCCGATCCGGCGGCGCCCGGCACCTTCCACGGCCACGTCTTCACCGGCTTCTCGCTGCTGCCGTGGCGACTGGTCCGGGAGCTGCCGGCGACCTTCGGGGACCTGGTCCGGGCGGTGTGGCGGCCGGCGGAGGCGGCCGGCGCGCTGGAGGTGGTCCGCTACCCCGGCACGTTCTACGACACCGGCACCCCGGCCGACTACCTGGCGGCGAACCTGCACGCGGCGGCCGGCGGCGAGCTGGTCGACCCGACGGCGGAGGTGACCGGCCGGGTCCGTCAGGCGGTGGTCGGCGCGGGGGCGGTGGTTCGGGGCGACATCGAACGGGTGGTGGTCTGGCCCGGCGCCACCGTCGACGCGGGCGAGCGGCTGCGCGACGCCGTACGGTCCACCGACGGTCGCACGGTACCCGCCGGTGCGGGCTGACCGGGGCGTGGGCCACCGCGGGCGGCCGAGTTGATCGACACTGCCACACTCGCGACCATGCAACCCCACGTCGCACGCACGGAACTGTCGGTCGGGTACGGCGCGAGCCGCGGCTGGCGGGTCGTCTCGGTACTGCTGGTGGGCGCCATGCTCACGGTCGGCTGCGGCTGCCTCGGCGCGCTGCTGGGACACGGACTGGTCGCCGCGACCGGCGGCGGGGACCGGGTACTGCCGGGTCTCTGCGCACTCCTGCTGGCCGGCCTCACCGCGATCCTCGTCGGCATCCAGACCGTCGTGTTCGTCCGGTCGGGGGCCCGGCTGGAGGGCAGCCGGCTCACCGTGACCACGCTGACCTCCCGCAGCGTCGACCTGCGGACCGCCCGGATGGTGTCGCTGCACGCCACCGCCGGCTCGAACACCGGCGTGTCCAGCGACGGCACGGTCGTCGCGATCGGCGGCGGCACCCGGACGCCGGTGCTCACCGTGACCACCGGCGAGGGCACGGTGAGCACCCGGCTGCGCAGCCGGGACGGAGTGCTGATCCCGGCCCCCGAGATGCGGGCGCTCGCCGCCGCGCTCGACACGGCCCGCTGCCCGGGAGCCGCCGAGGCGGCGGGCTGGCTGCGGGCGATGGCGGCGGATCCGCACACCATGCTGCTCTGATCCGACGCGGGCCGCCCGGTTTCGCCCTCCCGGTCCCGCTCCGGGCGATCCGACGGGCCTCTAGCATGGTCAGCGACGCCAGGCCGGCGTCACCGCCGGGCACGACGAACGGAGAATCGTCCAGTGATCACCGCGATCGTCCTGATCGACTGCGCCACCGACTCGATCCCCGAGGTGGCGGAGAACCTGGCCAACCTGCCCGGCGTCAGCGAGGTCTACTCGGTCGCCGGGCACGTCGACCTGATCGCCATCGTGCGGGTACGGGAGTTCGAGCAGATCGCCGAGGTCATCGCCGGCAGCATCTCCAAGGTGCCCGGGGTGATCAACACGGAGTCGCACATCGCGTTCCGGGCGTACTCCCAGCACGACCTGGAGGAGGCGTTCGCGATCGGGTTGGCCAGCGCCGACTGACCGGCCCCGGACGCGCCGGTGGCCGGCCCGCCCGGTGGGGCGGACCGGCCATCGCCGGTGATGCGGTGACGTCAGCTGTTGCTCGGAGCCGGCGTCTCGGTGGTGCCACCCGGGGCCGGCGACTCGGTGGTGCCACCCGGAGCCGGGGTCTCGGTGGTGCCACCCGGGGCCGGGGTGCCGGAGCCACCCGGGCTCGGGGTGCCGCTGGCGCTGGCCTGCGGGACCGGGATGCCCAGCTGCTGGGCCAGGGCGACCAACTCGTCGTAGTGGGCCTGCAGGACCGGCAGCGCGTCCTGGGCCAGCTGGATCACCGACTGCTCGGAGCCCTGCGAGATCTCGGTCTGGGTGGCCTGGATGGCCTGGACGTGCCCGGCCAGCTGGGCCGTCACCCACGCCTTGTCGAACTCGGTGCCGCTGAGGTTGTTGAGCTTGTCCGCCACCTTCTGCTGGTCAGCGGTCGGCTCACTCGGCAGCGTCACGTTCAACTGCTGCGCGGTGCTCTGCACCGTCTGGTCGAGCTGGGTGTGGTCGGTCTTGAACATCTCGCCGAGCCGCTTGACGTCGGCGTTCTGCGCCTTCTTCTGGGCCAGGTCACCCGCGGTGATCTCGAACAGGTTCACCTGGTGCACCGCTTGCAGGTACTGGGTGTCCTGCGTCGACGGCTGTGCCGCGGCCTGCGCGGCCGTGGCCGGCGCCACGCCGACCAGCACCAGGGCCGCCAGGAGTCCCAGGCGTTTGATACCCAACATGTTCCCTCCCCGTTTCCGTTGGACCGCACGGATACCCGGCTGGCGAGGGTTATTCCTGCGTTTCCACCCGATGGGGGGCGGCTCCGGGCGGGGACCACGGGGCGGGGGGACGAGCGGGCCGGAAACGGACGTGGCGCCCGCCGGAAGATCCGGCGGGCGCCACGGTCAGTCGTCCGGTGCGGTCAGCGACGGCCCTCGCCGCTGCCGACCTCCGTGCGCTCCGGTCGAGGCTCGACCGGCGGGTGCCCCGGCGAGACCGGCGCCTCGGCCGGCTTCTCGATCGGGTAGAAGAAGCCCCGGATGGCCGGGCCGAGGGCGCCGAGCCGGTTCATCTTCTTCGGCACCACCCAGCCGACGTACTCCAGCTCACCGTGCCCGTCGGCGTGCCCGTTGGCCGCGCTGAGCGGCTGGTGCACCTCGACGAAGCGGCCGTCTGGCAGGCGCCGGATGATGCCGGTCTCCACGCCGTGGGCCAGCACCTCCCGGTCGTGCTGCTGAAGACCGAGGCAGAGCCGGTACGTCACGTAGTACGCCAACGGCGGGACCACCAGCAGGCCGACCCGGCCCGCCCAGGTCATCGCGTTGAGGCTGATCTGGAACTTGTCGGCGATCACGTCGTTGCCGCCGGAGAGGGTCAGCACGATGAAGAAGGAGACCGCCATCGCGCCCACCGCGGTACGGGCCGGGACGTCCCGGGGCCGCTGCAGCAGGTTGTGGTGCTTGCGGTCCTTGAGGTGCCGGGCCTCCAGGAACGGGTAGAACAGGGAGAGCCCGACCAGGATGCCGGGGAGCACGACCGTCGGCCAGAACAGCGGCGGGATGACGTACCCGTCGCCGATCGGGATGTTGATCTCCCAGGCCGGCATCAGCCGGGTGGAGCCGTCGAGGAACATGACGTACCAGTCGGGCTGGCTGGCGGCCGAGACCACCCACGCCTCGTAGGGGCCGAAGTACCAGATCGGGTTGATCTGGAAGAGGCCACCCATCAGCGCGATCACGCCGAAGACGACCATGAAGAAGCCGCCCTGCTTGAGCGCGTAGCGCGGGAACATCCGCTCGCCGACCACGTTCTCGTTGGTCCGGCCGGGGCCGGGCCACTGGGTGTGCTTCTGCTTGAAGACCAGGCCCAGGTGGACGCTGATCAGCGCCACCAGCAGGCCGGGGATGAGCAGCACGTGGGCGATGAAGGCCCGGCTGATGAGGATCTCGCCCGGGAACTCGCCGCCGAAGATCGACGAGGTGACCCAGGAGCCGATCACCGGGATCGACAGCATGATGCCGGAGGCGATCCGCAGGCCGGTGCCGGAGAGGCCGTCGTCCGGCAGCGAGTAGCCGGTGAAGCCGGCCAGGAAGCCGACCCAGAACAGCAGCGAGCCGATGATCCAGTTCGTCTCACGCGGCTTGCGGAACGCGCCGGTGAAGAAGACCCGCAGCATGTGCACGACGATCGAGGCCATGAACAGCAGCGCCGCCCAGTGGTGCATCTGCCGCATGATCAGGCCGCCCCGGACGTCGAACGACAGGTCCAGGCTGGAGGCGTACGCGGCCGACATCGGCGTGCCCCGCAGCGGGGCGTAGCTGCCGTTGTAGACGACCTCGGTCATCGCCGGCTCGAAGAAGAAGGTCAGGAAGACGCCGGTCAGCAGCAGCACGACGAACGAGAAGAGCGCGATCTCGCCGAGCAGGAACGACCAGTGGTCCGGGAAGACCTTGTTGAGCAGCTTGCGCAGCGGGGTGGCGACCTGGAACCGGTCGTCCACCGCACCGGCGGACTTGGCCGGCACCGCTGCTACGTCAAACTTTCGGCGCTTCATGGCCGCTCCCAGAAGTCGGGGCCGATGGTTTCGGTGTAGTCGGACTTGGCCACGAAGAAGCCTTCCTCGTCCACCTCGATCGGCAGCTGCGGCAGCCGTCGGCTCGCCGGGCCGAAGACCGGCCGGGCGTTGTCGGTGATCTTGAACTGGCTCTGGTGGCACGGGCAGAGCAGGCGGTTGGTCTGCTGCTCGTACAGGCTGGCGGGGCAGCCGGCGTGCGTGCAGATCTTGGAGAACGCCGCGAAGTTGCCCCACATGAAGTCACCGTGACCGACCCGCGCGTTGGCCGCGCGCGAATCCTGGGCGTCCGGCTCCCGCAGGTGGATCAGCAGGGTCGGCGAGTCGGCGTGCTTGTTGCTCACGCCGTGCTCGATGCCGGGGAAGACGGTCAGCTGGCCACCGACGCTGACGTCGGCCGGGCGGATCGGCCGGCCGTCCTCGCGGACCAGCCGGATCTTCTTGCCGCCCTCCGCCGGCGCGAAGCCGGTGGTGAACATCTGGTTGTTCTTGTGCGGGTCGGAGATCAGGCCACCGACCAGCGGGGCCGCGACGACCGCGCCCACCGGCAGCAGGCCGGCGACCAGCGAGACGCCGAGCAGCGGACGTCGCCGGACACCCAGCTCGTCGGCCATGTAGAGCATCGTCTCGCCGGTGATCTTGCGATCCTCCGGGGAGCCCGGCTGGTCGTGCCGGTCCTGGATCGAGACCTCCTTGGGCAGCAACTTCTTGCCCCAGGTCAGGATGCCGAAGCCGATGGCCAGCAGGGCGATGCCCAGGGTGAGGCCGAGCAGCGGGGTGTAGTACTTGTCACCACCCCGGCCGGTCTCCCACTTCCACGGCCACCAGATGTAAATGATCAGAAATGCGGTGGCCGCGAGGCCGGTGAGGAGGAAGAAGCCCGCCACCAGACGGGTCAGCCGGCGCTCGGCCTTGCTGCCCGGGACGACCTGCTGCTCGTAGTGGACGATCTCGATGTCGTCCCGGCGCGCGCCCTCCTGTACGACGTCGAAGCGCGACAGCCGGGGGTCGAGGACGTCGAGCTGCTCCCGACCCTGCGGGGCCTGGTGCTCGGTGTGGGTGCTCATGCCGTCACCTCGCTACGGGCGGTGCCGCAGGACGGCACCACGGCAATGGTACTGACGATCCGGCCGGTCACGACTTGCCCGCGATCCACAGGCTGGCGAAGACCAGCGCGACGATGCCGATCAGGAAGATCGCCAGGCCCTCGGTGGAGGGGCCGTACCGGCCGAGGTTGAAGCCGCCCTGGTCCTGGTCGGCCTTCAGGGTCCCCTGGATGTAGGCGATGATGTCCGCCTTCTGCTCCGGAGTGATCTGGTTGTCGCCGAAGACCGGCATGTTCTGCGGGCCGCTCAGCATGGCGGCGTAGATCTGCCGGTCGGTCGCGGGGCGCAGGCTCGGGGCGTACTTGCCCGAGGAGAGCGCGCCGCCGCCACCGCCGAAGGCGTGGCACTGCGAGCAGTTGATCCGGAACAACTCACCGCCGGTCGACACGTTGGCGCCTTCGCGGAGGTTGCCCTGCGGGACCTGCGGGCCGCCGCCGAGCTCCTGGATGTACTGGCCGAGCTGGCGCACCTGCTCGTCGGTGAAGACCGGGGGCTTGCGCATGGCCTGCGCCTCCTGGCGGGCCATCGGCATACGGCCGCTGCCGACCTGGAACTCCACCGAGGCGGCGCCGACGCCGACCAGGCTCGGGCCACGACCCTCGACACCCTGCGCGTTGCGACCGTGGCAGGTCACGCAGCTCACGTCGAACAGCGCCTTGCCCTCGGCCGCGGCGCCGGTGATCGGCGGGTTTTCCTGCGCCTGCGCGCCGGGGGCGAAGACGGTGTAGGCGCCGCCGGCGAGCGTCAGCGCGGCGATCAGCCGGACCGCGGCGCCCAGCCGGCGGCGGCCCCTGCTGCGCGCCACGGGCCGCCCGCGCAGGCGCGCGAGCAGACCGCGTCGGCGGTCGTTGTCAGAAGTCATGACCTGTGTCCTTAACCGGTTGGACCTTGTCTCAGGGGACGGAGCAGCGGCGCGGTTCGTGACGCGCCAAGATCACTGAAGCCAGTAGATCATGGCGTAGAGGGCGATCCACACGACGTCGACGAAGTGCCAGTAGTACGACACGACGATCGCCGACGTGGCCTGCGCCGGGGTGAACCGGCCCATGGTGGTGCGGATCATGAAGACGATGAAGGCGATGAGACCGCCGGTCACGTGCAGGCCGTGGAAGCCGGTGGTCAGGTAGAACATCGACCCGTAACCGTCTTGGTTGATCTTCACGCCCTCGTGCACCAGGTTCCGGTACTCGTTCGCCTGGCCGAGCACGAAGATCAGGCCCATCACGAAGGTGATCGTGAACCAGCGCCGCAGGGCGTGGACGTCACCCTTCTCGGCGGCGAAGACACCGAGCTGACAGGTCACCGAGGAGAGCACCAGGATCACCGTGAAGGTGGTCGCATAGGGCACGTTGAGGATCTCGGTGTGCTCCGTCCACTGCTCCGGCGCTGCCGCGCGGATGGAGAAGTACATCGCGAACAGCGCCGCGAAGAACATGAGTTCGCTGGAGAGCCACACGATCGTCCCGACGCTGACCATGTTGGGTCGGGTCAGGGAGTGGATCCGGCTCTTGTCAATGGCTGGGGCCGCAGTCACGCGGTCATTATTGCCCGCGACCTGTGAGGGGAATCAGCGGGGTGGCAAACCTGCGCCATCCGTGGCCCGATCAGGGTGGTCCGGTTCGCCTGACCTACCCTGAAAAGCGTGCTGCATGTCGATCCGATCTTCGCCGCCACCTCGGCGGTTCCGTCCGGTGTCCTGGCGGCCGGAGCCGAGGTCCCGCCGCCGTTCACCATCGGTCGGGTCTTCACCGAGACCCGACTGGACAGCTGGCTCGCCCTCGGCCTGGTGCTGGCCGCCGGGCTCTACCTCTACGGCGTGCACCGGCTCCGGCTGCGCGGGGACCGCTGGCCGGTGGTCCGGACCGTCTGCTTCCTCGGCCCCGGCCTCGGCGGCATCGCCGCGGTCACGGTGAGCGGCCTGCACGCGTACGACACGTCGCTGCTGTCGGTGCACATGGTCCAGCACATGGTGCTGTCGATGATCTCGCCGATCTTCCTGGCCCTGGGCGCGCCGGTCACCCTGGCGCTGCGCACCCTGTCGGTCCGGCCGCGCAAGCGGTTGCTGGCGATCGTGCACAGCCGGATCGCGAAGATCTACAGCTTCCCGCTGGTGGCGTTCGGCATCTTCGTGGTGAACCCGTTCGCGCTCTACTTCACCGACCTGTACCGCTACACCCTCGAGCACGCCTGGGCGCACGAGCTGGTGCACGCGCACTTCATCATGACCGGCTGCGTGTTCTTCTGGCCGCTGCTCGGCCTGGACCCGCTGCCCGGGCGCTGGCCGTACCCGGCCCGGGCGCTGCTGATGATGCTCTCGGTGCCGTTCCACACCGTGCTCGGTCTCACCATCATGCAGAGCACCACGCTCTTCGGCGGCGACTGGTACCCGTCGCTGGGCCTGGCCTGGTCGGACCCCTGGAACGACCAGGTGGTCGCCGGCGGCATCCTCTGGGCCGGCGGCGAGTTCGTCAGCGTGACGATGATCGCGGTGCTGGTGGTGCAGTGGGTCAAGCAGTCCGAGCGGGAGGCCCGCCGGCTGGACCGGGAGCTGGACCGGCAGGAGGCCCGGGAACGCGCCGCCGAGGCCGCCGACGCTGCCGCCCCGGCCCCGGGCGCACCGGCCTGAGCTGCGTCGGGCCGTCCCGGCCGTGAGCCCCCCGGGCGGGATGTCGGGTACGCCACACCGAACGGTACGATCACCCGGCAGCAATGAGATGGGCCAGTCCAGCCAATGCGGAGTGCCGGCATGAGTGATCGTCTTTGCACCGTCCTGCTCTACAGCGACGACCCGCAGGTCCGTGACCGGATGCGGCTGGCCGTCGGCACCCGTCCCGCGCCCGGTCTGCAGATCGAGTTCGTCGACGCCTCGACCTACGCCGAGTGCGTCCGGCTGGTCGACGACTACGAGATCGACCTGATGCTGCTCGACGGGGAGGCCACCCCGGGCGGCGGCATCGGCATCGCCCGCCAGATCAAGGACGACCGGGACGACGCCCCGCCGACCTGCGTGGTGATCGCCCGCGCCGCCGACCGATGGCTCGCCGCGTACGCGCAGGTCGACGCCACGCTGGTGCACCCGCTCGACCCGGTTACCACCGGCACCACGGTCGCTGAGCTGCTGCGTACGCACGCCGCCGCCTGAGTCGCCGCACTCGGCGGCGCCCCGGCGCCCGGGTGGACGGGCGCCGTTTCCCGCCCCACCCGCACCCCACGCCGCTCGGGAGGCCCACGATGGGCGAACGCACCTGGCCGCACCTGCTCAACGCGCTGCTGCGCGCCGACGAGCTCTCCACCGCCGACACGGCCTGGGCGATGGACGAGATCATGACCGGCGCCGCCGCCCCGTCCCAGATCGCCGCCTTCGCCGTGGCGCTGCGCGCCAAGGGCGAGACCCCGGCCGAGCTGGCCGGCCTGGTCGAGGCGATGCTCGGCCGGTCGGTCGAGGTGGTGCTTTCCGAGGAGCTGCGCCGCACCGCGCTCGACGTGGTGGGCACCGGCGGTGACCTCGCCCACACGGTGAACATCTCCACGATGACCGCCCTCGTGGTGGCCGGCGCCGGCGTCCGGGTGGTCAAGCACGGCAACCGGGCGGCCTCGTCGCTCTGCGGCACCGCCGACCTGCTGGAGTTCCTCGGCATCCCGCTGGACCTGGCACCCGAGCAGGTCGCCCGCTGCGTCGAGGAGGCGGGCATCGGGTTCTGCTTCGCCGCCCGGTTCCACCCGGGGATGCGGCACGCCGGACCGGTCCGCCGCGAGATCGGCGTGCCCACGGCCTTCAACTTCCTCGGCCCGCTGACCAATCCGGCCCGCCCCCGCTCCGGCGCGGTCGGCTGCTTCGACGCCCGGATGGCGCCGGTGATGGCGAGCGTCTTCGCCGCCCGGGGCGACTCGGTCATCGTGATGCGCGGCGAGGACGGGCTGGACGAGTTCACCACCGCCGCCCCGACCCGCGTCTGGGTGGCCCAGCAGGGCACCGTCAGAGCGGCGCTGCTGGACGCAACGGATCTCGGGGTGCCCCGGTCCACCCTGGCCGACCTGCGGGGCGGGGACGCGCCGTACAACGCCGAGGTGGCCCGCCGGCTGCTGGCCGGCGAGACCGGTCCGGTGCGCGACGCCGTGCTGGTGAACGCCGCCGCCGCGCTGGCCACCCAGGGGCCGCTCGACGGCGACCTGACCGAGGCGCTGCGGGCCGGGATGGGCCGGGCCGCCGAGGCGATCGACTCGGGAGCGGCGGCCGCGGCGCTGGACCGCTGGATCGCCACCGCCCGGGCGCTCTGACCGGGGGCCCGGCGGGCCGGGCGGGGTGGTGCGGCCGGAAGTGTCGGAGAGCCGTGCCAAACTACACGGGAGTAATTTTCCGTTTTCGGCCGTTGGCGGCGATCACCGTCGCCGATCGGAGCGAGAGGAGACGCCCGTGTCGGATCGCGAGCTCTACTGCGACGCCTGCGAGGGCGTCCAGCCGTTCGAGGCCCCGCCCTGCGTGGACGGCCACGACGCGGACTGCCCCGAGCTCATCTGCACCGGCTGCGGCACCGCTGTGCTGATCGCCACCTTCGCCTTCCCGGCGACCCGGCTGGAGCACCGCCGGCGCGGCCCGGCCCCCCACCGCCGCGCGGCCTGACCGCACCGGCGGCCCGTCGCCCGAGCGGTCGCGCTACACCCGCTTGCGACCCGCCACCGGCCGCCGTCGTCCCGCCATCCCGCCATCCCGGGCCTCGACCAGGGGCGGCCCGACGCACATCGCCACCCGCGTCCCGGCCGGTACGGCACCGACCGGTCCGGCGGTCAGCGCCGGACGCGGCCCGCGCAGGATCCGGCCTCCCCGCCCAGCAGCGCCGGGACGCCCCGGACCCGGCTCGCCCGCGCGGTCAGCTCCCAGGTCGACCGGTGCTGGGCGCCCCTTCCCGCCCAGCGGCGCCGGGACGCCGCAGACCCGCCTGCTCCGGGCGCCGATGTGGTGTGACGGTCGGACACGCGGTTGGGCGAGACGGTGGGGCCCGACCGAGTGGTCCCCCGCGCCGCTACAGACTTGATGACGCGAACGAATCGTGGATCGGTCAGGTGGTAATCACGCCTCGACCGCCCCGAACGGACATCCGATTCGTCAACGACATCAAGTTCGTAGCGTCCAAAGGTCGACCCTCTCCGGACCGGAGACGGCGGCCCCGGCGACCCGCGACCCCGACCGGCCATGCGCCGGCCCCCGGATACCGGGTCTGGTCGCCAGCGGGTTGCCGCTGCGGAGCAGGGCGGCACCCGGACACGACGAGGCCCGCGCCCCTGACGGGACGCGGGCCTCGTGGAGCTTCAGATCAGTGCTCGGCCGTACGGCGGGTGCCGGTGTAGTACTCGAACAGCAGGCCGCAGGCGGCGAAGATGACCGCCACCAGGCCGAGGCCCACCAGCCAGAACTGCCAGAACGCCAGGCCGAGGCCGGCCAGGGCGGCGGCCATGGCCAGGCCGAGCGGCCAGTAGCTGCCCGGGCTGAAGAAGCCGATCTCGCCCGCGCCGTCGGCGATCTCGCCGTCCGCCCGGTCCTCCGGCCGCAGGTCGATGCGGCGGGAGACGAACCAGAAGAAGCCACCGCACATCGCGCAGAGCAGGAACGACAGCAGCAGGGCCACCGTGCCGACCCACTCGACCGCACCCGACTCGCCGAACGTCCAGACGCCGTAGAGGACGGTCACGCCGAAGAGGAAACCGGCGATGGTCAGGAAGATACGCCACTCGGTCTTCATTCCCGATACCTCAGTTCCGCTCGTCGGAGTTCGACTTGTCCGGGTTGAAGGTGGCCACGTTGCGCCGGGTCTTGAACGGCTCGGTGGTCTGCGCGTAGGGCTCCTCGCCGATGGCGGTGAGCGCCTCCTGCGTCGACTTGCCGTCCTTCTTCGCCGCCAGGAACTGGTCGTACTTCTCCGGGGAGACCACACGCAGCTCGAAGTTCATGAAGGCGTGGTAGCTGCCGCAGAGCTCGGCGCAGCGGCCGACGTACGCGCCCTCGGTCTCGAGCTTGGAGACCTCGAACACGTTGCGGACGTTGCCGGGGAAGACGTCCCGCTTGAACAGCAGCTCCGGCACCCAGAAGGAGTGGATGACGTCCTTGCTGGTCTCCTCGAACCGGATCGACCGGTCGCTCGGCAGCACCAGCACCGGGATGACCTCGCTGGTGCCGAGGACCGAGGCCACCGTGTTGGCGTCCTTGCCCTGGCCGTCGCGGTAGTTGAACTGCCAGTTCCACTTGAACGCGACGACCTCGACGGTGACGTCGGGGTTCTTCGTCGTCGTCACCACGTTCGTCTGCACGACGGCCGTGTAGTAGAAGAGCACCGAGACGATCAGGATCGGCGCGATGGTGTAGAGGAACTCCATCGGCAGGTTGTAGCGGGTCTGCACGGGCAGCTCATTGCCGCGCTTGCGGTAGCGCACCACGCACCAGAAGATCAGGCCCCAGACGAAGACGCCGACCGCGAGGGCCGCGATGCAGGACGCGATCCACAGGTCGTACATCCGGTGTGCCTCCGGCGTGATGCCGCCCTGCGGCCAGCCGAACCCGTCGACGGACTTGCCGACGTCACACCCGGTGAGCAGAACCAGCAGCGCAGCTCCGCCGAGACCGAGCCCGGCGAGCCGACCAGCACCACGCCGCCGGCGTCCACCGGCTCCTGGAAAAGCGCTGTGCCGTACGGCCGACGGCCGTACCTCCGAACTCCTTGCGACCACCTGGTCCTGCCTCCCTAGCGCGCCGCGGTGGTTTCCTTCGACACCCACGGCAAAGGCGTCACCGACGGTCGCAGATTACTCGACCATGACGGGCTCGACCCGGTTGGGGTCACTGTCCGCCCCCATCGGGGAGATCCGGGGCATACCGACGGGATAGCGTGGGCGGTCGTGAGCGCATCCCCGGTCTACCTGGACGCGGCCACGGCCGCACCGCTTCACCCGGTCGCCCGGCAGGCGCTGCTGGCCGCCCTCGACGACGGCTGGGCCGACCCCGCCCGGCTGTACAGCCAGGCTCGCCGGGCCCGCCAGCTCCTCGACGCGGCCCGCGAGGCCACCGCGCAGGCGCTCGGCGTCCGCGCCGACGAGCTCTCCTTCACCCCCAGCGGTACGACCGCGGCCCACTCCGCCGTGCTCGGTGCGCTGATCGGGCGGCGCCGGGTCGGCGCGACCCTGGTGCACTCCACGATCGAGCACTCGGCGGTGCTGCACGCCGCCGAACGGCACGTCGCGGCGGGCGGCGCCGCCACCGCGGTGCCGGTGGACCGGCTCGGCCGGCTGGACCGGGCCGCCTGGTCCGACGCGGTCCGGGCGCCGGGTGTGGCGCTCGCCGCACTGATCGCCGCCAGCCACGAGGTGGGCACCGTCCAGCCGGTGGCCGAGGCGGCCGCCACCTGCGCCGACGCCGGGGTGCCGCTCTATGTCGACGCGGCTCAGGTGGTGGGCCGGGTCCCGCTGCCGGCCGGCTGGTCGATCCTGACCGCCAGCGCGCACAAGTGGGGCGGCCCGCCCGGGGTGGGGCTGCTGGTGGTCCGCAAGGGCACCCGCTGGGAGTCGCCCTGGCCGGCCGACGAGCGGGAGTCGGGGCGTACCCCCGGGGTGTTGAACCTGCCCGCGGTGGTGGCGGCGGCGGCGAGCCTGCGCGCGGCGGCGGCCGACGCGGCGGCCGAGGCGGCCCGGCTGGCGCCGCTGGTGGACCGGATCCGGACCCGGGTGGCGGCCGAGGTGCCCGACGTCGAGGTGGTCGGCGACCCGGTCGACCGGCTCCCCCACCTGGTGACCTTCTCGTGCCTCTACGTCGACGGCGAGGCGCTGCTGCACGCGCTGGACCGGCGGGGCTTCGCGGTCTCCTCCGGCTCCTCCTGCACCTCCTCCACGCTGCGCCCGTCGCACGTGCTGGAGGCGATGGGGGTGCTATCGCACGGCAACGTGCGGGTGTCGCTGCACCGGGAGACGTCGGAGGCGGACGTCGAGCGGTTCCTCACCGAGCTGCCCGGGATCGTCGCCGACCTGCGCGCCGAGGCCGGGGTGGTGGGGCTGTGAGCGAGCCCACCGAGGTCCTGGACTGCCGGGGGCAGCGCTGCCCGCTGCCGGTGATCGGGCTGGCCCGCCGGCTGCCCGAGCTGCCGGTCGGGGCGGTGCTGCGGGTCCTCGCCGACGACCCCGCCGCGGCGGTGGACATCCCCGCCTGGTGCCGGATGCGGGGGCAGGAGTTCGTCGCCGCCAGCCCGGACGGCCCCGGCTACGACGTGCGCCGTACCCGCTGACCCCGCCGCCACCCGCGATCTTGCACTTTCGGCCCCAGAGACGGGCGTTGTATCCGGTATGCCCGGGCGGAAAGTGCAAGATCGGCGGGAGTGAACGCGACGAGGACCGGACTCAGGGCAGCAGGTGGGGGCGGACATCCTCGGCGGCGGCGTCGCCGTACGACTCGGCGAGACGCTTCACGAACAGGTCGCGGCGCACCTCGTACTCCTGGCCGCCGAAGTTCTCCAGCACCAAGGTGGCCAGCAGGCAGCCGACCTGCGCGGCCCGCTCCACCCCGACGCCCCAGTTCAGCGCGGCGAAGAAGCCGGCCCGGAAGCCGTCCCCGACACCGGTCGGGTCGATGGCCTGCATCTCCCGGGCGATCGGCACGTGGATGGTGCCGATCTCGCGGCCGGCGATCTGCACACCCTGCTTGCCCAGCGTGGTGACCCGGACCTTGACCCGCTCCAGCAGCTGCTCGTCGCTGAGCCCGGCCTTGCTCTGCAGCAGGGACTTCTCGTACTCGTTGGTCATCAGGTAGTCGGCGCCGTCGATCAGGCCGAGCACGTCCTCGCCGTCCATCCGGGCGAGCTGCTGGGACGGGTCGGCGACGAACGGGTAGCCGCGCTCCCGGCACTCGGCGGAGTGCCGGATCATCGCCGCCGGGTCGTTGGCGCTGACCAGCACCAGGTCCAGGCCGCCGAGGCGCTGCGCCACCGGGGCCAGCTCGATGTTGCGGGCCTCGCTCATCGCCCCGGCGTAGAAGGAGGCGATCTGGCACATGTCGGTGTCGGTGGTGCAGACGAAGCGGGCGGTGTGCGCCACCTCGCTGACGTGCACCGAGTCGCAGTCCACCCCGTGCCGCTCCAGCCAGGAGCGGTAGTCGGCGAAGTCGGCGCCGACCGCGCCGAGCAGGACCGGGCTGAGCCCCAGCTGGGCCATGCCGAAGGCGATGTTGGCGGCGGTGCCGCCCCGACGGAGGACCAGCTCGTCCACCAGGAAGGAGAGCGACACCTTGTCGAGCTGGTCGGCGATGAGCTGGTCGGCGAAACGGCCGGGGAAACTCATCAGGTGGTCGGTCGCGATCGAACCGGTCACGGCGATCTTCATGTCAACCCTCTGGGTCGGGGGCACGGCGCGGGTCAGCCTACCGGTACCGGCATGATCGCGGGTCGCGGTCCGGCCATGGCCCGCTCACCCGCCGGCCGCCCCTCGGCCACCCGCTGGTCAGGGCCGGAAACGACGACGGGGCCGCCCCGGCAGGGGCGGCCCCGGTCGTACGAAGAGCTGCGACTCAGCTGAAGGAGTCGCCGCAGGCGCAGGAGTTGCCCGCGTTCGGGTTGTCGATGGTGAAGCCCTGGGCGTCGATCCGGTCGGCGAAGTCGATGGTCGCGCCGGACAGGTACGGAGCGCTCATCCGGTCGACGACGACCTCGACACCGTCGAAGTCGCTGACGACGTCACCGTCGAGCGAGCGCTCGTCAAAGAAGAGCTGGTACCGCAGGCCGGAGCAGCCACCCGGCTGCACCGCGACCCGGAGCCGCAGGTCTTCGCGGCCCTCCTGCTCGATCAGGGCCTTGACCTTCTGCGCCGCGACGTCGGTGAGGACGACGGAAGTAGGGGCCTGGGCCTCGGTCGACTCGGTCTGCGCTGGCGTGGTCACGTGGAAATCTCCCTGCGCGGTATGGGTCCGGACGCACTGGCCAACGTCGCCCGTCGGTCAGTGATTCCCGGTGTGGTCCAGAACCGATCGTACGCCGCTGCGGCCGGGGTCACCCGGGTGGCGTGACCACGGCCGGAAGGTCAGGCGCGCGACGGGCGGGGTCACCGGCTCCACTGGCGGGCCAGCCGGGCGCCCAGCGCCCGCAGCCCCTCGGCGGGGCGGCCCATGGCGGCCTCGATTCCGCCGCGCTCCTCGCCGCCGAAGTGCTCCACCAGGCTGTACGCCTCGGTCACCCCGGCGGAGGCGGCCTCCCGCCGACCGGTGCTCACCCGTCCCGCCAGCACCACGCAGGGCACCCCGCGGTCCCGGGCGGCGCCGGCCACCCCGGCGACGACCTTGCCGCGCAGCGACTGGTGGTCGAACGACCCCTCCCCGGTGATCACCAGATCGGCGGTGTCGAGAGCGGCGTCCAGCCCGATCGCCCGGGTGACCAGGCCGATGCCGGACTCGCAGCGACCGCCGAGGGCGAGGATCGCCGCGCCGAGGCCGCCGGCCGCGCCGCCGCCGGGCAACGCGCCGAGCCCTGGTGGGCAGCCGGGCAGGTCGCGTTCGAGCACCGCCGCCCAGCGTTCCAACGCGGCGTCGAGCAGCAGCACGTCGGCCCGGTCGGCGCCCTTCTGCGGGCCGAAGACGTTGCTGGCGCCGTGCAGCCCGAGCAGCGGGTTGTCCACGTCGGTGGCGGCCACCAGGGTGGCGCCGCGCAGCCGGGGAACGCCGTCGAGCGACGCGACGGCGGCCAGCGCCGCCCCGCCGTACGGCAGGGCCCGGCCGGCGGCGTCGAGCCCGGTGACGCCGAGCGCGGTGAGCAGTCCGGCGCCCCCGTCGTTGGTGCCGGAGCCGCCCAGCCCGATCACCACGGTGCGGGCCCCGTACTCCAGGGCGGCGGTGACCAGCACCCCCAGCCCGTACGAGGTGGTGGCCTTCGGATCCCGCTCGGCGGCGCTGAGCAGGTGCAGCCCGCACGCCTGGGCGCTCTCCAGGTAGGCGGTCCCGTCGCCGGTGAGCAGGATCTCACCGTCGGCCGGCCGGCCCAGCGGGTCGACCGTCGGCACCCCGATCCGCCGACCGCCGAGCGCGTCGGCGAGCACCGCGACGAAGCCGGGGCCGCCGTCCGCCAGCGGGCGGATGAGCAGGTCGTCGGCGGCGGCCACCTCCCGCCAGCCCGCGGCGACCGCGGCGGCCACCTCCCCGGCCCCGAGGGTGCCCGCGAACTTGTCCGGACAGAGCAGCACGCGCATGCCCGCAGTGTGGCAGGCCACATCGGCGGGGGGCAGTGTGGCAGCACACACCGGCGGAGCCGGTACGGCCGGCGCGCTGTGGGACCATGGACGGCGTGACTTCGACCTGGGTGGAACCCTCCAACACCGCGACTGCGCTGCTGCTCCTCGGCCGCGGCAGCGACCCCGCCACCGAGCGTGGCGTGGAGTGTCCGGGCGACCTGCCGGCGCCGAGCGACCCCGACCTGGTGGCCCGCGCCGCGGCGGCCAAGGCGGCGCTCGGCACGAAGGTGTTCGTGCTGGGCCACCACTACCAGCGCGACGAGGTGATCCAGTTCGCCGACGTGACCGGCGACTCGTTCAAGCTGGCCCGTGAGGCGGCGGCCCGCCCCGACGCGGAGTACATCGTCTTCTGCGGCGTGCACTTCATGGCCGAGAGTGCCGACATCCTCACCTCGGACGCGCAGAAGGTGATCCTGCCCGACCTGGCGGCCGGTTGCTCGATGGCCGACATGGCGGTGCTGTCGCAGGTCGAGACGGCCTGGGACGTGCTGACCGAGCTGGGCATCGCCGGCGACACGGTCCCGGTGACGTACATGAACTCCTCGGCGGACATCAAGGGCTTCGTCGGGCGCAACGGCGGCGTGGTCTGCACCTCGTCCAACGCGCGACGCGCCCTGGAGTGGGCGTACGACCAGGGGTCGAAGGTCTTCTTCTTCCCCGACCAGCACCTGGGCCGCAACACGGCGGTGCTGGAGATGGGCCTCTCCCTGGACGACTGCGTGCTCTACGACCCGCACAAGCCGAACGGCGGGCTCACCGCGGAGCAGCTGCGCGACGCGAAGATGATCCTCTGGCGCGGGCACTGCTCGGTGCACGGCCGGTTCACCCTCGACAGCGTCAACGACGTCCGGGAGCGGGTGCCGGGGGTCAACGTGCTGGTGCACCCGGAGTGCCGGCACGAGGTGGTCACCGCCGCCGACCAGGTGGGGTCCACGGAATACATCATCAAGACCATCGAGGCGGCCCCGGCCGGTTCGGCCTGGGCTGTCGGCACCGAGCTCAACCTGGTGCGCCGGCTGGCGCTGGCCCACCCGGACAAGCAGATCATGTTCCTCGACAAGGCGGTCTGCTACTGCTCGACGATGAACCGGATCGACCTGCCGCACCTGGTCTGGGCGCTGGAGGAGCTGGTCGCCGGTCGGGTGGTCAACCAGATCACCGTCGACCCGGACACCGCGCACCACGCCCGGGTGGCGCTGGACCAGATGCTCGCCCTGCCGGGCCTCGACACCCCGCCACCCGCGGCGGCCTGATCACCGACGGTCACATCGCTGGTACGGATACGCGCCGGAAACCCCGGTTCGTGCCGTGGCTGGCGATGTGACCGATTCCCTTCTCGTCACCGAGGGCTATGCTGCCGGGGCGACGACACACGGGGATCCCGTTTCGGTCCGGTCCCCCTCGGGTAGCTCGACTGCCTGCCCGACCATCGACTTTCACATGCACCACCCGACGCGCGCTGGAGGTTGCGTTGACGGACGACGTCCTGGTCGTACACGGAGGTACTCCGCTGGAAGGGCGGATCCGCGTGCGCGGCGCGAAGAACCTGGTCTCGAAGGCGATGGTCGCCGCCCTGCTGGGCGACTCCCCCAGCCGGCTGTTCGACGTGCCGAAGATCCGTGACGTCGAGGTGGTCCGTGGGCTGCTCGGCCTGCACGGGGTGAAGGTGACCGACGGCGCGGAGGACGGCGAGCTCGTCTTCGACCCGTCGAACGTCGAGAGCGCCAGCACCGACCAGATCAACGTGCACGCCGGCTCCAGCCGGATCCCGATCCTGTTCTGCGGCCCGCTGCTGCACCGGCTGGGCCACGCGTTCATCCCGGACCTGGGCGGCTGCCACATCGGGCCGCGTCCGATCGACTTCCACCTCCAGGCGCTGCGCGAGTTCGGCGCGACCGTGGAGAAGACCCCGGAGGGGCTGCACCTGTCGGCGCCCAACGGGCTGCACGGCACCAAGTTCGCCCTGCCGTACCCGAGCGTGGGCGCGACCGAGCAGGTGCTGCTCACCGCGGTGATGGCCGAGGGCGTCACCGAGCTGCGCAACGCCGCCGTCGAGCCGGAGATCATCGACCTGATCTGCATCCTGCAGAAGATGGGCGCGATCATCAAGGTCCACACCGACCGGGTGATCGAGATCCAGGGTGTGAAGAAGCTGCACGGCTACACCCACCGGCCGATCCCGGACCGGATCGAGGCGGCGAGCTGGGCGGCGGCCGCGCTGGCCACCCGCGGCCACGTCGAGGTGCTCGGCGCGCAGCAGGCCGACATGATGACCTTCCTGAACATCTTCCGCTCCGTCGGCGGCGAGTACGAGGTCACCGACGCCCGCCCGCCGAAGCTGGGCGACCCGGGCCAGGAGGGCGGCATCCGGTTCTGGCACCCGGGCGGCGAGCTGAACGCCGTGGCGCTGGAGACCGACGTGCACCCCGGCTTCATGACCGACTGGCAGCAGCCCCTCGTCGTCGCGCTGACCCAGGCCCGCGGCCTGTCGATCGTCCACGAGACGGTCTACGAGCAGCGGCTGGGCTACACCGAGGCGCTGAACACCATGGGCGCCAACATCCAGGTCTACCGCGACTGCCTCGGCGGCACCCCGTGCCGCTTCGGCCGGCGCAACTTCAAGCACTCCGCGGTGATCGCCGGCCCGAGCAAGCTGCACGCGGCCGACCTGGTCATCCCGGACCTGCGCGCCGGGTTCAGCCACCTCATCGCGGCGCTCGCGGCCGAGGGCACCTCCCGGGTGTACGGCGTCGACCTGATCAACCGCGGCTACGAGGACTTCGAGGCGAAGCTGGCCAGCCTCGGCGCGCACGTCGAGCGGCCGTAACAGACCTCACCTGAGCTCGTCGAGCGCCCGGTGCACCGTGATGTGCACCGGGCGCCGTCGTTTGGCTACTCTTCACCTCGTGCCCTCGCTGTTTCGCCGCAAGTCCGCCGACTCCGACTCCTCCGCCACCGTGGTGACCGAGGAGCAGCCCGCCGCGCGTGCCCGGGGTTACACCCCGAGCAAGAAGGAACTGGGCCGGGAGACCCCGAAGCGCCCGGTCGCCGGCCGCCGACCGGCCGGTCCGGTCAAGCCGCTGACCAAGGAAGAGGCCCGGGAGCAGCGCCGCAAGGCGCGCGCCGAGGCCGCGGCGGAGTTCCGCCGCGAGGGCGGCCCCCGCGACCGCGGCCCGGAGCGGCAGCTGGCCCGCAACGTGGTCGACTCCCGGCGTACGGTCGGCACCTGGTTCTTCGGTGGCGCGCTGATCGTGCTGATCGGGTCGAACGCGGCGATGCCGCCGGCCATCCGGCTCGCCTCGAACCTGCTCTGGGGCGCCCTCGCGCTCGGCGTGGTGGTCGACTCGGTGCTGATCTCCCGCAAGATCAAGAAGTTGGTCGCGGAGCGGTTCCCGAACAGCGGCGAGCGGATGGGCTCGCTCTACCTCTACGCGATCATGCGCTCGATCACCTTCCGCCGGATGCGCGCGCCGGCGCCGCAGGTCAACATCGGCGACCCGATCTGAGGTCCCCCGGAGCCCCGCCCACGGCGGGGCTCCGCCGTTTCCGGGCTCAGCCGCCGGTGCGCGGGCCGGGCGCCGGGGCCCGGTAGAGCCGGGCCACCACCGCCTCGATGTCCGGCTCCACGATCGAGATGTCCCGCAGCGCGGCCAGCCCGGCCAGCCCCGCGACCACCTCGGCCACCCCGGCCGACTCCAGCGCGTAGACCAGCCGCCGGCCGTCGGCCTCGACCCGGTGCAGCGGGGCGCCGACCAGCTCCGGCGGCACCGCCAGCGCGGCGTCCAGCTCGGCGACGACCAGACGGCGCGAGCCGTACCGGGCGTGCAGGTCGGCGATCGACCCGTCGTGCATCACCCGACCGTGGTCGATCACCACCAGCCGCCGGCAGAGCCGCTCGATGTCGGCCAGGTCGTGGGTGGTCAACACCAGGGTGGTGTCGCCGGCCCGGCCCAGCTCGGCGAGGAAGTCCCGGACCGCATGCTTGCTGACCACGTCCAGCCCGATGGTCGGCTCGTCGAGGAAGAGCACCTCCGGGCCGTGCAGCAGGGCGGCGCTCAGCTCGCCACGCATCCGCTGCCCGAGCGAGAGCTGCCGGACCGGGGTGTCCAGGAACGCGTCCAGGTCGAGCAGCTCCCGGCAGCGGCGCAGCCGGACGGCGTGGTCGCCGGCGGGCACCCGGTAGACGTGCCGCAGCAGGTCGAACGAGTCCCGCAGCGGCAGGTCCCACCAGAGCTGGGAACGCTGGCCGAAGACCACCCCGATCCGCAACGCCAGCCGGGTGCGCTCCGGCACCGGGCGCAGCCCGCACACCCGCGCCTCACCGGCCGAGGGGGTCAGCACGCCGGTGAGCATCTTCAGGGTGGTGGACTTGCCCGCGCCGTTCGGGCCGATGTAGCCGAGCATCTCGCCCCGCTCGACCCGCAGGTCGATGCCGTCGACCGCGGTGACCGTCCGCTTCTCGCGGCGCAGCCGGCCGGCCTTCACCCGTACCGTGAACTCCTTGCGCAGCCCGTGCAGCTCGATGACGCTCATGATCCCGTACTCCGGTAGTGGCGGACCCCGGCGCGCCAGGCGGCGGCCGCGCCGGTGGCGGCGACCAGCGCGACCCCCGGCGCGGCCCACCCCGCCCAGGCCGGCAGGCCCAGCGGATCGGGCCGGCCGAGCAGCGCCAGCGCCGGCTGGTAGCTGACGAAGGCGAACCCCAGCCCGTACGCGAAGGTCGCGCGGAACCAGCCCTCGAAGACGGTGACGGGGTACGTGGTGAACTCCTTCCCGCCGTAGGTGACGGAGGCGCCCAGCTCTCCCGACTCCACCCAGAGGAACGACACCGTGGCGGTGGCCACGAAGATCGAACCGAAGAAGACCACCCCGGCCAGCGGGGCGACGACGGCGAGCGCCAGCCGGGCGGGCGTCCAGTCGATCCCGGCGGTGGCCAGCGCCACCACCAGCACGGCCAGGCCGAACAGCGCCCGGGAGATCTTGCGCACCGGCAGGTCCATCAGCAGCAGCTGCGGCAGCGCGCCGAGCGGCCGGACCAGCACCGCGTCGAACAGCCCGGTGCGCACATAGCGGGGCAGCCGCTCGATGTTGCCGACCAGCAGGTCGGCGGTGGCGAACGCGGCGGCGGAGAGGCCCACCATGACCAGCGTCTCGTGCAGGCTGAAGCCGCCCAGCGCGCGGGTCACCCGGTAGAGCACCAGGATGGCGACCACGTCGAAGACGGTGGCCCCGACGTTGCCCACCAGGTCGACCACGAAGGACGTCCGGTAGGCCGCCTGGGACCGGGCCTGTGCGCCCAACAGGGCCCGGTAGGCCGCCAGGGTGCCGGGCGTCTCAGCCACCCTGCACCACCAGGCGCCGCTCGGCGCGGCGCTGCACCAGCCGGCACAGGGCCAGGATCGCGACGGTCCAGACCAGCTGGAGGACCACCAGGCCGAGCTGGGTGGCCGGTGGGACCCGTTCGACCAGCACGTCGAGCGGGGTCTGCAGCAGGCTCGGGAACGGGGTGCCGACCCAGAGCACCCACTGCAACCACTCGGGCAGGAAGCGCAACGGGAAGTAGAGCCCGGCCAGCACCCCGGAGCCGAGCGTCCAGAGGATCATCGGGCCGCGGACGTCCTGCAACCAGTACGCGCTGGCGTTGACCAGGAACCGGCAGCCGAAGCAGAGCACCACCGCGGTGACCGCGGAGAGCAGGAACAGCGGCACGGTTCACCGGGTGGACCGGCCGGAGCAGGTCGCTGGCGATGTCGCCGGTACGGATCCGGTCGGCCAGCTCGGTCCAGCCCCAGAGCAGGATGACCGCGATCATGCCCTGCCCCGCCCAGACGAACGTGGCGAGCTGCGCCCGGTCGTAGCCGGCCACGCCGCCCGCGCTGCCGACCACGGCGAGCAGGACGGAGCAGCGCAGGAACCCGAAGACGGAGTTGGTGACGACACCAGCCAGGGCCGCCTGCCGGTAGGTGGCGTATCGTCTGAAGCCGGAACCGGATATCGCCCCGAATGTCCGGAACCATCGGATAACGTTTGAGTCCGTGGGCGGTGCCACAGTGGCGGTGAACGAGCCCACGCCGTTACCCTCCATCCGCAGCCAAGCCGTGTCGGAGCGGGGGACTCTACCGGCACCGGGGGCGCCCGGCACGACAATTTGCAACGAGGTGACACCGCCGTGAGCGAGCGACGCGAGCCGGCCATCGGGGCGCGCCGCACGAGCGGCGACGGAGTCCCCCGATGACGGGCGGTTACCGCGATCGCTGGCGCGACCCGGGGGAACCCTCCTGGGTGGTCGAACCGACCAGCGAGTGGCACCCCCAGTTCCCCGGCCAGCGCTACCCCGGCGACATCGGCGCCCGGCACCCGGCCCCGCCCGTCCCGCGCGGACGGGCCGCCGTGGTCGCCCCCGCCGAGGTGCCCCCGCTCGCCCCCACCCGGCCTGACGGCACGTACCTCGGGCGGTCCTGGGCCGACGAGGACGAGGCGCCGCCGCGCCGGGACAGCCGCCCCGCCGACGAGCGGCGCCCCGCCGACGAGCCGTACCGCCGGCCGGCCGACGGGCCCGTCTGGCAGCGGGAGCGACGCCGCCCCGAGCCCGACCGGCACGACGAGCGACCCGGCTGGTCCGAACCGCGACCCAAGCCCGCCGAGGAGTACCGGGAGGCGGCCTGGCAGCGCGACCGCGCCGACCGGTACGACACCCGCCCGTCCCGCCCCGAGCGCACCGCCACCCCGGGTGTCGCACCGGTCTCGCCGGGCCCCCGCCCCGAGCCGGCCCGCGCCGACGTCGGCCGGGCCGCCGAACCCGGCTGGATGCCCGAGCCCGACGAGGCCGTTCCGCACCGCCGATCCGCCGCGCCCGAGCACTCCGGGTACGGCCGCCGACCCGCCGACGACGGCCGGGGCCGCGCCGATCCGTACGAGCAGCAGCCGGCCGCCCGATACCGGGCCGAGCGGGACGCCCCGGGGCGCTACCGCGACGACGAGCCGCGCTGGCAGCCCCGCCGCGACCACGACGAGCGCCCGGCCGCCCACGGGTACGACCTCGACGACGGCCGACGTTCCGCCCCCCATCGCCCCGAGGACCGCGGGACGCTCCAGCGCGGCTACGACGAGCGCCGCCACGACGAACGCCCCGGGTACGACGAGCGCCGCGACCAGGACGGCCGCTACGACGCACGACCCGCCGTCAACGGGCGCGCCGCCGTGGACGGGCGCGCCGCCGTGGACGGGCGACCCAATGGTGACGGGCGACCCAACGGGGACGGGCGACCCAACGGGGACGGGCGGCCCAACGGGGACGGGCGGCCCGCGCCCGACCGGTGGCAGGTCCCCGGCGGATCGTCGGCCCACGACGGGCGGCCGGCCCACAACGGGCGGCCGGCCCAGGACGGGCGGCCGGCCCACGACGGGCGGACCGGCGGCGATGTCCGTCGCGAGCACGAGCGGCGGGACCGCGACGACCGTCCCGGCCGCGACGAGCGCCGTCTTCACGACGAGCGCCAGAGTCAGGGTGAGCGCCGTGGTCACGACGAGCGCCCTGGTCAGGGTGAGCGCCGTGGTCACGACGAGCGCCGGCCGGAACCGCGCGAGGCGGCCGCCCGCGCGGAGGCGTACCCGGATCGCCGCTCGCGCGAGGAGGTCCGGCCCGCCGAGGCGTACCGCGGACCGTGGGACCGGCCCGACGCGGACCGCGACGGGTCCCGCTGGCCGGCGCCCGGCCCGGAACGGCCGGAGCCCGGCCACGACGGCCGGCGTGCGGAGCGGCACCGCCAGGCCGAGCCGGTACCGCCGCATCGGCCGGATCCCCGGCCGTCCTGGCACGAGGAGCGACCCGCCGCCCGGGCGGCGACCTCCCAGCCGGTCTCCGGCGCCCCCGTCTCCGGCGGTCCGGCGTCGGGTCGTCCGGTCTCCGGTGGACCGGTCTCGGGTCCTCCGGTGTCCGGCGTGCCGACGCCGCCGGTCCCGTTCCCCGGCGCGCCCGTCTCCGGCTCCCCGATCTCCGGCTCCCCGGTCTCCGGCGCGCCCATCTCCGGAGCCCCGGTGTCGGGTCGACCGGTGTCCGGGGCCCCCGTCTCCGGCTCCCCGGTGTCGGGCGTGCCGACCTCCGGTGCGCCGACGTCCGGCGGTCGCGAGCCCGATGCCTTCCGGCGCGGCGCGCGGCAGCAGGATTCCGACCGGCCGCCGGCCCCGCCGGCCACGAGAGGGCCGGTGCCACCGACCTCCGGCGGCATGGCCGCCCGCCAGGACGGGCACGCCGCGCCCGACGAGGCCACGCCGGTGTCCGGACCCCCGGCCGCCCGGCTCCGGGTGGAGTTCGTGCCGCTGCCGGAGGCGAACGACCGGCCGACCCCACCGGCCGACCCCGCGCCGCCCGCGCAGCGGCCCCGCGCCGGCGCGCCGGCCCCTGGACAGCCCGGCCGCGAGGCCACCGCGCCG
>NZ_JBAKHO010000024.1:0-80129 GCF_036902735.1 Micromonospora lacuserhaii | reverse complement strand
GCGCCAAGGGGGGTCAGCGCGTGGGGCAAGCACCACGAACAGGGGCGCTCAAAAGCAAGGGGGGAAAGTCTCAAGGTCCGGCAGGCTTCACAAGCCGGGGGGCTCGGGCGCCGGGACCATGTGTAACGACCGTCTGCCCGCCATCATTCCGGGGCTTGGCCATCCACCCGGCCGGGCCGGGAGGGGCTGGTTCTGCGGTCGTGCAGAGGATGTAACGACCGCGGGCCCGCCGTCATTCCGGGGGCACCGCATCCATCCGGCGGGCCGGAGGGGCTGCTACTGCGGTCGTACGGGATATGTAACGACGGCGGGCCGGCCACGATTCCAGGCTCAGAGTGCCGCCGGTCACGGGACCCCCCGACCAGCCCGGCGCAGACCCGGCACCCGGCGAAGCCGCGCGACCCCTGCAGCCCGAACAGCCGACGCGAACCCGCAGCGCACCGACAGGACCCGGTCACAGACCCCGAACCGGACAACCAACCCACCGTCACCACCCACCCGCCAACCCGACACCCCGCGCGCCCCGCCTCCCCGGCCGAAGCACCACCGAACAACCCCGTTGATCAAGAAGTTTGGGCACTGATCGGGGGTGACACCGTGCCCAAACCTCTTGATCAACGATCAGGGGAAGGGGTGGCCGGGCGGGGGCGGGCGACGACGTCAGGGCCGGTCGCGCTCCCAGGTACCGCCGCGGTAGAGGGTGCCCCGGTACTCCCGCTGCTCCCCGGTCGCCAGTGGCGTGGTGGGGCCGCCAGCGGCGGCGCGGGCCCGGCGGACCCGGGTGACGACGAACCAGCCGGCGGCCGCCACGCAGGCGACGATGACGACCTTCTGGAACGACCCGACGTACCCCTCGACGACGTGCCAGTTGTCGCCCAGCAGATAGCCGGCCAGGACGAAGGTGGTGTTCCAGATCAGGCTGCCCAGCGTGGTGTAGAGCAGGAAGGTGGCCATCGGCATCCGTTCCACCCCGGCGGGGATGGAGATGAGGCTGCGGAAGATCGGGATCATCCGGCCGAAGAACACCGCCTTCACGCCGTGTCTGAGGAACCACGCCTCGGTCCGGTCGACGTCGCTGAGCTTCACCAGCGGCAGGCGGGCGACGACGGCGCGCATCCGGTCCCGGCCCAGCGCCGCACCGATCAGGTAGAGCACCCAGGCGCCGAGCACCGAGCCGAGGGTGGTCCAGAAGATCGCCCCGACCAGGCTGATCCGGCCCTGCGCGGCGGTGAAGCCGGCCAGCGGCAGGATCACCTCGCTGGGAATCGGCGGGAAGAGGTTCTCCAACGCCACCGCCAGCCCCGCCCCCGGACCGCCGAGCCGTTCCACCAGGCCGGTGACATACCCGACCGGACCCTCGGAGGACGGTTCGGCTGCGGACACGACCGTGCGCGGGCTGAGCGCCAGGGAGCCTCTGATCATTCGACAAAGTTACGAGGCGACACGAAGATCGACCACGACACCCGCTCTATGCTTCGCCGTGACACCGGGAAGGACCGGATGCGTACGCCGCTGACCCTCGCGGTCGCCCAGCCGCCCTGCGTACCGGGGGACGTTGCCGCCAACGCGCTCGCGCACGCGGCCGCCGTCCGCGCCGCCGCGGCCCGGCTGGTGCTCTTCCCCGAACTCTCGCTGACCGGCTACGACCTCGACCTGCCCACAGTGGACCCGGCCGACCCACGCCTCGCGCCACTGGTCCTGGCGTGCGCCGACGCCGGGGCCATCGCCCTGGCCGGGGCGCCCGTCGGGGACGACGCCGGGGCGGCGTACCTGGGGATGCTCGTGGTCGACGGGGCCGGCGCGCGGGTGGCGTACCGGAAGATGTTCCTGGGCGGGGCGGAGCCGGAACGGTTCGTCGCGGGCCGCGAGCCGACGGTGCTGGCGCTCGACGGCTGGCGCCTGGGCCTGGCCATCTGCAAGGACACCGGCGTGCCCGAGCACGCGGCGCGGACCGCGGCGCTCGGCGTCGACGGCTACCTGGCCGGAGTGGTGGAGGCGCCGGCGGACGCGGCCGTACCGGAGCAGCGGGCCCGCCGGATCGCCGCCGACCACGGCATCTGGGTGGCGATGGCGAGTTTCGCCGGCCCGGCCGGTCCGGCCTACCCGCGCACCGCCGGCCGCTCCGGGGTGTGGGATCCGGACGGGACACCGGTGGCGCGGGCGGGCGCCGGCGCCGGTGAGCTGGTTCGGGCGGGGCTGCGCTGACTCGTTCACCGCAACTAACGTGGGACGGTGAGCGTTGATCTCCCACTGGCCTCCGGCCGGACCGCCGACGTGTACGCCCTCGGCGAGCACCGGGTGCTGCGCCGCTACCGCGACGGCGGCGACGTGCGGACCGAGGCGGAGGTGATGAGGTACCTGCGCGGCCACGGATACCCGGTGCCCGAGGTGTTCCGCGCCGACGGCCCGGAGTTGGAGCTGACCCGGGTCGCCGGCCCTACGCTCACCGAGGCATTCGTCGGCGGCGACGCCGATGTCCGCTCCGGCGCGCGGATCCTCGCGGACCTGCACCGACGACTGCACGCCCTGCCGGCCCGGCGCTCTGGCGATCCGGCCGTGCGGGTGCTGCACCTCGATCTGCACCCGGGCAACGTCCTGCTGACCGCCGACGGTCCGGTGGTGATCGACTGGCGCGATACGACGGAGGGTCCACCGGAGCTGGACGGGGCGATGACGGCGCTGATCGTCGCCGAGGTGGCCACCGACCGGACGTCCGCGCTGGCCGGGCCGGCTCGGGCGCTGCTGGCGGCGTTCCTGGCCGAGACCGGGCCGCCGCGACTGCTGGCCGCGGCCGTCGCCCGGCGGCAGGGCGTCGGGCCACTCGGCGACGATCGGCTCACCGAGGCCGCGGCGCTGGTCCGATCGGTGGCGCACCGATGACCGGTCGCCTCGCCCAGCTGCACCGCTACCCGGTGAAGTCGATGCTGGGCGAGGCGCTGCACGCGGTGGACGTCGACGAACGGGGCCTGCGCGGCGACCGGCGGCTGGCCGTGCTGGACCCGGCGACGGGCCGGGTGGCCAGCGCCAAGCAGCCCCGGCTCTGGCGCGGCCTGCTCACCGTCCGGGCGGTGGGCGCGACACCCGACGTGGGCCGCTTGCTCCTCCCCGACGGCACCACCCTGTCCACCTCGGACGCATCGGTCCACGAGGCGCTCTCCACGCTGCTGGGTCGGCCGGTGACGCTGACCGGCGACGTACCCGCCGAGGCCGTGCTGGACCGTGCGGACCCGGACGCGGTGCTGGCGGCCGGGATCGAGGCGACGGTGCCCGCGACGCCCGGTGCGCTGGGCGGGGCCGCCCCGCCGGGCAGCCTGGTCGACTTCGCGCCGGTCCACCTGATCGCCTCGGCCACGCTCGACGCGATCCGCACCGCCGGTGGGGGTGGCCATCCGGCGCGCTACCGGCCGAACCTGGTGGTCGAGTCCACCGGCGACGGCTTCGTGGAGAACGACTGGGTGGGACGCGAGCTGCGGATCGGCGCCGAGCTGACCCTGCGGGTGCTGGCGCCGACCCCGCGCTGCGCGGTGCCGACGCTCGCCCACGGTCTCCTCCCCGGCGAGCCGGAGGCGTTGCGGGCGCCGGCCCGGCTCAACCGGGTGGTGCCGCTGCCCGGCCTCGGCCCGCAGCCGTGCGTCGGCGCGTACGCGGTGGTGGCCCGGGGTGGCCGGGTCAGCGTCGGCGACCCGGTCGAGCTGGTCTGAGCGCGCTCAGCCGTTCCCCCGCGAACGGGGCCAGGCGGCCAGCAGCTCGCGCAGGTCGTCCGCCGTGCCGTCGTCGATCCGGTCACGCGCGACGCCCTCGGTGATGAGGTCGGTCAGTTCACCCAGCCGCTTGGCCCGGTCCTTGGGCTTGCCCTCCACCAGGTCGTACAGCTTGTCCCGCAACTGGTCCGCGGTCCGGCCGTCCAGCTCGCCGCCACTCTCCGCGGCGTCGAGCACCGCGGTGATACCGGCGGCGAGCTCACCGGCCGTCCGGGGCGCCGGCCGCTCACCCCTGGACGGCGCGTCGGGGGTCGGGTCGACGGTCGCCGTGAGCGGCGCGGTCGGGGTCGGCGCGGTGGTGCCCGGCTCGTCCTCCACCGGCGCCACGGTCAGCGGCGCGGCCGGGGTGGGTTCGGTGGCGGGGTCGTCGTCGAGGGCGAACACGCCGACCACCCCGACGATCAGGGCGAGCCCGGCCGCGACCAGCACCCCGAGCAGGCGGTTCGACCGCCGCGCCGGGAGCACGCCGGCCGGCCGGTACGACGGGCCGAGCTCGACGGCGTCCACCGGCCGGGCGGTCGCCAGGACGCGGTCGATCAGGGTGGGCGGGTGCGGCTCGCCGGCCTCGGCGGCCCCTTCCCGTCCGGCGACGGTGGGCAGCACCGAGGTGACCGGCTCGACCGAGCGGCCGGCGCCGAACCGGGTGGCGAGCTGTCTGGCGGTGGGTCGCCTCCCCGGGTCGGCGTCCAGGCAGGCCAGGGTCAGCGCGGCGAGGTCGGCGGGGAGGCCGGGGATCTGCAGCGGCGGCACCGGGGCCCGCCGGGCGTGCACCTCCAGCGCGTCCTCCCAGGTCTGCACGGGCAGCGGGGCCCGGCCGGTCAGGCTGCGGTAGAGCAGGGCGCCCAGGGCGTACACGTCGCTGGCCGGGTTGGGCGGGCCGGGCGTCATCCGCTCCGGGGCGAAGTAGGCGGGTGTGCCCATCATCAGCTCGCCGGGCTGGCCGGTGAGCGGGGACCGCGGACCGGCCAGGGCGGCAATGCCGAAGTCGAGCACCTTGGCGCCGGTCTCGGTGAGCATCACGTTCGCCGGCTTCACGTCGCGGTGCACCACGCCGAGCCGGTGCGCGGCGGCCAGCGCGGCCGCCACCTGACCGGCGGTGCGGACGGCGTCCGGCCAGGCCAGCGGGCCGGCGGAGAGCCGGTCGGCCAGGCTGCGCCCCTCGACGAGCTCCATCACCAGGTACGGCACGACGGCGCCGCCCGGCAGCGGCGCCTCGCCGTAGTCGTACACCTGGGTCACGTGCGGATGGGCGAGCCGGGCGGCGGCGCGCGCCTCGCGCTGGATGGTGGCGCGCAGCTCCGGGTCGGCGACGAGGGGCGTCGCGAGCGCCTTGACGGCGACCGGACGGTGCAGGACCTCATCGTCGGCGCGCCACACCTCGGCCATCCCGCCGAGGCCGATGCGCTCGCGGAGGACGTACCGATCGTGCAGCCGCAGGGTGGGCGTGAACGACGACATGGTGGTCCAGTCTGCCGGGACCGCCCGGGTGGACACCAGCCGTGGTGCCCTTTTGATACCCGCGTGTCGGCGATTATCCCGGTATGCGGGCCGCCCGAGTGGCCCCGACCACCCGGGCGGCGGCGGGTCAGGGCCGGCAGGGCGGGGCCGGCGCGACCGCCGGTTCCATCACATTGGCGAGGCGGCGCAGCACGCCGGCGGCGGCCAGCCGGGTCGGCGCGAAACGGTCACGACGCACCGGGTCGGGCGGACCGGCGCGTCCGGCCGGGCCGAGTTGACGTGCCGGTGGACCGCGTCGAGGGCGAGGATGAAACCGGACGGCTGTTCCATGGTCAACTCCTTGGGACGGGACGGGTGGACGTACGGACGACGAGTTCGGTGCGGAGCAGGACGTGCCCGGCGGCCGGCTCCGCGGGCGGGTCGAGCAGCAGCGCGGCGGCGATCCGGCCCTTCTCCTCCGCCGGCTGCCGGACGGTGGTGAGGCCGGCGGCGGCGGCGTCGGGAACGTCGTCGAAGCCGGTCACCGAGACGTCGGCGGCCCGGTCGGCTAGGGCGTCCAGGACGCCGAGGGCCAGCACGTCGGAGCAGGCGAGCACCGCGGTCGGCGGTTGGTCGCCGACGAACCCGTCGGCGATCGCCGCCGCGCCGGCGGCCCGGCTGTTGCCGGCGGCGTTGAGCAGCGTCAGGTCGGCCCAGCCGACGCCCACGGCGGCCAGCGCGTCGGCGAAGCCGGCCAGCCGCTGGCGGGTGGTGGGATGCGGGACGTCGTCGACGCAGGACAGCCGCAGCGGACCGACCGGGGCGTCCGGCCGGATGCTGTCACCGAGCAGCGCGACCCGTCGGTGACCGAGGCTCACCAGATGGTCGGCGGCGGCCCGGGCGGCGGCCCGCTCGTCGATGCCGACGTAGCGGTCCGCGCCGGCGTCCGCCCGCGGCGCCGTGGTGACGAAGGGCAGGCCGCGCCGCCGGATGACGTCCGGCACCCAACTGTCGTCGGCGCAGTAGACGCAGAAGCCGTCGACCGCGGCGTTCTCCACAGCCACCCGCGCCTGCGTCGGGTCGGTCGGCAGCGGCACGAGCAGCAGGCTGGTGCCGTGCCGCTCGGCGGCCTCGGCCACGCCGGCCAGGAACCGGACGGCGAACGGGTCGGTGAAGGCGTACGACAGCTGCGAGGTGAAGAGCACCCCGATGGCGCCGACCACGCCCCGGCGCAACGAGCGGGCCGTCGGGTTGGGCCCGGGGTAGTCGAGCTGCCGGGCGGCCTCCAGGATGCGGGCGCGCAGCCCGGCGGAGAGCTGGTCGGGGCGGCAGTAGGCGTTGGACACGGTGCTGCGGGAGACGCCCACCGCGGTCGCCACGTCCTGCAACGTCGGCTTCGACTTCACTCCGCCCACCCTTCTGGATCGATTCAGTCTGTATCGATTCAGAGAGTAGCCGGAGCCCACGTCGGCGGTCAACCACAGAGGACGAACGACGGCGAACGGCGCCGGCCGGAGCCGACGCCGTCATGGTGCGGTCCGCCGTCGTGGCGGGGTCAGGGCTTGCGGGCCACCCCGCCGTACATGCTCACCTCGACCACCGACGGACGCGGCTGCGGCTCGCCCTCGGCCCGCCACTCGGCGACCGAGCGGATCCCCGGCTCGACCAGCTCCAAGCCGTCGAAGAAACGGGTGAACTCGGCCAGGCTGCGCAGGTTGATCGTGCCGTGCGGGCCGCCGCCCCGGGCGGCCGCCTTGGCCTCCTCGGCCAGCTGCGGGGGCAGGTAATCGTGGGTGGCGTGCGAGGCGGCCAGGTAGCTGCCCGGTGGCAGCGCGTCGAGCAGGCGGGCCACCACCGCGTACGGGTCGTCGCCGTCCGGGACGAAGTGCAGGATGGCCACCAGCATCAGGGCCACCGGCTGCGACAGGTCGATGGTGCCGCGCAGATCCGGGTGGGTGAGGATCTTCTCCGGGTCGCGCAGGTCGGCGTCGATGTATGCGGTGGCGCCCTCGTCCGAGCTGGTCAGCAGCGCCCGCGCGTGGGCCAGCACGATCGGGTCGTTGTCCACGTAGACCACCCGTGACTCCGGGGCCACGGACTGGGCCACCTCGTGGGTGTTGTTCGCGGTCGGGATGCCGGTGCCGATGTCGAGGAACTGCCGGATGCCGGCCTCGCGGGCCAGATGGCCGACCGCACGCTGGAGGAAGCGCCGGTTCTCCAGGGCGGAGGTGCGGATGGTCGGGAACGCCGCGGCCATGGCGTCGCCGGAGTCCCGGTCGGCCTGGAAGTTGTCCTTGCCGCCGAGCCAGTAGTTGTACCGGCGGGCCGGATGGGCGACGGAGGTGTCGATCCGGTCGCTCGGGTGGGCGGTGCCCGGGGCCTCGGTGGTCACAGTCGCCTCCATGACTCTGCGCCATCGGTCGAGATGACGTCCGTCCACTGTCGCCGGTCGCGACCATGGTAAGGCCAGCCGCGGCCCGGAGGTCGCCCCGGGCGAGGCGTCACGCTGGGTAGAGCTGATCGCGCAGCCGGGTGAGGATCTCGGGCGTACGCTCCGGCGGCGCGGCCTCCACGCAGAGCCGTTCCATGGCGACCGCGTAGTAGTCCAGATCCTCGCGCTTGTCGAGGTAGATCGCGCTGGTGAGCTGTTCGATGTAGACGATGTCCGGCAGGTCGTCGTCGCCGAACCGCAGGATGGTGAAGGCGCCGCTCGCGGCGGCGTGCCCACCGGCGTCGAACGGGATGACCTGCACCCGCACGTGCGGGCTCGAGGTGGCCTCGATCAACGCGGTGAGCTGCGCGCGCATCACCTGCGGGCCACCCATCGGCCGGCGCAGGGCGGCCTCGTCCACCACCGCCCAGAGCTGCGGCGGGTCGGCGCGGTGGAGCAGCTGCTGGCGCTGCATGCGCAGCTCCACCCGCCGCTCGATCTCCGGGGCCGAGGCGCCGCGGTGCCCGAGCAGGACGACCGCCCGGGCGTACTCCGGGGTCTGCAGCAGCCCGGGGACGAACTGCACCTCGTAGCTGCGGATCATCGCCGCCGCGGCCTCCAGCCCCAGGTAGGACTGGAACCAGCTGGGCAGCACGTCGCCGTACCGGTGCCACCAGCCAGGGCTGTTGGCGTCCCGGGCGAGCTTGAGCAGCGCCGTGCGCTCGTCGGCGGCGGTCACGCCGTAGAGGGTCAGCAGGTCGGCGACGTCACGCTCCTTGAAACCGACCCGGCCCAGCTCCATCCGGCTGATCTTGGATTCGGAGGACCGGATCTCCCAGCCGGCGCCCTCCCGGGAGACTCCGCTGGCCTCCCGCAGCCGGCGCAGCTGGGCGCCGAGCAGCATGCGCAGCACGGTCGGCCCGGTGGCCGGGCCGCCGTCGGCGGAAACCATCGTCACGTGCCGCCCCTCCGCGTGCGCGTCAGATCGGTCGCCAAGCCCCCGCCCGACCGACGAGTAAGCATGCCATGAACCGACGGTGAGATGAACTCCTCCGGACGGACGATCGGTCCCGTGGACGGGATCGACGATCAGTCGATGAGGTGGTCGAAGTCGCCGTCGCGGGCGCCGAGGACGAAGGCCGCGATCTCGTCCACCGTGTAGATCAGGGCCGGGCCCTCGGGGTGCCGCGAGTTGCGCACCGCGATGCCGGCCCCGCCGGGCAGCGGGGCCAGCTCGACGCAGTTGCCGCTGGGGTTGCTCCGCCGGCTCTTCTGCCACCGCAGCGGGGGTAGCTGGGTGGTCGGCACGCCGTTCTGAGGCTGCTGCATGAGGCGTCTTTCTGTGAGGAGCGCCGGCGTCGCGAGTGGACGGTGCCGCGGCGGGAGGGGCCACGCGACAACGGATCCGGGCCATTCTGCACGTGCATCTGCTATTGCATCTGCATCGGACAGCGAGCATGATAACGCACGTGCACGGTGCCCATCCGTTCACTTTGGGTTACCCCACCCGGGCAGCCACCTGGGAAAACGACGGGTCGGTGCGGCGCAACGGCCGCACACCACCCGGTCCTGCGCCGACGCCGCGAGGGAGGGCTCGTGCCGGATCCGTTGACCGTCGCATCCGGCATCTCCGCGGCGGGGACCCTGGTCTCCGTGTGGCAGCTGCGCCGGCGCGCCCTGCGCGCCGAGGCCGAGATCGAGCAGCTCCAGGCCGAGCTCGCCGCCGAACGGCACGCGGCGAGCCACGATCCGCTCACCGGGCTGCCCAACCGGCGGGCCTTCCACCGGCTGGCCGCCGCTTTGCTCACCGAGCCGGGCGGGCCGCCGCTGATCGCCGTGGTGCTCGACCTCAACGACTTCAAGCAGGTCAACGACCGCTACGGGCACGCCGCCGGGGACCAGGTGCTGATCAGCGTCGCCCAACGGTTCGCCGCCTTCGCCGGCGACAACCTGGTCGCCCGGCTCGGCGGCGACGAGTTCGCCGGTTTGCTCAGCAGCCCCTCGGTCGACCGGCGCTGGATCGACCACGCCACCCGGCGGCTCTGCGAGGCGATGGCCGCGCCCATCCCGCTCGGCGGGCGGAGCGTCCGGGTCACCGCCTCCGTCGGCCTCGCCCCGGTCACCGGGGCGACCCAGCTCGCCGAGGCGCTGTGCCGGGCCGACGCCGCGATGTACCGGGCCAAGGGGGTCGGCGCGCGCCGCCCGACGCGGCAGCTGCACGCCACCCGACTGGCGGAGTGCTGAGTCAGCCCGCGGCGGACGGGTTGAGCCGACCGAGGTCGCGCAGCGCCGCCGCGGCGAGGGTGACCAGGCCGACGGGGCAGCGCAGGCCCCGGACGATCCGCAGCGCGAAGGCCCGCTCCGCGTCGTCGTAGCCGGGGTCGAGGGCCTGGGCCGCCCAGCTGGAGAAGTCGTCCAGCGCCCGCACCGTGAGGTGGTAGGCCAGCCGGACCGGATCGGGGTCGACCGGGCCGTACCCGGCGAAGAAGGCGGCCCGCTCGACCGGGGTGACCGGGGCGAAGGCCAGCACGCCAACGGTGACGAACATCAGGTCCCGTTCCCGTGGGGCGAGCACCGCGTCGTCCCAGTCGATCAACCAGACCCGCCCGCCGGCACCGAGCATCAGATTGCCCAGGTGCGGATCGCCGTGGCACACCACCGGGCCGACCGCCCGGGCGCGCAGCTCGGCGCCGAGCACGTCCGCCTCGGCCAGCAGGGCCGCCACCAGGTCGGCCGCGTCCCGCCACTCGCGGGCGGCGTCGTGGGCCACCTCGTCGGCCGCGCCGGCGGGGCCGGCCACCAGCTGCCCGGTCCGGCGGACGGCCGCGGCGACCGGCCGGTGGGCGTGGTCCTCGACCGGCAGCAGCCGGGCCAGGTCGTCGCCGACCTCGGTGGCGTGCACCGCGGCCAGCACCTCGCCGAAGGCGCGCCAGTGGGCGGGCTCCATCCCGCCGTCGAGGGCCCGCCGGTCGGAGACCCACGGCACCACCGACAGTCGGCGCCCGCCGCGGATCCGCCAGGCCACGCCGTCGTCGGTGGCCAGCGGGGCGGCGATTCCCGGCACGCCCCGGCCGGCGAGGTACGCCGAGGCGACCAGCCCCGCCGGCGTACCGCCACCGCTCAGCTTGACCGCCCAGCGGGATCCGTCGTCGGCGACCCCGCGCCACAGCTCGGCCGACTCGTCCGCGCCGAGATCCACCCGTTCCACGGTGGTGAGGTCGACGCCGAAGTCATCGGCGACCCAGTCCGCCACCTGCCTGCCCGCCTCGTCCACCGGCACACCATGCCACCCGGCCGGTACGTGACGCGACCCGGTTGCGGCGGTCAACGCCAGCCGTAGCCGGCGCGCAGCGCCTGACCGACCCGGTCGAAGCGGCCCCGGTCCAGCGCCGCGCCCTCCCGGCGGATGCTGTCCTCCCGCATGGTGAGGACCCGGTCGAGGCGCACCCAGCTGGGCCGGCTGTCCCGGTCCCACTCCCCCGGGCCGAGCGACAGCCAGTGCCGCTGGCCGTCCCGCTCGCTCTGGCTGGAGAGCATCAGCCCGAACAGCGTCCGGCTCTGCCGGCCGACCACCAGCACCGGCCGGTCCTTGCCCTGCCTCGGGTCGTCCTCGTAGGGCACCCAGGTCCAGACGATCTCCCCCGGGTCGGCCTGGCCGTCCAGCTCGGGGGCGTACGCCAGCTCCCGGCGTTGCAGGGCACTGACCTGCCGCCGCCGCGCCACCTGGGCCGGGATCGGACCGGCGGTACGCTGCTGCGCGCCGGCGCCACCGGTCACCCGGCCGAGCCGGGCGGCCACGTTCCTCAACAGACCTGCCACGCCGGGCAGCCTAACGCCCCGCCGCCGGGCACCGCACCTCCCCGCGATCTTGCATTTTCGGCCCTGACATGTCGGGCGAAAGCCGCAAAGCTGCGGCAGAAGGTGCATGATCGCGGGGCGGCGCTGCCCGCAGGACGGTTCGTGGCGGCGGAGCGTGCCTGTCCACCGCCCGACGGGCTGGCGTCAGGAGCGGCCCGACGCCCCGCTGAACCGGGGAGGCGGAACGCCACCGGGCGTGGTGGAATCGGCCGGTGACCGAGCTGCCCGACGATCTCCCCGACGACCTGCCCGTCGTCGTCCGCACCGCCGTGCGGCTGGTGGTGCGCGACCGGGACGGCAGGGTGCTGCTGTTCCACACCCGCGACCCGGACCACCCCAGGCTGGGCACCTGGTGGGAACTGCCCGGCGGCGGGATGGACCCGGGTGAGACGTACGCCGACACGGCGCTGCGCGAGCTGCGCGAGGAGACCGGCATCGTGGTCACCGCCGACCGGCTGGGCCCGCCCCGGTGGCGACGCCGGGCCAGCTTCATCCACCGCTGGCGGCGCCACGTCCAGGACGAGGTGGTGCTGACGGTACGGCTCGACGTGCCCGGCCCGGACGTCGACGGCGCCGAGCGCCTCGACTACGAGGTGGAGGACTACTTCGGGTTCCGCTGGTGGCCGGTCGAGGAGGTGGTGGCCAGTCGGGATCGGTTCTATCCGGGCCGGCTGCCCGGCCTGCTCACCCCGTTCCTGGCCGGCGAGGAGATCGACGAGCCGTTCGAACTCTTCTCCTGACATGCCGAGCGGGCCGGCGGTGGGCACAGTGGGGGGCATGACGACGACCCCGTACGCCCCGCTGGCCCGGTACGCGGCCCGGCTGCACGCCGCCATCGGCGACCGGCACCACGTCGCCTCCCCGCTCGGCGCCTGGCTGCTGTTGGCGCTGGCCGCGCCGGCGGCGACCGGCCCGGTCCGCGCGGAGCTCGACGACGTGCTGGGCACCGACGCGGGTACCGCCGCCGCGACGGCCGCCGCCCTGCTGGACCACCCGCACCCGCTGGTCCCCTCCGCCAGCGCGGTCTGGCACCGGCCCGGGTACGACGCCGGCCCGCTGGCCGACTGGCGGGCCGGGCTGCCTGACGCGACGGCGACCGGGCCGCTGCCGGACCAGGCGGCGCTGGACGCCTGGGCGCGGGAACACACCCTCGGGCTGATCGAACGGTTTCCGCTGACCGTGTCGCCCCGGGTGGTGCTGGCGCTGGCCAGCGCCCTGGCCACCCGGATCTCCTGGGCCGACCCGTTCGACCTCGTGCCGGCCACGGCGCTGGGGGCGGGCGGCGCCTGGGCCGGGCGGCTGGGCCAGGCGCTGCGCACCCCGGAACGCGGGCACCGGGCCTGGATCGCGGCCACCGACGCCGCCGGGGACGTCGCGGTGCACGCGGCGCCGGCGGTGCAGGCCGACGGGGCGGGCCTGGTCGTGGTGTCGGTGATCGCCGATCCGGAGCTGCCGGCGGCCCGGGTGCTCGCCGCCGCGTACGAGGTGGCCGGGGCGGCGGTCGACGAGCAGGCCGAGCCCGCCGGGCGCCGGTCGCTGTTCGACCTGCCGCTGGGCGAGGGTCCGCTCTGGTCGCTGCGGGAGGAGCGGCGGCCCACCCGGGCGCCCGGCGGCCGGGAGGAGCGGCACGCCGCCGTGCTGCCCTGCTGGTCGGCGACCGACGAGCACGACCTGACCGCCCCGGCGCTGGGCTTCCCGGTGGTGTCCCGGGTGCTGGCCGGGCTGCTCGGCGAGGCGGAGCTGGAGGTGCGGGCGCGCCAGGCGGCGATGGCCCGCTACGGCCGGTACGGCTTCGAGGCGGCCGCCGTCACCGCGGCGTTCGCCCTGGTCAGCATGGCGCCGGAGGGCGTGATACGCAGCGCGGAGCTGCGCTTCGGCCACCCGTACGCGGTGGTCGCGGTGACCACCGACCGGCGCGGCGGCGGCACCGGGCCGTGGCACGGGGTACCGGTCTTCTCGGCCTGGGTGGCCGAGCCGGAGGAGCCCGCGGAGAGCGACCGGGCCGACCCGCCCGGAGGGTTCTGACCGCGCGGGCGGACCTCCGGAACGCCGGAGGTCCGCCCGCGGCGAGGTCAGACCGGCACCGCCTCCCGCTCCTCCTGCGCCACCGCCGCCCGCTCCGCGAGCCGCCGCTGCCGCTCCTGGGCCCCGATCAGGTCGTCGGGGAGCGAGTCCGGCACCTCCAGGTCGAAGCGGCGCAGCATCCGGATCGCAAAGCCGCCGACGGTGATCAGCACCAGGGCGGCGCCGAAGCAGACGTACGCGAAGCCGATGCCGCGGCCCGGACCGGTGCCGAGCACCGCGCCCACCGACCCGGCGAGCGACCCGCCGGGGGCGAGTATCGGCTCGAACAGCGCGGTCGCGCCCGGGGCGAGCAGCGCGAACCCGATCGGCAGGGTCGACCAGGTGATGGTCTGGTTCAGGCTGAACACCCGGCCGTGGAACCGCTGCGGCACCTTGACCTGCACGATCGTCGCGTAGATCGACTGGGCGGTGGTCATCGCCATGGCCAGCCAGAAGACGCCGACGGAGATCATCGCCACCGAGGCGTCCAGGCCGATCAGCACACAGCCGATCGCGGTGCCGAGGTTGCCTAGCAGCACGCCGATCATCCGCCGGTGCCGCGGGCCGCCCCAGACCGACATCAGCACGCCTCCGGCGACCCCGCCGAGCGCCTCCGCCAGCGCCACCTGGGCGAGCTGGGTGGCCGTGCCGAAGGAGAGCACCAGCGGGGTGGTCAGCACCAACGCCGGGGCGAGGAAGACGTTGCCCAGCGCGAAGTAGCCGAGCATCAGCCGGAAGCCCCGGTGCTGCCAGGAGTAGCGCATCCCGTTGGCGATCGCCACCAGCAGCCGTTCCCGGGGCCGCCAGCCGAGCAGGTCGGGGAAGCGGACCACGGCCAGGGTCACCACCGCCACCAGGTAGCTCGCCACGTCGATGAGCAGGATGCCCTTGAGCTCGATCGCGGCGAGCAGGCCGGCGGCGAAGACCGGCATGAGCAGCATCGCCACGCCGGTGGAGAGCTGGGTGATGCCCATCGCGTGGCCGAGGTAGCGCTTCGGCACCAGCTGCGGCACCGCGGACTGGAACGCGATCCGCTGGAACGACCCGGCGACCTGGCTCAACGCCACCAGGGTGTAGATGTGCCAGAGGACCAGGTTGTCCGTCCAGAGCAGCGCCGCGAGGACCAGCTGGATCGACCCGGCGACGGAGCTGGCGATCATCATGATCCCGCGCCGGCTCACCCGGTCGGTGATCGCACCCGCGACCGGCAGGGTCAGCACGCCGCAGATCAGCGCCAGGGACCAGAGCAGGCCCAGGTCGGCCACCGAGCCGGTCCGGGTGAACAGCCAGATCGGCAGGGCGAACGCGGTCAGCGCCGAGCCGGTGCTGGAGACCAGCTGACCCGCGGTGATCGCGACGAACCGGCCCATGCTCGGCTTCACCACCGCCTTCCCCGGCACCTCGTCGACGCCGACCCGCTGGTGGTCGGCGACCACCCAGCCGGCGTCCTCGCCGCGGGCGTCGGCGGTCAGCGCCGAGACGTCCCCGGCCCGCACCGCCGGGTGCACCCGGGTGACGATCTCGGCCAGCTCCTCGGCGCGGTACTTGAGGAAGAAGTGCCCGGCCTGGTCGAGCACCACCAGGCCGAGGGTGTCGCTGAGGAACTGCCACTCCGCGTACCGCTCGGTGTGGTAGTCGGTGACCGGGTCCTCGGAGCCGACCACCGAGACGATCGGGGTACGCAGCTTCGCCGCGCCCCGGTCGAGCAGGCCGGTGAAGTACTCCTCCGACGCCCGCGAGTCGGCCCGCATGTTGCTGATGATCCGGTCGGCCTGCTCCGGTTCCAGCTCGTCGGTGTCCACGCCCATCGACTTCAGCCAGCTGGCGTAGTGCCGGTTGCTGCGCAGCTGCTCCAGCCGGTTGCGCATCGCCGCGAACGCCCCCTTGGGGCGGGCGAACGGGAACATCGCCCCGATGTAGAGCGCCTCCAGCTCCCGTCCGGTGGCCTCCACCTTCCTGGCCACCTCGGCGACGATCGCGCTGCCCACGCCGCAGTGGCCGTAGAGCGCGACCGGTCCCTCGATCCGCTCCAGGATCTCCTCGGCGACCCGGCCGGTCAGCTCGTCGAAGGGCAGCCCGTCCTCGGAGAGCCCGACGTCGTGCCCGGGGATCGCCAGGGACCAGAGCGCGTACCCGTCGGGCAGCGCGTCGGCGAGCGGCTGGTAGACAATGGCGCTGCCCCCGCCGTACGGGACGCAGACGTAGGTGAGTACCCGCTTCGCCGCCGGGATCGGCCCGGTCAGCTCGTAGAGCAGCCGGCGCGGCCCGTCGGCCTCGGCGTCGCCGGACATGAACGCGGCCAGCTCCCGGATGGTCCGCTGCTGGAACAGGTCCATCACGCCGACCGCCCGGCCGCCGTGCTCCGCCCTGCGGATCTTCGCCACCACCTGGGTGGCGAGCATGGAGTGCCCGCCCAGGTCGAAGAAGTCGTCGTCGATGCCGAGCGTCGCCACGCCCAGCACCTCCGACCAGATGCCGGCGAGCAGCCGCTCGGTGTCGTCACGCGGCGCGACCAGCGCCACCGACGCCTCCCGGGTGACCACCGGGGCGGGCAGCGCCCGGCGGTCCAACTTGCCGTTGGGGGTCAGCGGCAGCGCGTCGAGGGTGACGAACGCGGCCGGGACCATGTACTCCGGCAGGGTCTGCTTCAGCGCCGCCTTCAGCGCCGCGTGCTCGGCCGTCCCCACCAGGTAGGCGGTGAGCCGCTTGTCGCCCGGGGTGTCCTCCCGGACGACCACCGCCGCCTCGGCCACGTCGGGCTGCTCGCGCAGGGCGCTCTCGATCTCGCCCAGCTCGATCCGCAGGCCGCGCAGCTTCACCTGATGGTCGATCCGGCCGAGGAACTCGATCACCCCGGCGGGCCGGCTCGGCCCGCCGGCCCCCGCCGGCACGGCGCCGCCCGCCGGGTCGATGACCCAGCGGGCCAGGTCGCCGGTGCGGTAGAGCCGCCTGCCCGGCTCGCCCGAGAACGGGTCCGGCACGAACCGCTCGGCGGTCAGCGCCGGCCGGCGGTGGTAGCCGCGGGCCAGCCCGACCCCGCCGATGTGCAGCTCGCCGGCCACCCCGACCGGGCAGGGGTCGCCCCGCTCGTCGAGCACGTGCAACCGCAGGTTGGCGATCGGCGCGCCGATCGGCACGCCGGTCAGCCCGGGCAGCACGGCCGGGTCGCAGTGCCAGGCGCTGACGTCGATGGCCGCCTCGGTCGGGCCGTACAGGTTGTGCAGCGCGCAGTGCGGCAGCCGGGCGGTGAACTCCACCGCCGTGGCCAACGGCAGCTCCTCACCGGAGCAGATCACCCGGCGCAGCGCGGTCGCCGCCCCGATCCCCTCCTCGGCCAGGAAGACGGTCAGCATCGACGGGACGAAGTGGGCGGTGGTGATCCGCTCGGCGGCCAGCAGGTCGCGCAGGTAGCCGGCGTCCTTGTGCCCACCGGGCTTCGCCAGCACCAGCCGGGCGCCCTCCCGCAGCGGCCAGAAGAACTCCCACACCGACACGTCGAAGCTGGCCGGCGTCTTCTGCAGCACCGCGTCGTCGGAGCCGAGCCGGTAGGTCTTCTGCATCCAGTCGAGCCGGTTGACGATGCCCCGGTGGGTGTTCGGCACCCCCTTGGGCCGGCCCGTGGAGCCGGAGGTGTAGATGACGTACGCGAGGTGCTCGGGGCCGGCCGACGGCGCCGGGTCGGTGCTCGGCTGGTCGGCCCAGAGGGCCGCGTCGTCCAGCGCCAGCACGGTCGCGCCGACCGCGGGCAGCACGTCGCGCAGGCGCTCCTGCACCAGCACCACCGGCGCGGCAGCGTCCTCCACCATGAACGCCAGCCGGTCCGCCGGGTACTCCGGATCCAGCGGCAGGTACGCCCCGCCGGCCTTGAGCACGCCGAGCAGCCCGGCGACCAGCTCGACCGAGCGTTCGGCGCAGACCCCGACCAGGGTCTCCGGGCCGACGCCGGCCACGCGGAGCCGGTGCGCGATCCGGTTCGCCGCGGCGTTCAGCTCCGCGTAGGTCGCCGACCGGCCGTCGATGGTGACCGCCACCGCGTCGGGGGTGCGGGCGGCCCGCTGTTCGATCGGCCCGTGCAGGGTCTGGGCGGTCGGGAAGTCGGCGGCGGTGTCGTTCCAGGCGGCCAGCAGCTCCCGCTCGTCGGCGGGGAGCAGGTCCAGCGCGGAGACCGGGACGTCCGGCTCGGCGAGCACCGCGCGCAGCAGGGTGCACCAGCGCCGGGCCATCCGCTCGACGGTGTCCCGGCGGAACAGGTCGGTGTTGAAGACCAGCTTGCCCCAGAGCCCGTCCGGCGTCTCCACGGCGTGCAGCTCGAAGTCGAACCGGGTGGCCCGCAGCTCCATCGGCGTCCACTCGAACGTCACGTCGGTGCCGCCGGACACCCCGGTGAACCGGCCCATCTCGTAGTTCTGCAGCACGAACATGGCCTGGAACACCGGCGAGCGGCTGACGTCGCGGGGCAGGCCCAGCTCGTGGACCACCTTCGCGAACGGCACCTCGGCGTGCTCGAAGCCGTCCAGCACGCTGCGCCGGGTACGCGCCAGCAGCTCGGTGAAGGTGGGATCGCCCGCCAGCTCGGCGCGGAGCGGCAGCATGTTGATGAACATGCCGACCACGTCCTCCAGCTCCGGGGCGGAACGGCCGGCCACCGAGGCGCCGACGGCGAAGTCGTCCTGGCCGGCGTGCCGGGCCAGCAGCACCTGGTACGCGGCGAGCAGCGTCATGAACAGGGTGCCGCCGCCGGCCCGGCTGAGCGCGGTGAGCCGCTCGGTCTCCGCCGGGTCCAACTGGAACTCGACGAAGTCGCCCCGGTAGGTCTGGGTGGCCGGGCGGGGCAGGTCGGTCGGCAGCTCCAGCGGGGTGATCCCGGCGAGCCGGGACTTCCACCAGTCCAGGTGGCCCCGGGCCGCCGGCCCGTCGAGCTCCCGGCCCTCCCAGACGGCGAAGTCGCCGTACTGGACCGGCAGGGTGGGCGGCTGGCCGCCCCGGTAGAGGGTGATCAGGTCGCGCAGCAGCACGTCCACCGACCAGCCGTCGCCGACGATGTGGTGCTTGCCGAGGAAGAGCACGTGGTCGTCGTCGGCGAGCCGGATCAGCAGGGCGCGCAGCAGCGGGCCGGTGGCCAGGTCGAACGGCTCCGCCGCGGCGGCGTCCACCAGCGCCTGCGCGGCGGCGGCGTCCGGGGCGTCCACGATGGTCAGCGGCACCTCGACGGCGTCCGCGACGACCACGGTGGGCCGGCCGTCGGCGTCGGCGGGGAAGCGGGTCCGCAGCGACTCGTGCCGGGCGGTCAGCCCGGCCAGGGCCGCGCGCAGCGCCGTGACGTCGAGCGGGCCGCGCACCCGCAGCGGCACGGCGATGTGGTACGCCGCCTCGCCCGGAGCGAGCTGGTCCATGAACCAGACCCGCTCCTGGGCGTACGACAGCGGCACCTCGGCGCCCTCGGGCCGGGGCGTGACGCGGGCGGCCGGGGTGGCCTGCCGTCTGCGCAGCCGCTGGGCGATCAGCGCGGCGCGGGCGGCGTCGCGGGCGGGATCCTTCAGGTCCGTCATGCGGGAGTGTCCTTCTCCGCCGCCAGCAGCGCGGCGACCTCGGTGTCGGAGAGCTCGTCGAGCTCGGCGGCGATCCGCTGCTCGATCTCGGCGGCCAGGTCGGCCACCACCGGGCTGCTGAACAGCGCCCGCATCGGCAGGTCGACGTCCACCTCGGCGCGGATCCGGGCCATCGCCCGCATGCCGCGCAGCGAGTTGCCGCCCAGGGCGAAGAAGTCGTCCAGCGCGCCGACCTTCTCGACCTGGAGGATCTCGGCGTACACCTCGGCGACCAGGGTCTCCGCGTCGCTGCGCGGCGGCACGTAGGCGTCGGCCGTTACCGCGTCCGGCGGGGCCGGCAGCGCCGCCCGGTCCAGCTTGCCGTTCGGGGTCAGCGGCAGCGCGTCCAGCGGCACCAGCGCGGCCGGCACCAGGTGGACGGGCAGCTCCCGGGCCAGCTCGGCGGCGAGCGCCGTCGGGTCGGCGGTGCCGACCAGGTAGCCGACCAGCGCGGGCTCCCCCGATTCGGTGCGCACGGCCACCGCCGCCTCGCGGACCTCGGGGTGGGCCAGCATGACCGCCTCGATCTCGCCCAGCTCGATGCGCATGCCGCGCACCTTTACCTGGTCGTCGCGGCGCCCCAGATAGTCCAGGGTGCCGTCGGCGCGCCGGCGGGCCAGGTCGCCGGTGCGGTACATCCGCTGCCCGGGCGGGCCGTACGGGCAGGGCAGGAAGCGCTCCGCGGTGCGGCCGGGCCGGTCGAGATAGCCGCGGGCGAGCTGGTCACCGGCGATGTACAGCTCGCCGACCACGCCCGACGGCACCGGCTGGAGCGCGGCGTCGAGCAGGTACGCCCGGGCGCCCGCGGTGGGCCGGCCGATCGGCACCGGCCCGGCGGCCACCGGCTCCCCCGGCGCGATCCGGGCGGCCACGCAGCCGACGGCCGCCTCGGTCGGGCCGTACTCGTTGACGACCGCCACGCCCGCGTGCGCGGCCCGCCACTGCGCCACCTGTTCGCCGGTGAGCGCCTCGCCGCCGATCACCAGGTCGGTGGTGGGCGACAGGTCGGCGTCGAGCAGCGGGAGGTGGCTCGGGGTGACCTTGAGGAAGGCCGGCGGGCCGCCGACCCGGGCGGCCGGGGAGTCGATCGCGGCCAGCCGGACGGTGCCGCCGGCGGTGAGCGGGCCGAGCAGGCCGGTCACGGTGAGGTCGAAGGAGACCGGCGAGTGCAGCAGCGCCGTCCCGGCGAGCCCCGGGTACGTCTCCCGCGCCCAGGTCAGGTACGCCGCGACCGCCCGGTGCTCCACCACCACGCCCTTCGGACGGCCGGTCGAGCCGGAGGTGTAGAGCACGTACGCCGGGTGCCCGGCGCGCAGCGGGGCGGCCCGGTCGGCGTCGGTCAGGTCGGCCTCGGAACGGTCCGCGCCGACCTCACCGTCGAGCACCAGCGCGCCGGCCGGGACCAGCGCGGCGGTCTGCGGCACGGCGAGCACCAGCGCCGGCGCGGCGTCGGCGAGCAGGTAGGCGATCCGCCCGGCCGGGTAATCGGTGTCCACCGGGACGTAGGCGGCGCCGGCCTTCAGCACGGCCAGGATCGCCACCACCAGCTCGCAGGAGCGGGGCAGGGCCAGCGCCACCCGCGACTCCGGGCCGGCGCCGCGCGACACCAGTACCCGGGCCAGCCGGTTGGCGGCGCCGTTGAGTTCGGCGTACGTCAGGGTGACGCCGTCGCAGACCAGGGCGGGTGCGGCCGGGGTGGCGGCGGCCTGCCGCTGCATCTGCTCGACCACGCTCGGCAGCGGGCCGCTGGTGCCCACGCCGCTCCAGGAACCCAGCACCAGGTCACGTTCCGCGTCGTCGAGCAGCGGCAGCGCAAAGACCGGTGACGCCGGGTCGTCGACGGCGGCGGCGAGCAGCCGGACGTAGCGGGTGACCACCGTCTCGGCGGTGGCCCGGTCGAACAGCGCGGTGCGGTAGACCAGCCGGCTCTCCCCGGTGGTGATGTCGAAGGCCAGGTCGTCCTTGGTGGTGCCCAGCTCCGCGGGGTCCAGGCCGGAGTCGGGGATGAAGTTGAGCGCGGTCTGGAAGATCGGCTGCACCGACGGGTCCCGCTCCGGGGCGACCGCCTCGACGATCCGCTGGAACGGGGTCTGCCCGTGCTCCATCGCGTCGACCAGGCCGTCGCGGACCCGCCCCACCAACTCGGCGAAGGTGGGATCGCCGCCCACGTCGCAGCGCAACGCCACCGGGTTGACGAACATGCCGATCAGCGGGGTCAGCTCGGCGCTGTCCCGACCCGCGGTGGAGACGCCCACCACCACGTCGGGGTCGCCGGAGATCCGGGACAGCAGCGCCGCGAACCCGGCCAGCAGCACCATGTACGGGGTGGCCGACGAGCCGGCGGCGAGCCGGCCGACCCGGTCGAGCAGCCCGGCGGGCAGGTCGAAGCGGACCTCGTCGCCGGCGAAGCCGAGCTGCGCCGGGCGGGGCCGGTCCAGCGGCAGCCCGCTGACCGGCGGCGCGCCGGCCAGGTGGTCGGCCCAGAAGGCGAGCTGCCGGTCCAGTTCCGCGCCGGTGAGCTGGCCGCGCTGCCAGACGGCGAAGTCCGCGTACTGGATGGGCAGCTCGGGCACGGCGGCCGGCGCGCCGGTCACCGCGGCCCGGCTGAACGCGGTCAGCTCGGCGCGGAGCAGCACCGCCGAGTGGCTGTCGAACACGGCGTGGTGCACCACGAACAGCAGCGTCCAGGCGTCGTCGAGGCGGATCAGCCGGGCCCGCCACAGCGGCGGAGAGTCCAGCGGGATCGGGGTGCGGGCCAGCTCGTCGCGGAGCGCCTCGTACCGGCCGATCCGCTCGTCGGCGGGCAGCTCCCGCAGGTCGTGGACGGGCAGGTCGACCGGCTCGTGCTCCCGGACCACCTGGACCAGCATGCCGTCGTCGACCCGCAGGTGGGTACGGAGCGCCTCGTGCCGGGCGACGACCTGGTGGAACACCCCGCCGGCGGCGTCGGTGTCCAGCTCGGCGGGGAAGATGAACGGGGCGGAGATGTTGTAGACCGGCGAGGCGGGGTCGAGCTGGTTGGCCATCCAGACCCGCTCCTGGGCGAAGGAGGCCGGGAAGGTCCACTCGCGGGTCATGAGACGACCTCCCGTACCGAGCGGGGACGCATGTCCGTCCAGACGGTCTCGACGTGGGCGAGGCACTCCTCGCGGGTGCCGGCGAACCCGGCGTCGTGCCACCCCGCGGGGAGCTCGCGGTCGGCCGACCAGATCGAGTACTGCTCCTCGTCGTTGCGCACGACCAGGAATCGGGCTTCGGCCATCACTTCTCTCCAGCGGTCTCGGGGGTGTGCGGTTCGGCCATCGCGACGGCGATCCGGCGGGGGCCGGTGAACGGCTCCCGGCCGTGCGCGGCGGTCATGTTGTCCACCACCAGCACGTCGTCGCGCTGGTAGTCGAAGCGGACGCTGGCCGCCCGGTACGCGGCCCGCAGGTGGTCCATGACGTCGGCCGGGATCTCGCCGCCGTCGCCGTAGTAGGTGTTCGACGGCAGCCCGTCCGCGCCGAACATGGCCAGCAGCCCCTCCTGGTAGTCCTTCGGCAGGGTGCTCAGGTGGAAGAAGGTGGCGTGGTTGAACCAGCGCGGGGCGTCCGAGCCGGGCCGGTGGTGGACCACGTCGCGGACCGCCCGGGTACGCAGCCCGTCCCGGCCGATCCACTCCACCGCGATCCGGTTCGCCGCCGCGTACGCCTCGACCTCGGCGCGGTCGTCGGTGCCGAACACGTCCTGCCAGCGGGCGCCGAAGTCGGCGTGGAAGTTGCGCACCAGCATCCAGCGCCGCCGGACGAACTCCTCCCGGACCGCCGGGTCGATCTCGGCGTAGACCCGACGGACGTCGGCCAGCGGGGTGGCGCCCAGGGTGTCCGGGGCGGTGATGCAGTAGAAGAACAGCGTCAGCGGCCAGCGCGCCTGGTACGAGTTCTCGTTGTGCAGGAAGATCTCCTCGTCCGGCGGGTAGTCGGTGGAGGTGTAGACCTTCCCCTTGATGGCGTGCCGGGGCGAGGACCGTTCCGTGTAGGTCAGCGGCTCGCCGGAGAGCGCCCGGACCACCGCGTCGAAGCCGTCCACCCCGCCCACGTCGAAGCCGCGGAAGAGCAGCCCGCCGTGCTCGGCCAGGGTGGCGCGCAGGTCGGCCCGCCGCCGGTCGATCAGCTCGGTCAGCGGTGTGCCGTCGTTCTCGACGACCACCGGCAGGGTGGCGATCGTGTCGCTCATTGCTCTGTCACTCCTGTTTCTCGGCCGTCAGCCGCGGGGTAGCCGCGGGATGGCGGGGATGGTGGCCGGTGTCGCCGGTTCGTCGGCGGGGGCGGCGGCGCGTAGTTCCTCGATGCGGGCGGCGAGGCCGGCCACGGTGGGGGTCTCGAAGAGGCTGCGCATCGGCAGCCGCACCCCGGTCGCCTTGCGCATCGCGGCGATCAGCTGAACGGCGACCAGCGAGTTGCCGCCGAGGGCGAAGAAGTCGTCGTCCACCCCGACCTCGCCGACCCCGAGCCCGTCCCGCCAGACCCCGGCGATGGTGGCCTCCAGCTCGGTGCGCGGGGCGGCCGAGCCGCCGCCGGTCGCCGCCGGGGCGGTGGCCGTCGGCTCCTGGTCGCCGGCCAGGCTGTCGGTGGTCACCCGGGCGGCGCGGCGGCGGATGTCCGCCACGGTCCGGGTGGCGATCACGACCTGGGCGCCGAGGCCGGCGGTGAGGCTGCGCCGGAACGCCTCCGCGCCGTCCACCGGGCGGATGTCCTCGGTGGGCGCGCCGGACGCGGCCGCCTCCCCCGCCGGGGCGGCGGCGGTGGCCAGCCCGCCGGTCACCGCGCCCTGGTCGACCCGGCGCAGCACGAAGTCGCCGATCGCGACGAGTTCCCGGCCGTCGGCGTCCACCAGGGACAGGTCCGCGGCGACCACCTCGTCGGTGGTGCCGGGGCGGTGCCGCAGGTGGCTGAGGAACACCGCCGGCAGCGGCCCGCGCACCACGATCCGGCCGTATGACAGCGGCAGGTAGGTGCCGGAGCCCTGGCCCCGACCGAAGGCGGTGGCCACGTCCAGCAGCGCCGGGTGCAGCCCCCACCCGGGCAGTTCGCCGACCGCCTCGGCGGGGGCCTCGACCCGGGCCAGCTCCTCCCCCTCGCCGAGCCGGTGCTCGGCCAGCGACGCCCAGCGCGGCCCGAAGGTGAGCATGCTGGTGCGGCCCCGGCCGAAGGAGGCGTCGTCGTCGACCCGCCGGCCGGCGACCGTGGGGATCCCGGCCGGCGGCGCGGCCTCGGTGGTCCAGCCGGCCGCGCCCCGCACGTGGGTGCGCAGCTGGCCGGCGGCGAGGCTGCGGACGGCGAAGTCGACGCCGTCGTCGGTTCCGGTCAGCTCGACCCGGTACTGGGCGACCGTGCCGTCCGGCACCGAGAACGGCTCCAGGAAGACCACGTCGCGCAGCTCCACCGCGGCGTCGTCGGTCGGGGCGGGCAGCGCGGCGACCACCGCGGCGCGGACCGCCTCGAGGTGGGCGGTGCCCGGCACCACCGGCACCCCGCCGATGCGGTGCTCGTCGAGCAGCCAGTGGGTGCTGGCGGAGACCAGACCGTGCAGCACGGTCCCGTCCGGCCCGACCACCTTCGTGGTGAGCACCGGGTGCGCCACCGGGCTGGTGACGGTGTCCCGCCCCGCGGCCCGGAACCCGGCCGGGGAGTCGGTCTCCACCGCCATGCCCACCTCGGCCCAGCCGCCCCAGTTCTGCGACACGACGGGCGCCCGGAAGCCGGCTCCGGAGCGGGCGTACGCGTCGAGGAAGTTGTTGGCCGCGCAGTAGTCGACCTGCCCGAAGCCGCCGATCACTGCGGTGATCGAGGAGCAGAGCACCACGAAGTCCAGCGGCAGGTCGCCGAAGACCTGGGCCAGCGCCAGGGTGCCGGCGAGCTTCGGCGCGAGCACCCGCTCGGCTTCGGCGCGCTCCTTGACCTCCGCCATGCCACCGCCGGGCAGGCCGGCCGCGTGCACGATGCCGTCGATCCCCCCGTACGCGGCCTCGGCGGCGGCCCGCACCCGGCGCAGGTCGGCCGGGTCGGTGACGTCGGCGGCGAGCACCAGCACCTCGGCCCCGGCGGCCTCCATCCGGCGGATCGCGGCGATGGCCCGGCCGGCCCGGTCCGCGCCGCCGTGCACCGCGAGGTGCTCGTCCCACTCCTCGCGGGCGGGCAGCCCGGAGCGGGACAGCAGCACCAGCTTCGCCCGGTGTCGTCGGGCGAAGTCCTCGGCCAGGGTGATGCCGATGCCGCCGACGCCACCGGTGACCAGGTACCGGCCGCCGTCGCGCAGCGCGCCCGGTTCGCCCTCGGCGTCCACGGTGACCTGCTCGTACCCGATCAGCCAGCGGCGCGTGCCGCGCAGCGCCACCTCGGCGCGCTCCGGGTCGACCGGGCGGCGCAGCTCGGCGACGACGGGGGCCGCGCCGGTGGCGGCGGGATCGGCGTCGACCAGCCGGACGGTCAGGCCGGGCAGCTCGACCGGGAGCACCCGGGCCAGACCGGCGAGGGTGGCGTGCTCGGGGCGAACCAGGTCGGCGCCGGTGACGTCACCGATGCCGGAGGCGACCAGGTCCAGGGTGAGGGGCCGCTCGTCGGCGGTCAGCCCGGCCCCGGCGAGCGCCTGCACCAGGTGCAGGGCGTCGAGGAAGCCGCGCTCCTGGGCGGCCCAGCCGGCGGCGATGTCGGTGCCGGCCGGCGCGGAGTCGAGGGCGAAGGCGTGCACCAGCCGCTCCGGCAGACCGTCGGCGGTCACCGCCGCGACCAGCGCGTCGTGGTCCTCCCGGACGCCGGGGCGCAGCCGGTAGCCGCCGTCGACAGCCGCGAAGCCGTCGCCGGCGCGGACCACCACCGGCTCGTCGCCGGCCGCCCGCAGCGCCGCGACCAGCGCGTCGCCGCGCGGACCGTCGGCGAGGACCAGGCAGCGGCCCAGCGGCGCGGTCCGCGGCTCGGCGGCGGACTGCCGCCACACGGGCACGGCGAACCACTCCGGCAGCGGGCGCGGGCCGGTCTCCACCGGCGCGGTCGCCGCCTCCTCCACCGGGTCCGGGTCGACCCAGTAGCGGCGGCGCTCGAAGGGGTACGTGGGCAGCGGCACCCGCCGGGCCGCCGGGTCGGCGTCGAACCGGACGCCGACGCCGGCGCACCAGAGCGCGGCGGCGCTGGCGAGCAGGGTGGCCAGGTCGCCGGTGGGGTCGCCCGGGCCGGGCAGACTGCCCAGCGGGGTCAGCGCCCGCTGCGCCGGCGCGGCCTTGGCGACCTGCATCCGGGCCAGGTTCGCCAACTGCTTCCCCGGGCCGCACTCCAGCAGCGCCCAGGTGCCCTCGGCCAGCAGGGTGGCCACGCAGGCGCCGAAGCGCACCGGCTGGCGCAGGTGCGCCGCCCAGTACGCCGGGTCGGTGGCCTGCGCGTCGGTGATCCAGGTGCCGGTCACGTTGGACAGGAAGGGGATCGCCGGCGGGCGCAGCGGCACGGTGGCCATCAGCGCGGTGAACTCAGCGAGGATCGGCTCCATCATCGGCGAGTGGAAGGCGTGCGAGGTGCGCAGCGCCTTGCTCTTGTTCTTACCGCCGAGGCTCTCGGCGAACGCGGCGACCGCGGCGCTCTCGCCGGCCACCACGCAGGTGCCGGGGCCGTTGACGGTGGCGATGGAGAGCCCCTCGGGCAGCTTAGGGGCGACCACCGACTCGTCCAGGGCGACGGCCAGCATGGACCCGGCGGGCAGGGACTGCATCAGCCGGCCCCGGGCGGCGACCACCCGCAACGCGTCCGGCAGGTCCAGCACGCCGGCGACGGTGGCCGCCACGTACTCGCCGATCGAGTGGCCGATCATCGCGGCGGGGCGTACCCCGGACCGCTGCCAGAGCGTCGCGAGGGCGTACTCGACCACGAAGAGGGCCGGCTGGGTCCACCGGGTCTCGGTGAGCTTCTCCCCCGCCGCCGGGTCACGGCCCAGGATCAGGTCGCGGATGTCCAGGCCCAGGTCGGCGCGGAGCAGCTCGGCGCACTCGTCCACGGCGGCGGCGAAGACCGGCTCCTCGGCGTACAGCTCGGCGCCCATGCCCGCGTACTGGGAGCCCTGGCCGGAGAAGAGGAACCCGACCCGCGGGGCGGGGCCCTCGACGGCGCCGCCCTGCCGGCGGCGCGGGGTACGCAGCGCGGTCACCGCGTCGGTCAGCTCGGTGGCGACCACCGCGGCCCGGTGCGGGTACTCCTGGCGGCCCGACCGCAGGGTGTACGCCACGTCGGCGAGCAGCTCCGGGCCGCCGTCGGTGACGCCGGCCAGGTGGTCGGCGAGCCGCTGCACGGCGGTGTCCAGCGCGGTGGCGGTCTTCGCCGAGAGCTGGAGCAGGTGGGCCGGGCGGACCCGCCGCTCGGCCCGGTGCGCCACCGGCGCCTCCTCCAGCACCACGTGCGCGTTGGTGCCGCCGATGCCGAACGAGCTCACCCCGGCCCGGCGCGGCCCGCCGTCGGTGTCCCACTTGGTGAGGGTGTTCGCCACGTAGAACGGGGTGTCGGCGAAGTCGATCGCCGGGTTCGGCGTCTCGTAGTTGATGGTGGGCGGGATCAGGCCGTGCTCCATGGCCAGCACCGTCTTGATCACGCTGACGATGCCGGAGGGCTGGCTGAGGTGGCCGATGTTGGACTTCACCGAGCCGATCCCGCACCAGCCCCGGTCGTCGGTCTCCTCGGCGTAGACGGCGGAGAGGGCGGCCACCTCGATCGGGTCGCCCATCGCGGTGCCGGTGCCGTGCGCCTCGACGTAGCTGATGGTGCGCGGGTCGATGCCGGCCATCCCGACCGCCTGCGCGACCGCCTCCATCTGCCCGTCGACGCTGGGGGCGGTGAAGCCCACCTTGCCGGCGCCGTCGTTGTTGATGGCGTTGCCGAGCACCACCGCGCGGACGGTGTCGCCGTCGGCGATCGCGTCGGAGAGGCGCTTGAGCAGGGTGACGCCGACGCCGCTGCCCCAGACGGTGCCGTTCGCGTTGGCGTCGAACGGGCGGCACCGACCGTCGGGCGAGGTGAAGCCGTCCATGCCGAGGTAGCCGGCGTGCGGCAGCTCCACGTTGACCCCGCCGGCCAGGGCCATGTCGCACTCGCCGTTGCGCAGCGCCTCGCAGGCCAGGTGGAACGCGACCAGCGAGGTGGAGCAGGCGGTGTGCACGGTGAGGCTGGGCCCACGCAGGTCCAACCGGTACGACACGTTGGTCGCCACGTAGTTGGGCGAGTTGCTGGTGGCGATGGAGACCGCGCTGTGCGGGTTGCCGCCGACGCGCTTGTTGCGCAGCACGTTGCGGTTGAGGTACGAGGCGGCGCCGGTGCCGGCGTACACGCCGACCGCCCCCTCGTAGCGGGACGGGTCGTAGCCGGCGTCCTGCAGGGCGGTGTAGCAGGTCTCCAGGAACAGCCGGTGCTGCGGGTCGGTGACCTCGGCCTCGCGGGCGGTCATCCCGAACAGCCCGGCGTCGAACTCGTCGTAGCCGTCGATCAGCGGGGAGCGACTGACCCAGCCCGGGTCGTCCACCTCCTCCACCGGGACGCCGCGGGCGATCTGCTCCTCGCGGGTCAGCTCGGTGACCGACTCGACGCCGTCGACCAGGTTGCGCCAGAACTCATGGACGTCGGCCGCGCCGGGCAGCCGCGCGGCCAGCCCGACGATGGCGATCGGTTCGATGCCGTCGTCGGCGGGGAGGTCCGGAGCGAACGCGTTGTCCATCTGCGTGTCCTTCATTGCGCGGTGCCGCCGGGGCGGCGGGGTGGGTTGCGGCGGGTACGGCTGCGGCGGGCGGCCGCGCGCAGGGCGGCGCGGGCCAGCTCGGGTCGGTCGACGGCGCCGTCGAGGCTGGCGGCGAGCGACCGGATGGTGGGGTGGCGGAACAGGTCGAGCATGGTGATCGAGCGGCCGGTGGCGGCGGTGAGCCGGGCGTGCACGGCGGCCAGCGCCAGCGAGTGCCCGCCGATGTCGAAGAAGTTGTCGGCGACCCCGACCCGGTCGCGTTCCAGGACCTCCCGCCAGATGCCGGCGACGAGCTCCTCGGTCTCGGTGAGCGCGTGCGGGCCGGCCGGCACCGCGGTCGTCCGGGGCGCCTCGGCGGCGGCCACCGTCATCGCGCCGAGCGCCGCCACCCGGACGGTGGGGCGGGGCAGCTCGGCGGCGACGGTGTCGGCGGGGTTGTCCGGGTCGGCGGCGAGCGCGCCGACCAGCGCGGCCAGGTCGGTGAGGAGCGCGTCGACCCGGTCGGCGTCGAACAGGTCGGGGTTGTAGACCACGTCGACGCCGAACCGGCCGTCGCGCTCCACCACGTAGACGGTGATGTCGAAGGGCGAGCCGGGCTTGGGCACCGGCACCGGCCCACCGGTCAGCCCGGTCAGCGCCAGCCGGGGCGGAGCGAAGTTGAGCACGTTGAACAGCACCTGCACCAGCGGCGCCCGGGAGGTGTCCCGGCCGACGCCGAGCGCCTCGACGATCCGTTCCAGCGGGGCGCCGGGGTGGGCGGTGGCCTCGTGCAGCTCGGCGGCGCACCGGTCGACCAGCTCGGCGAAGCTGGCCCCGCCGGTGCGTACCCGCACCGGGACGGTGTCGATGAAGAAGCCCACCACGTCGTCGAAGGCGGCCAGCCGGCGATCGGCGACGATCGCGCCGACCACGTGGTCGGCGGCGCCGGTGAGCCGGCGCAGCACCTCGCCGAAGCCGGCCAGCAGCACCGCCGCGACGGTGCCGCCGCGCCGCGCGGCCAGGGCGCGGACCGCACGGTCGGCGGGCTCCGGGAGGAGTACCGCGGCCTCCGCGCCGGCGTAGGTCTGCACCGCCGGGCGCGGCCGGTCGCGGGGCAGTTCCAGCACGGTGGGCACGTCGCGCAGGTGCGCGGCCCACCAGGCGAGGTCGGCTGGGCCGCGCCGGCGGTCCCGCTCGGCCCGCCAGACCGCGTAGTCGGCGTACGTGGCGGCCAGCGGCGGCAGGGCCGGGTCCGCGCCGGCGACCGCCCGGGCGTACGCGGCGGCGAGGTCGTCGTAGAGGACCGCCTCGGACCAGCCGTCGAAGACCGCGTGGTGCACGGTGATGGCCAGCACGTGCGTGTCGGCGCCGAGCCGGTAGACGGTCACCTGCCAGGGCGGCCCGGTGGCCAGGTCGAAGGCGTGCGCGGCGCCGGCGGCGAGCATGGCGGCCAGGTCGGCCTCCGGGTCGGCGACGGCGGTCAGGTCCACCACCGGCACCGCCACGTCGGTGGGTTCCTCGCAGACCGCGTACGGCACGCCGGCGGTCTGCGGGATCCGCCAGCGCAGCACGTCGTGGCGTTCCGCGACGGCCCGCAGCGCCGCACCGAGCGCCGCGGTGTCCAGCGGGCCGCGCAGCCGGTGCGCGACGGCGATGTTGTACGGCGCGCTGGACGGGGCGAGCTGGTCGACGAACCAGAGCCGGCGCTGCGGCGGGGAGAGGGTGGGCGGGTTGCCGGTGGTCGGCCCGTCGGCGTCGGCCGGGGCGGCGGCGCGCAGCCGGGCGACCAGGCCGGCACGGGTCCGGCCCGCCAGCACGTCCCGGGTGTCGACGTGCCGGCCCAGCTCGGCGCGGAGCGCAGCGACCAGCCGCATGGCGACGATGGAGTTGCCGCCCGCGGCGAGGAAGTCGGTGTCCGGGCCGGGGGCGACACCGAGCAGCCGGGTCCAGATCCGTACCACCGCCCGCTCGACCGGGTCGGCGATGTCGGCCGCCCCGTCCGCCGGGTCGTCGGTGGCCAGCGCGGCGACCGCGAGGGCGCGCAGCGCCGGCCGGTCCAGCTTGCCGGTGACGGCGCTGACCGGCAGCCCGTCGCGGCGCAGCACTCGGGCCGGCAGCATCGCGGCGGTCAGCCGCGACCCGGCGTACGCCCGCAGCGCCGCGTCGTCCGGCGCGTCGGCCGGGGTGAGGAACGCGACCAGGGTGGTGCCGGCCGGCCCGGGCACCGCCTCGACCGCGGCACCGTCGACGCCGGGCGCGGCGGCCAGCACGGCCTCCACCTCGCCCAGCTCGATCCGCTGCCCGCGGACCTTGACCTGCCGGTCGGCCCGGCCCAGGTAGACGATCCGCCCGTCGGCGCGCTGCCGGACCAGGTCGCCGGTGCGGTAGAGCCGCTCGCCGGGCAGGCCGGAGAACGGGTCGGGGACGAACCGGTCGGCGGTGAGGCCGGGCCGGTTGAGGTACCCGTCGGCCAGGCCGGGCCCGCCGATCAGCAGCTCGCCGGTCTCCCCCGGCGGCACCGGGCGCAGGTCGGCGTCGACCACGTACGCCCGGTGGTTGGGCAGCGGGGAGCCGATCGGCACCGGGTCGGTCTCGTCCGCGGCCAGCGGCCCGCTGACGGCGAGCACGGTGGTCTCGGTCGGGCCGTACCCGTTGAGGAACCGCCGCCCGCGCGCCCACCGGACGGCCAGCTCGGCGGGGACGGCCTCGCCGCCGCAGAGGATCGTGCGCCAGTCCGGCACCTCGGCCGGATCCAGCATGGACAGCACGGTCGGGGTGATGAAGCCCCAGTTCACCTCGTGCGCGGCGATGAACCGGGCCAGCCGGGCCGGGTCGGACCGGTCGTCCGCGCCGAGCAGCTGCACGCTGCCGCCCAGCAGCAGCGGCACGAACAGGTCCATGGTGGCCGCGTCGAAGCCGAGGGAGGCGATGCCGAGGCTGCGCACCTCGGCGTCGGCGCCGCTGAGCGCCGCGCAGCCGGTGACGAACTCGACCACGTTGCGGTGGGTGGTCAGCACGCCCTTGGGCCGGCCGGTGGAGCCGGAGGTGTACAGCACGTACGCCGGGTCGCCGGGGCGGGCCGGGCAGGGCGCCAGCGGGGCCGGACCGGGCGCGGTCACCGCCTGGACGCCGGGCACGTCGGCGAAGCTCTCCGCCGCCGCGTCGCCGACCACCAGCGACACCCCGGCGTCGGCGGCGATCTCCCGCAGCCGCTCGCGCGGGCCGCCCGGCTCCAGCGGGACGTAGCAGCCGCCGGCGAGCAGCACGCCGAGGACGTCGACCACCAGGTCGGGGCGGCGCTGCCCGCAGACGCCCACCCGGGTCTGCCGGCCGACGCCACGGGCCCGCAGCGCGGCCGCCAGCCCGGCCGCCCGGCCGACCAGCTCCCGGTAGGTGAGCCGGTCGTCCCACTGGCGGACCGCCACCGCGTCCGGGCAACGTGCGGCCCGGTCGGTGATCAGATCGGCCAGTGTCGCGTCCGGCCAGGGCAGGTGCTCCCCGGCGACGGCGCTGATGGACAGGATGTCGGTCACCCGTTCACTCCCCGGTAGGTGGCTGGGTCGGTGATCTGGAAGCGCAGCTCGCCGACGTAGCCGCGGCCCGCGGCGTCGGTGATCCACGCGTCGGCCGGGCCGGGCAGCAGTTCGCTGACCACCAGGGCGACGTCCGGGCCGGTCTTCGCGGCGGCGTCGACCATGGCGCAGAGCGACTGGGCGTACAGCGGGCCGGTCAGGTCGACGTAGCAGGGCTTGACCTCGGTGCCGACCTTCACGAAGACCTGCTCGGGCAGGCCGAGCCGGTCCCGCCAGCGGCGGACCGCCAGGAACCGCTCCGCCTCGCCGACCACGCCCGCCAGCCCGGACGCGTCGACCGTGGTACGCCAGGTGCGCCGGGCCACGACCAGCCGGTCGATGGTGATCCGGGGCGTGTGCGGCGCCGGGTCGAGCAGCTTGAAGCTGTCCAGCAGCAGCACGCCGAGGATGCTGCCGAAGATCTCCACCAGCGGGCAGCGGAAGCCGTCCGGGAAGACCGCCACGAGTTCGCCGCCGTCGAGCTCGACCCGGACCGCGGTGGCCGGGACGAGCCGGTCGGCGTCGGCGCCGCGGGCGGTGTCGATGCCGAGCTGCCGGTCGTCGGGGCTGGTCAGCGCGTACGTGGTGCGGGTGGTGAGCCGGGGGAAGCTCGCCGGGTAGAGCACCCGGGTGCGGGTCGGCCCCAGGTCGGCGTCGAACCCGGCGCGCAGCGCCGCCGGGTCGGGGTGGAACGGGGTGAACACGACGCTGTCGAAGGGCGTGATGGCCGGGTGCAGCTCGCCGAGCACGAGCTGGAACTCGCCCCGGTCCACCGCGTCGAGGTCGGTCGCGCTGATCTGCACGTCCGGGCTGTGGATCCGGGCCGACGGCCAGCCGGGGGCCTCGGCGGGGAAGACCCGGGCCACCTGGGCGGCCAGCTCGGCGCTGTCCAGCCGCAGCTCCGGCTGCTCCGGCGGCAGGTCGGCGAGGCCGAACAGCTCGGCCCAGCGGGCGGCGAACCCGGCGCTGGCCGTGCTGACCGGCCCGTCCGGCGCGAGCAGCAGCCCCTGGGCCAGCGACCAGAGGTCGGCCAGCCGAACCGGCCCGTCGGCGCCCAGCTCGCGGTGCAGCTCGACGAGGAGCCGGTGGCAGTCGGCGCCGATCTCCGCGGTGAGCCAGCGGGCCGCCCGCAGCAGCACCGCCAGCGGGGCGGCCAGCGCCTCCAGCACCGCGCCCCCGACGGTGACTTCGAGGTCCCGGGCGGTCTCCTCGTAGGCGACCGTGCGGCCGGCGTACATCTCGCCGCCGCGCCGGGTCGCCGCCTGCCCGGTCAGTCCGGCGAAGGTCGCGTTCAGCGCGGCCAGGGCGGCGCCGAGCCGGTCCGGGTCGCCGGCCGCGGCGGCCACCGCGTCCCGGGCGCCCCGCAGCCGGTCGAAGCCGGCCGTCACCTCGGCCCGGACGGCCGGGTCGCCGATCGCCGCGATCCGCTGGGCCAGCACCTGCTCGGCCCGGGGGCTGTACGGCAATCCGGCGTCCCAGGCCAGCTGCCCCCGGGCGACGAGCCGGTCGAGCAGCAGGTAGCCGTCGTCGACGGTGCGCAGGGCCGCCCCGTCGTCGGTGAGCGCCTCCCGCACCACCGCCTCGGCCGGGGTCCGCCCGTCGCAGGCGGCCAGCAGCCGCGCCTCCAGGGCGGTGAGCTCGACCGGCGGGTGCAGCGGCCGGCAGAGCCGACGCCCCTCGACGCTCAGGTGCGGCGGCACGGCGGGCGCCCACCAGCGGCGCACCGCCAGGTCCTCGGCGAGCCGGTCGGCGTACGCCAGCAGCGCCCACGCCTCGAAGTAGACCTCGCGGCGGTGGACCAGCCCCGGCCCGGGGATCAGCCGGGTCGACCCGGCCGGGTCGACCGAGCCCCAGCAGACCGGCCCGAAGAAGCCGATCGTCTCGGCCTTGCCGCAGTACCGCTGCCAGTACCGCAGCAGCGTCGTCTCCCGGCTGCGCCGGCGCCAGTTGCGGGCCGCCGGGTGGCCGGTCACCAGGCCGTCGAGGGCGACCAGCATGCCGGGGTTCTGCCAGGTGACCGCCTCGCGCAGCAGGGGGTCGGCGGCGATCCGGGCCAGCCGGACGGAGGCGTCCAGCACGGCGTCCCGGAACGCCTTGTCGAACGGCTCGGCGCCACCCTCGCCGGCCAGCAGCGCGTCGGCGGCGGTGGCGGCCTCGGGGGCGGCGAAGGCGGCGAGCCCCTCGGCGGGGAAGCCCGCGGTCCGCAGCAGGACGTCCCGCCACACCGACCAGCCGGTGTCGCCCAACGGCAGCAGGTGGCTCATCGGTCGACCTCCGGCGCCGGGGCGTCCACGATGTGCAGTCGCAGCTCGCTGAAGTAGCGGCGGCCGGCGGCGTCCGGCACCCAGGCCTGGTCGGGTGTCGGTAGCATCTCGCTGACCACCAGGGAGGTGTCGTCGCCGCCGTCGGCGCGGGCGGCCCGGACCATCGCGCAGAACATGTTCGCGAAGGCGGGGCTGCCCAGGTCGACGAAGCAGGGCTTGGTCTCGGTGCCGAGCTTGACGTACACCTGCTCCGGCAGGCCGAGCCGGCGGCGCCACTGGCGTACCGCGCGGAACCGTTCCCGCTCACCGGTCACCGTGCCCAGGCCGCTCGCCCCCACCGTGGTCCGCCAGGTCTGCCGGGCCACCACCAGCCGGTCCAGGGTGATCCGGGGCGTGTACGGGGCCGCGGCGATCAGCTTGAACCCGTCGACCGCGTGCGCGCTGAGCAGCTCGGCGAAGATCTCGGTGAGGGTCCAGCGTTGGCCGTCGCGGCCGGCGGCGACCAGCCGGCCGTCCTCGTCGGTGACGGTGAGGTCGACGGTGGGCAGCACCCGGCCCGGCTCACCGCCGGGCGCCGGCTGGAACGCCAGGTGCCGGTCGGTCGGCCCGGTCAGCGTCTCGGAGGTACGGCTGGTCCGGCGCGGCCACTCGGCGGGGAAGAGCAGCCGGACGCGGTGCGCGCCGAGGTCCTCGGCGAGCGCGGCGCGCAGCCGCTCGACGTCGGGGTGCGAGGGGGTGAACACCGCGCAGTCGAAGGAGGACCAGGCGGCGTGCAGTTCGCCGAGGACCACGGTGTAGTCGCCGCGGCGCAGCGCGTCCGCGTCGGTGGCGCAGATCTGCAGGTCCGGGCTGTGCATGACCGCGTTGGACCAGTCGGGTCGGGTGGCCGGGAAGGCCCGGTCGACCCGGTCGGCGAGGTCGGCCACCGGCAGTCGCACCTCGGTGCTGCCGGCGGGCAGGTCGGCCAGCCCGAACAGCTCGGCCCAGCGGGCGGCGAACTCGGCGGCCACCTCGTCCACCGGCCGCTGCCCGCTGCCCCAGAACAGCCCCTGGACGAGGAACCACAGGTCGGACAGGGCCACCGGCCCGTCGCCCGCCTCGGCGCGCAGCTCGTCGTAGAGGTCCCGGAAGACCGCCGCGTACGCCTGCTCCAGGGCGGTGACCATCCACCGGGCGGCCCGCAGCAGCACGTCGAGCGGGGCGGCGAGCTCGGCGAGCAGCGGCGCGCCGAAGACGACGTCGAGGTCGCGGCTGGTGTCCTCGTAGCAGATGGTCCGGCCGGCGTACATCTGTCCCGCGCGGCGGCGGGCCGGCTGACCGGTCAGCTCGGTGAAGGCGGCGTCGAGGGCGTCGAGCCGGTCCCGCAGCCGGTCCGGGTCACCGGCGGCCGCGGCGACCTCGTCCCGGGCGGCGCGCAGCCGGTCGAACCCGGCCCGCGCGGCCTGTCGTACCGGCTCGTCGCCGATGCCGTCGAGCCGGGCGAGGAGCACGTCCTCGGCCTCCGGGCTGACCGGCAGGGCCGCGTCCCAGGTGATCAGCTCGCGCTCCACGAGCCGGTCCAGCAGCGCGTACCCGTCCTCGGGGCGGCGCAGCCCGACGGCCGGGTCGGCGACCAGCTCGTGGGCGGGGCGGCGGCCGTCGGCGGCGGCGAGCAGCGCGGCCTCCACCGGGGAGAGCGGCACCGGGGGGCGGCCCGGGCGCAGCACCGCCCGGTCGTGCACGCTGAGGTGGACGCCGAGCATCGGTGGCCACCAGCGGCGCACCGCGAGGTCGGCGCCGATCCGGTCGGCGTACGCCGACAGCGCCCAGGACTCGAACCACACCCAGCGGCGGCGGGTCAGCTGCGGCCCGGGGGCGATCCGGGCGACCTCGGCCTGCGCGGGGTCGAGGGTGACCCAGCAGCTCGGCCCGAAGAAGCCGACCGTCTCGTTCTTGCCGCCGTACCGCTGCCAGTACTTGAGCAGGGCGCGTTCCCGGTCCCGGCGGCGGACGTTGCGCGGCGCGTCCCCACCGCCGCGGGCCAGCCCGTCCAGCGCGACCAGGGCGCTGCGGTTCTGCCAGGTGATCGCCTCCCGCAGCAGCGGGTCGGCGGCGAGCTCGCTGAGCCGTTGGGCACCGGACCGGACGGCCTCGTCGAACTCCTTGTCGAACTGGCCGTCGTCGGCGCCGGTGGTGAGCAGGTCGTCGGCCGCGGCGGCGGCCCGCGGGGCGGCGAACAGGGTCAGCCCGTCGGCCGGGAACCCGGTGGTCCGCAGGATGGCGTCCCGCCACACCGACCAGCCGGTGTCGCCGAGCGGCACCCGGTGCGCGCCCGGGCCGCTCCCCTGCTCACCGACCGGCCGCCCGGCGGCCGGCGCCCCGCCGGTGGCGGACCCGATGGTGGCCGGCCCCCCCGCGGTGGCGGGCCCGGCGGCGGCGGCGTTGGTCAGGTCGGCGCGGATCGCGGCGAGCAGGTCGGGCAGCTGGTCGTGCAGGAAGAAGTGCCCGCCGTCGATCTCGCGCAGGGTGAACCCGGCGGCGGTGTGCTCCGCCCAGGCGGCGCTCTGCTCGCGGCTCACCGCCCGGTCCCGCCGGCCGCTGAACGCGACGATCGGCACCGGCAGCGGCTCCCCCGGGAGGTAGCGGTAGCCGTCCACCCGGCCGAAGTCGGCGCGTAGCAGGGGCAGCAGCAGCTCCACCAGCTCGGGGTGGGCCAGCAGCTCGGCGGGGAGGCCCCCGCCGTCGCCGAGCCGGCGCAGCAGCTCGTCGTCGTCCACGGTGGAGAGGCCGTCGAAGAGGCTCGCCGCGGTGACGTGCGGCGCCCGGGCCCCGCCGACGTACAGTCGCCGGGGCAGCTCACGGCCGGCGCGGCGCAGCTCGCGGGCCACCTCGAAGCCGAGCCGCCCGCCCATCGAGTGCCCGTAGACGGCGTACGGGCGGTCGGCCCGGTCGGCGATCGCGGTGGCGACGTCGGCGACGGTGAACGCCGGGTCCTCACTGATCCGGTTCTCCCGGCCGGGCAGCTGCACGGCCAGCACCTCGACGTCCGCGCCGATCCCCTCCTGCCAGCGCCGGAACGCGCTCGCGCCGGCGCCGGCGTAGGGCAGGCAGAACAGCTGCACCGGCGCCTGGGGTCGGCTTCCGGGCGAGACGAACCAGTTCACCGCGTGCCTTTCTGAGGAGGGTCGATCCAGTGCCGACGGCGCTGGAACGGGTAGCCGGGCAGTCCGGTGCGGCGGAAGCTGTTCTCCGGATACCGCGCGGCCCAGTCGACGTCCTGGCCGGAGACCCACGCGGTGGCCAGGTCGCGCAGCTCGCCGGGCAGGCCGGCGACCGGGGCGCCGGTGGCGAGCAGCTCGTCGAGGCCGGCGACCGCGGCGGCCGGGTCGGTGGCGACCACCGCGGCCCGGCAGTCGAAGGCCCGCCGGCCGAGGGCGAGGGTGGCGGCGACGTCGGGCAGCGCCGGGGCGGCGGCGGCCAGGTGTGCCCGCAGCCGGGTCACCGCCTCCCGCAGCGCCTGCGGGGTACGCGCCGAGACCGGCAGCAGCTGCGCGGCGGCCGGCGGGACGTCCGGCGGCTCGTCGGGCGGTGGCTGCTCGACCACCACGTGCGCGTTGGTGCCGCCGAGGCCGAAGGAGCTGACCCCGGCGACCCGGCGCGGGCCGGGTGGCCAGTCCCGGGCCTTGGTCGGGACGTAGAACGGGCCGCCGGCCAGGTCGATCTCGGGGTGCGGGCGGGTGAAGTGCAGGTTCGGCGGGATCAGCCCGTGCCGCACGGCGAGCACCGTCTTGATCAGACCGGCGATGCCGGCGCCCGCGTCGAGGTGGCCGATGTTGGTCTTGACCGAGCCGAGCGCGCAGGACTCGGCCGGCGCGGCCCCGCCGTACACCTCGTGCAGCGCGGCCACCTCGATGGCGTCGCCGAGCGGCGTACCGCTGCCGTGGGCCTCGATGAGGCGGACCTCGCCGGGCGCGACCTCGGCTGCGGCGAGCGCGTTGGCCACGGCGGCGGCCTGGCCGGCGGGCCCGGGCACGGCGAAGCCGGCCCGGTCCGGGCCGTCGTTGGTGACCGCCCAGCCGGGCAGAACCGCGTAGATCCGGTCGCCGTCGGCCCGGGCGTCGGCGAGCCGGCGCAGCGCGACCACGCCGACGCCGGAGCCGAAGCCGGAACCGGCGGCGGCCTCGTCGAAGGCGCGGCAGCGGCCGTCCGGTGAGGCCAGCCCGCCGGGGGTGTGCCGGTAGCGCGGCCAGGTCACGTTGACCCCGCCGGCGAGGGCGATGTCGCACTGGTAGTCGGCGAGGCTCTGCGCGGCGAGGCAGACCGCGACCAGCGAGCTGGAGCAGGCGCTCTGCACGGCCACCGCCGGCCCGGTCAACCCCAGCCGGTACGCGACCTGGCCGGGCAGGTGGTCGGTGAACTGCCGGCCGATCAGCCGGGTCTCCCAGTCGTCCGGGTCGACCTCGCCCACCACCGCCGGGTTGTCCATCAGGTGGAACAGAAAGTACCGGTTGGCGGAGGTGGCCGAGTAGACGCCGACCAGGCCGGGGAAGCGGGTCGGATCGTGCCCGGCGTCCTCCAGCGCCTCCCACGCCGCCTCCAGGAAGAGCCGGTGCTGCGGGTCCGTGCGGGCCGCCTCCGTGGCGGGCATGCCGAAGAGTTCGGCGTCGAACCGGTCCACCCCGTCGAGCCGGCCGGCGGCCCGCACGTGCCGGGGGTCGGCGCGCAGGGCGGGGCCGATGCCGAGGGCGGCCAGCTCCTCGTCGGTGTGGTCGTGGATGGAGTCCACCCCGGCGCAGAGGTTCCACCAGAAGGTCGCCACGTCCGGTGCGCCGGGGAAGCGGCCGGCCAGCCCGACCACCACGATCTCGTCGCCGGTGTACTCCCGACCGGCGACCGGCGGCGCGGCCGGGGCGGGCAGCGGCGGGGCGGGTTCCATGGTGGCCGGCGCGTCGAGCAGCCGGGCCTGCGCGGCCACGGTGGGGTGGGCGAAGAGCCGGGCCATCGGCAGGGTCACCCCGAACCGTTCGGCGAGGCGCTGCTGGACCTGGCCGAGCAGCAGGGACTGGCCACCGGCGTCGAAGAAGCTCTCCTGCCGACCGACGGCGCCGCGGCCGAGCACCGCGCACCAGATGTCGTGCACCGCCCGCTCGGTGTCGGTGGCCGGCTCCTGCCCGGGCGGCACCTGCCGGGTCGGGTCGGGCAGCGACCGCTCGTCGACCTTGCCGGTCACGGTGAGCGGGAAGGCGTCGAGCACGACCACCGCGCGGGGCAGGGCGTAGTCCGGCAGCCGCCGGGCGAGGGCGGCGCGCAGGGCCGCCGGGTCCGGGGTCCCGCCGGCGGGTGTGGCGTACGCCAGCAGTTCGCCGTCCCGGGCGATCGCGCGGACGGCGGCGACGCCGGGCTGCTCGGCGAGGACCGCCTCGATCTCGGTCAGCTCGACCCGGAACCCGCGCACCTTGACCTGGCGGTCGAGCCGGCCGAGGCAGACCAGGCTGCCGTCGGGCAGCCGCTCGCCCAGGTCGCCGGTGGCGTAGGTGGGGACCCCGTCGGGGTCGACGGCGAACCGGTCGCTGGGTTGGCCGAGGTAGCCGGGGGCCAGGTGCCGGCTGCGCACCACGATCTCCCCGGCGTCGGTCAGCCGCAGCGCGTACCCGGGCAGCGCGGCGCCGATGGGCAGCGGCCCGGTGGCCGTCGGGTCGGCCCCGGCCAGCGGCAGCACGTGCCGCGCCGCGAAGGTCATCTCGGTGGCGCCGTAGCCGTTGACCAGTACGCAGTCCGCCGCGAACCGGTCCCGACCGCGGGCCGCGTCGACCCCGGTGGCCTGCTCCCCGCCGAGCAGGACCACCCGGACCGCGTCGAGCCGGCGCTGGCCGAGGGTGTCGAGCAGGAACCGGTAGACGGTCGGGGTGGAGTGGTAGACGGTCACCCGGTGCCGGTCCAGCCGCGCCACCGCGTGGGCCAGCCCGTGCCGGCGCAGGTCGACCGGGACGACGGCCGCGCCGGTGAGCAGCGCCGGGTAGAGGTCGGGGATGGCCGCGTCGAAGCTGAACGAGGCGAGCAGGCTGAGTCGGTCGTCGGGGCCGATCGACAGGGTGCGGATCTGGTTGTCGACGACGTGGGCGAGGTTGCGGTGGGTCTGCGCGACGGCCTTGGGCGTCCCGGTGGAGCCGGAGGTGAACAGCACGTACGCCGGGGCGTCGGGGTCGACCGGCGCGGGGCGCAGCGGCGCGGCGGCGTCGTCGTCGAGGACGAGCACGCGCAGGTCCGCCGCGTCGGCGCGGAGTTGCTCGGCCAGCTCCCGGTGGGCCGGGGTGCAGGCCAGCAGGCGGACGCCGGCGGCGGCGAGCATGTGCCGCAGCCGTCCGGTCGGGAACTCCGGGTCCAGCGGCACGTACGCGCAGCCGGCCGCGAGCGTGCCGAGGATCGCGGCGATGGTGGACGCGCCGTGCCCGGTGAGCAGGGCGACCCGGTCGCCGATGCGGGCGCCGGCGGCGGTGAGGGCGGCGGCGTGCCCGCCGGCGGTCAGGGCCAGTGCGGCGTAGCGGACCTCGTGGGTCTCGCCGATGATCGCCGGTTGCTCGGGTCGAGCGGCGGCGACGTCCGCGAAGCGATGAACGATCGATGGTTGCGCCATGTCAGGAGGCAGGCTTCGCTCCTGAGTGGACACAGGCGCAGCCATCTGCAGTTGTGATCATGATCCCCCCCAGGACTTCACAATGGAGCCAGCATAGGGCTCGATGTCCCGGGTAACAGATCATTGATCGGAGTCGACCCGAAGGGGCGACGACCGGACGGAGATCGGGTGCCGAAATTCGGCCGATCATCCCTCTAGCGCGGCCAGGAGTTTCCGCCTAAGCAGGTACCGACGAGTAATTTTTCGGTGAAAGAGCTTGCAGGCCGGGGATTTTCCGCCTGATTGACTCCTCAACAGCAGGTCAGCGCGGTGCCGGAGGTTGTCATACGTCAACGATCGTACGGCGGGACCGGCCCGGAATCGACGCCCCGGATGAAACTTTTCGGCAACTGTGACACCAGATCCTGAAACTCCCCGACCGTGACCGCCTCGCGCAGCGTCGCGAACACCGCCCGCACGCCCACCTCCGCGGTCGCCGGCTCCACCCCGGCCCGCTCGGCCACCCGGTGCAGGAACTCCACCGGCCCGTACCCGGCCGCCCCGTCGGCCGCCGGCCCGCCGGGAACCTCCGCGCCGAGGCCCGCACCGGCCTCGGCCGGGGTCGGCCCGGCGAGGTAGCCGCCGAGGTCGTCCGGCAGCTGGGCGGCCAGGTGGTCGGCCTCCCCGGCGCTGACCCGCTCCGCCAGCGTCACCAGGGCGGCGCGGGAGATCGCGGCCGCCCGCTCCGGCGGCAGTTGGGCGCGACGGGCCACCGCGTTGACGAAGATCGGGAAGCGCATCCGGGTCCACCTCCCCGCCGGGCCCGGCGGGTCCGGGCCGGACGCGAATACCCGGAGCCGTCCCGGACAAACGACGGCGTCGGCGGCGGGCGGCGGGTTTCCCGGGGACGGCCGGCGGGGCATTCCGCCGTGGGCGGCATTCCATCCGAAAGGAGCGCGGGATGGGTTGGTGGCGCGGCGGGCGGGAGCCGAAGCGGGACGTGGCCGAACGACTGAGCAGGCCGGGGCTGTTCCGGGTCGTCGGCGAGACAGCGGCCCTCGCCGACCGGGAGACCGTCCGACGCTGGCTGCGCGAACTGGACCCGGACCTCGACCAGCAGGTGTTCGTCCACCGGCCGTGGGGCACCGTCGCGGCGGTCAGCGACCGTCGGCACGGGACCGGCGTCGTCATGGCGGACCGCGAGGACCGGTCCTGGGGCGCGTACGTCCCCGGCGCCGACCATCGCGAGCAGCTCACCCCGGAGCAGGTCGAGGCGGTGATGCTGGCGGCGCTCGAGTCGCCGGAGCGTCCAGCCGGCGTGGACTGGCGCCGGCTGGACTGACGGTGCGGCGACGGCGACCCCGCGCCGCGCTCAGCTGCCGCAGCAGCCGCCGGCCTGACCGCCGGCGGGAACGGCGTCGAGGCTCACCAGGTCCAGCGGCGTGGCCAGCAGGCCGCCGGAGATGCCGGTGGCGAGGCCGACGGCGGCGGGCGCCGAACCGCAGCAGCTCTCGCCGCCGACCGCGTCGTCCGGGTTGCTGCTGCACACCCCGGTCTCCGGGAGGTCGAGCCGGACGTCACGGGCGGCGGCCCAGTCCCCGGCGAGGGCGGCGACCACGGAGCGGACCTGCTCGTAACCGGTGGCCATCAGGAACGTCGGCGCGCGGCCGTAGCTCTTCATCCCGACGGCGTAGTACCCCACCTCGGGGTGGGACAGCTCGTCGACGCCGTGCGGGGGGACGGTGCCGCAGGAGTGCTCGTTGGGGTCGATCAGCGGGGCGAGGGCCCGGGTGGCGCCCATCACCGGGTCCAGGTCCAGGCGCAGCTCGGCGGCGATGGAGTGGTCCGGACGGAAGCCGGTGGCAGCGACGATCCGGTCCACCACGACCCGCTCCTCACCACCGTCGGCGTGCCGGACGACCACCGCGACGCGCCCGTCGGAGGGGCTGAGGGCGTGCACGGAGAAGCCGGTGAGCAGCCGGACGCGACCGGCGTCGACGTGCGTGCGCAGCCGGGCGCCGAGCGCACCGCGCGCCGGCAGGGCGTCGGCGTCGCCGCCGCCGTAGCTGCGCGCCGGCGAGGCGGACCGGATCGCCCAGGTCACCTCGGTACCGGGCTCCTCGGCGGCCAGCTCGGCCAGGGAGAGCAGGGTGTTGGCGGCGGAGTGGCCGGCACCCACCACCAGGGTGTGCCGGCCGGCGAACCGCTCCCGGTCCGTGCCGAGCACGTCGGGCAGCGCGTGCTCCAGGTACGCGGCGACGTCGGTCTCGCCCCGGGCGGGCAGACCCGAGGCGCCGAGCACGTTCGGGGCGCCCCAGGTGCCGGAGGCGTCGATCACCGCGCGGGCGAGCAGCTCGTCGCCGTCGGCGAGGCGGACCAGGAACGGGGTGTGCTCGCGGCCGGCGGTGCGCAGCCGGTCCAGGCCGAGGCGGCTGATCGCCGCCACCCGGGCGCCGTAGCGCAGGTGCGGCTTGAGCTGCGGCAGGTCGGCCAGGGGCTGGAGGTAGCCGGTGACCAGCTCGGCGCCGGTGGGCAGGGCTTCGAGGTCGGGGGCGACCCAGCCGGACTCGTCGAGCAGCCGCCGGGCGGCCGGGTCGATGTTGTAGCGCCACGGGGAGAACACCCGCACGTGTCCCCACTGCCGGACCGCCGCGCCGGCGCGGTCACCGGCCTCCAGGACGGTGAAGGCGAGGCCCCGCTCGTGCAGGTGCGCGGCGGCGGCCAGGCCGACCGGGCCGGCGCCGATCACCACGACGGGAAGGTTGTCCAGGGTGCTCATCACAAACTCCTCTGTGTTGATAAACATCTAATCAAGAGCGCGCACGGTGGCCAAGGGCACGGGACCGACGCCGGTCAGGTGATGGCGGGGCTGCGCCGTTCCAGCAGGACGACGTCGCGCCACCGGCCGTGGTGGCGACCGACCCGTTCGCGGACGCCGATCACCCGGAACCCGGCCCGCTGGTGCAGCGCCAGGCTGCCGGTGTTCTCCGGGAAGACACCGGACTGGATGGTCCAGATGCCGGCGGCCTCGGTCGAGGCGATCAGCGTGGCCAGCAGCAGCCGCGCCACGCCGCGCCCTCGGGCGGCGGGATCGACGTAGACGGAGTGCTCCACCACCCCGGCGTAGACCGCCCGGGCCGAGGTCGGGGAGACCGCGATCCAGCCGTGTACGGTGCCGTCGCGGTCGACGGCCACGAAGCGGTGCTCGGGCAACCGGCCCGCGTCGAAGTCGGCCCAGGTCGGCGCCGTGGTCTCGAAGCTGGCGTGGCCGCCGTCCAGGCCGGCCTGGTAGATCGCCAGGACCGGGCCGGCGTCGTCGGCCGTCATCAGGCGGACGGTGGTGTCGGCCATCAGCGGACCCCCTCCGGGCGCGGGGCGGGGCGGCCCATGACGACGTCGGCGGCGGACGGGAAGCACCCGACGCAGGCCTCGTTGATCCGGTAGTGGCGGGCGGTGCCGGCCGCCTCCGCCAGCACGAACCGCACCTCGCTGAGGATCTTGAGGTGCTGCGAGACGGTGGACTGGGCGAGCCCGATCGCACCGACGATCTCCCCCACGCTCATCGGTCGGGCCTGTCGGGCCAGGTACGCCACGATCTGCACCCGCGTCGGGTCCGCCAGCGCGCGGAACCACGACGCGTACGTCTGCGCCGTCTCCCGTGCGAGCAACTCGTCCACGCCCACCCCTCGATCGTTTATCGCCGATAGACGATGAAGTCTAACAGCCTTCGACGCCCTGTCTCGACATCCGTCGAAGCAGAGAGTTGCACGTTGATTAGATAGATGTCAACCTAGGGCCATGTCGAAGCAAGACGCGCCCCGCACCCTGGTGGACCTCACCGCCGACGCACCCTGCTGCGCCCCGCTGACCCAGCATCAGGTCCCGGCGGAGACCGCAGCGGTGCTCGCCCCGGCCTTCAAGGCGCTCGGCGACCCGGTGCGGCTGCGGCTGATGTCGATGATCGCCTCCGCCGAGGGCGGCGAGGTGTGCGTCTGCGACCTGACCCCGGCCTTCGACCTCACCGGGCCGACCATCTCGCACCACCTGAAGGCCCTGCGGGAGGCCGGCCTGGTGGACGCCGAGCGGCGCGGCACCTGGGTCTGGTACCGCGCCCGGCCCGCCATCCTGCGTCAGCTCGCCGCGTTGCTCGCGGTCGAGCCCGCCGGCTGATCCACCCGCCGAGTTGACGGACCGGCTTTTCCACCCGCCGAGTTGACGGACCGGCTTTTACTCAGTGATAGTTGACTCAATGAACGCTGAGGTTGATTCCCTGACGAGCCGGGCCCGGGTGCACGCCGCCCTCGGCGACCCGGCGCGCCTCGCGATCGTCGACGCGCTCACCCTCGGCGACGCCTCCCCCGGGGAGATCGCCCGCAGCCTCGACATGCCGACCAACCTGGTCGCCCACCACGTCAAGGTGCTCGCCGACGCCGGCCTCGTCGTCCGCGGCCGCTCCGAGGGCGACCGCCGCCGCACCTACCTGCGGCTGCGACCGGCGACCCTGGCCGCGCTGGCCCCGCCGCCGCTCGCCGGAGTCGACCGGGTGGTCTTCGTCTGCACCCACAACTCCGCCCGCTCCCAGCTCGCCGCCGCCCTGTGGCGGTACCGCACCCGCGCCACCGCCGCCTCCGCCGGCACGAAGCCCGCGGCCCGCGTGCACCCTCGCGCCGTCGCGGTCGCCCACCGGCACGGGTTGGACCTCGATCCCAGCGGCACCGCGCACGTGGCCGACGTGGTCCGCGACCAGGACCTCGTGGTCGCCGTCTGCGACAACGCCCACGAGGAGCTGACCGGTCCGGTGCGGCCCCGGCTGCACTGGTCGGTGCCGGACCCGGTCCGGGTCGACACCGACGAGGCGTTCGAGGCGGCGTACGCCGACCTGGCCGACCGGATCGACCGGCTCGCCCCCGCCGTCACCCCGCTGAACAACAGCCCGGGCGCCCCGCCCCGGCACGTCACACCACAGGAGAGAACAGACCGATGACCATCGCCCTCCGGCGGCGCCTGCTGGCCGAGTTCACCGGCACCGCCCTGCTGGTCACCGCCGTCGTCGGCTCCGGCATCATGGCCACTACCCTCTCCCCCGGCGACGTCGGGCTCCAACTGCTGGAGAACTCGATCGCCACCGCGTTCGCCCTCGGCGCGCTGATCCTGATCTTCGGACCGGTCTCCGGCGCCCACTTCAACCCCGTGGTCTCCGCCGCCGACTGGTTCCTCGGTCGCCGCGCCGGCACCGGCCTCGCCGCCCGCGATCTCGCCGGCTACACCGCCGCCCAGATCCTCGGGGCGATCGCCGGGTCGATCCTGGCGAACCTGATGTTCGACCTCGGCGCGGTCACCCTCTCCGGCAAGGACCGCACCGGCGGCCACCTCTGGCTGGGCGAGGTGGTCGCCACGGCCGGGCTGATCCTGCTCATCTTCGCGCTCGCCCGCTCCGGGCGGGCCCCGGTCGCCCCCGCCGCGGTCGGCGCGTACATCGGGGCCGCGTACTGGTTCACCTCGTCCACCTCGTTCGCCAACCCGGCGGTGACCATCGGCCGGGCGTTCAGCGACACCTTCGCCGGCATCGCGCCCGCCTCCGTCCCCGGCTTCGTGGTCGCCCAGCTGGTCGGACTGGCCGTCGGCGTCGGCCTGCTGGCCGCGCACTACCCCGACGCCGGCGACGTCGCCGACCAGGTCGTCGTCCCGGCCGAGCCCGACCTGGCCCGCGACGACCGGTCCTGACCACCCTGCGATCCCGTACCCCGAGAGGCATCCCATGAGCGACAAGCCCAGCGTCCTGTTCGTCTGCGTGCACAACGCCGGCCGCTCCCAGATGGCCGCCGGCTGGCTGCGCCACCTCGCCGGCGACGCCGTCGAGGTCCGCTCCGCCGGCTCCGCCCCCGCCGACACCGTCAACCCCGCCGCCGTCGAGGCCATGCGCGAGGTCGGCATCGACATCACCGACCAGACCCCCAAGCTCCTCGAGTACGCCACGGCCGAGTCCTCCGACGTCATCGTCACCATGGGCTGCGGCGACGCCTGCCCGGTCTTCCCCGGCAAGCGCTACGAGGACTGGAAGCTCGACGACCCGGCCGGCAAGGGCGTCGAGGCCGTCCGCCCCATCCGCGACGAGATCCGCACCCGGGTCGAGCAGCTGCTCGCCGAGCTCCGCCCGGCCTGACCCGGGACTTCCGGCCCGGCCGGTACGGTCCCTGCGCCCCTGCTCCGCACCCGCCCCGCCGCCTAGCGTCGGAGGCGGGAACGAGGAGGTCGCCATGCGGACGTGGCAGGTGCAGGACGTGATGACGACGGACGTCGCGACGGTACGGGAGGGCACCGCGTACCGGGAGATCGTGGACGTGCTGACCGGCCGGCACGTCACCGCGGTGCCGGTGGTGGACGGGGCCCGGCGGGTGCTCGGGGTGGTCTCCGAGGCGGACCTGCTGCACAAGGTGGAGCTGCTGGGCCAGCCGCACGAGCGGCGGATCTTTCCCAGCCGCCGGCACCGGGAGGCCCGGATCAAGGCCGGCGCCACCCTGGCCGCCGACCTGATGACCGCCCCCGCGGTGACCGTCTCCCCCGACGTCTCCCTGGTGGAGGCCGCCCGGATCATGGATAAGCGGCAGGTCAAGCGGCTGCCGGTGACCGACGACCTGGGCCGGCTGGTGGGCATCGTGACGCGGGGCGACCTGCTGAAGGTGCACCTGCGCCCGGACGCCGACATCCGCCGGGACGTGGTCGGTGACGTGCTGCACCGGGTGCTGGGCGTCCCCGACGGCGTCGTCGACGTGACCGTGCACGGCGGCGTGGTGACCCTCACCGGCCAGCTCGACCGCTGGTCGACCGTGCACCTGGCCCTGCGGCTGACCATGCAGGTCAGCGGCGTGGTCGAGGTGGTCGACGCGCTCGGCTACGCGATCGACGATGCCCCGCTGGCCGCGCTGCGCGCCGGCGGCGCCACTCCGGCCGGGATCGGCTGACCCGCGGATCCGCCCCGCGACGCGCGGCCCGTCACCGGGCCGCGCGTTCCCGCCGGTCGGCGCGGACGATGCCCCAGGTGGCGAGCGGCACCCCGATCAGCCCGAAGATGGTGGTACCGAGCAACATGTACGCCGAGCGGCGGTTCTCCGGGGCACGCGCGTCCCGTACGTCGTCGGTGGGCCGGCGCGGGTCGTACACGATGGTCACCGCGTCGCCGACGACGGCGCGCGGCCCGGGCGCCGCATCGCCCTGACCGATCCTGGCACGCACCCGGCGCCCGTCGTCGGTGGTGAACTCGACCGTCGCAGCGCTGCGGTTCATCTCCACCACCCGCGCCGGGGCCTCGCGGCCCCGGTCGCGCAGCGCGTTGTCGTTGCTCCACACCCGCCAGGTGGCGATCGCGAAACCGACGACGACGACCACGCCCATCGCCGCGTAGAGGGGGGCGGGCGGACGCCGCCGGCGAAAGAAGCCCATGCACCTCTCTTCCCGGTCGGCGTGGCCCGGCAAACCCCGACGGTTCAGCCCTCGGCGAGCGCGTCGAGCAGCAGCGCCGCCGTCCAGCTGAACGCCGGAGACCCCAGCCCCGCGCCGGTGTCCGGGTGGAAGTACTCGTGGCAGCCCCCGGTGGCGACCAGCTCCAGCATGGACTCCCGCAGCCCGGCCGCCAGGTCGGGCCGGCCGTGGGTGCGCAGTCCCCGCCAGAGCAACCAGCTGGTGTTCAGCCAGCTCGGCCCGCGCCAGTAGCGCAGCGGCTCGAAGTCCGGCGCGGTCCGGTCGTGGCTGGGCAGCGGACGCGCCATCCGGGGGGCCACCCCGAACCGCGCCGAGGCGGCCTCGGCCACCACCGCCGCGGCCTGCCGGGCCGGCAGGTCGGGCAGGATCAGCGGCATCAGCCCGAGCACCGTCCGGGCCGGGATCAGCCGGTCGGTGCGCAGGTCGCGCGGGTGGAAGGTGCCGGTGACCGGGTCGTACAGCCGGTCGGTCACCGCCTGGGTGATCCGGGCGGCCCGGTCCCGGTGCGGTCCCGGGTCCGCGCCGACCACCGTGGCGATCCGGGCCAGGGCGTGCTCGGCCGCGCCCAGCGCCGCGTTGACCAGCGGGCACTCCACCAGGAAGGGGTGCCCTCCGGCGAGGTCGTCGTCGCGGTACGCCCGGCCCCGGTAGGCGGCGACCATCGCGACGTACCGCGCGTAGTCCAGGTCCGTGGGGCGGTGGGCGGCGTCGGCGTGCGCGGTGTCGTGCCGCCGGTACGCCCGCATCACCTCGGCGTCGGCGGGCACCGCGGCCATCGGGGCGTCCCAGGCCGGGCTGTTGTCCAGCCCGGACTCCCACGGGTGCACGATGGCGGCCAGCCCGCCGCCGCCGACGTCCCGCCGTCCGGTCAGGTAGCGCTGGGCGGCGACCAGTCGGGGATAGAGCGCACGCAGGTGGCGTACCGACGCCTCGGAGGGGGCGCGGCGGTGCACCAGCCAGGCGGCCAGGGCGTGCACCGGCGGCTGGACGATGCCGGAGGTCGCGGCGGCCGGGGCGCCGGCCGCGACCGCGGAGTCCCAGAACTCCGGCCCGGGGAAGTACGACCCGACCCGCAGCGCCGGGTTGAACACGATGTGCGGCACCCGACCGTCGGCCCACTGGGCGGCGAAGAGGGTCCGCAGCTCCCGCCAGGCGCGGTCGGGCCGGACGTGGGCCAGTCCGATCGCGATGAACGCCGAGTCCCAGCTCCACTGGTGCGGGTAGAGGGTGCGGGACGGGACGGTGTGGTCGTGCTCCCAGTTGCCGTCCAGAGTGGAGAGGGCGAGCCGGCGCAACGCGGTGGCCCGCTCTCCACGGGTCGGGCCGCTGGGGCCGGCGCCGGGCGCGCCGTCCGCCGTGGCGGGGTCGGTCGCGCTGCTCCGGCCGGCGGGTGTGCCGGCGCTCACGCGGCGGCCTGCCGCGGCTGGGCGTGCCGCAGCACGGTGGCCGCCTGTTGGAGGGCCCGGACCGGGTCGCCGCGCAGCCGGCACTCCAGGGCCAGCCAGCCGGGGTAGCGGATCTCGGCCAGGGTGCGCAGCAGCGCCGGCCAGTCCAGGTGCCCGGCCCCCGGCTGGTACCGGTTGGAGTCGCTGACCTGCACGTGCCCGAGGTACGGCGCGGCGTACCGCAGCGCCGCGTGCACGTCGTCCTCCTCGATGTTCATGTGGAAGGTGTCGGCGACCACCCGTACCGAGGGCAGGCCCACGGCAGCGCAGAGCGCCACCGCCTCGTCGAGCCGGTTGACCATGTGGTCCTCGTACCGGTTGAGCGGTTCGAGGTAGAGGGTGACCCCCTCGGTGCGGGCGTGCTCGCCGAGGACGCCGAGGGCGTCGACGAGCACCTGCCGGTCGCCGGCCGGCGACCGGGGCGGTTCGAAGGGCGGCAGCCGGCGGGAGAACATGCCCCAGGCGGCCGGGGTCATCGCGCCGATCCCGCCGAGCTCGGCGATCACCGACAGCTGGGAGCGCAGGTTGGCCACCGCGTCCCGGGAGCGGGCCGGGTCGAAGTCGCCGATGAAGTGGTCCATCTCGACGCAGACCGTCGGCATGACCACCCCCTCGGCGCGGGCCCGGCGCAGCTCGGGCAGGCGGCGGGCGAGGGCGAGTTCGCCCCGGCCGCGCAGCTCGATGCCGTCGTAGCCGAGGGCGGTGGCGAGGGCGAACTTCTGGGACAGGGTGGCGCCCGGGAGCAGCTGCTCCTGGCAGGCGAGCGGAACGGCCATGGTCAGAACCTCAGTACGACTTGGAGGACGTCATCGGCACCGCGGTCGAGCAGCGCCAGCGCGTCGGCCACCGCGCGGGCGTCCACGACGTGGCTCACCAGCGGCAGCGGGTCGACGCTGCCCTCGGCCACCAGGTCCATGAAGGTGTGGGCGATGCGGGCACCGGTCCACCGGCCGGCCAGGCCGGGTGCCGGGGCGGGGCCGGAGACCTGGGCCGCCACCAGTTGGATCCGGTTGTGGTGGAACTCCTCACCGAGGCCGAGGCCGTCGGCCTGGCCCTGGTAGAAGCCGGCGGCCACGACGCGGCCGGCGTGGGTGGTGGCCCGGATCGCCTCGTGCAGGGCCGGGTACGCCCCGGACAGCTCCAGGCAGATGTCCGCGCCGCGGCCCTCGGTGAGCCCGTGCAGCACGGCAGCGGCCGACTCGACGCCGGCGTCGACGGTGCGCCGGGCGCCGAACCGGGCGGCCATCGCCAGCCGGGCCGGCACCCGGTCCACCGCGACCACCCGGGCCCCGGAGAGCGCCGCGAGCCGGGTGGCGAGCAGCCCGATCACGCCCTGCCCGAAGACGCCGACCCAGTCGCCGAGGTGCAGGTCTCCGGAGAGGACGGCGGTGAGCGCGATGGCGCCGGGCCGGGCGAAGACGGCGGCGAGCGGGTCGAGCCCGGGGGCGAGGGGGCTGACCGCGGCGGCCGGTACGACGGCCTCCGCGCGGTGCCCCCAGATGCCCCAGACGAGCTGGCCGGGATGTCGGTCGGTGACGTCCGGGGCGGCCTCGACGACCTCGCCGACCTCCTCGTAGCCGAACCCGACCAGCGGGTACGGCACCGGGGCCTGGCGGGGGACGAACATCCGGCTGACGTCGTCCCAGTCCTTGCTCAGCCGGGGATTGCTGCCCCGGAACAGGGTCAGCTCGGTACCGGCGGAGATGCCGGAGAAGCAGGTGCGGACCCGCACCTGCCCCGGCCCGAGCGGATCGGAGGCGCAGGGCTCGAGGCTGACGCGCCGCGGGCCGGCCAGAGAGACAACCCAATTGCTCATGGCGTCACTCCCGGAAAGTACCGGGTTCAATCTTAACAAAAAATCGTCATATGTCTTGTTATTGATCAATCGCGGGCGTTGAATCCATTGTGTACCCTTCGAGAGGAGTGCCACCGATGCCATCACCCTCGATGCGGATCGTCGCCTCCACCCTGATCATGACATTTGCCGGGGTGGGAATGCTGGCCTGCAGCGACAACGAGTCGGAAAGTGACAGTTCGCAGATCACGGTCTGGAGCCTGGAGGACGTCGCCGACCGGGTGACCGCCACCAAGGCGATCATCGCGGACTACACCGCCAAGACCGGCGTCAAGGTCAATCTGGTCACCGTCAACGAGGACCAGTTCCCGTCCCTCATCGCCTCCAGCGCCGCCGCCGGCGAACTGCCCGACGTGGTCGGCTCGGTCTCCCTGGCCGGCATCCAGACCCTCGCCGGCAACGAACTGCTCCACCCCGACGCCAACTCCGAGATCGTCGACTCGCTGGGGCGGGACACCTTCTCCCCCCGCGCCCTGGAGCTGACCTCCGACGACGACAAGCAGCTCTCCGTACCCAGCGACGGCTGGGGGCAGCTGCTGGTCTACCGCAAGGACCTGTTCGACACCGCCGGGCTGCCCGCCCCCGACACGTACGAGAAGATCACCGCCGCGGCCACGAAGCTGAACACCCGCGGCGTCGCCGGCATCACCGCGGCCACCGCCCCCGGCGACGTCTTCACCCAGCAGACCTTCGAGCACCTGGCGCTGGCCAACAACTGCCAGCTCACCGACGACTCCGGGGCGGTCAAGCTCGACTCGCCGGAGTGCGTCGAGGCGTTCCGGTTCTACGGCGATCTGATGCGCAACCACTCGGTCCGGGGCGCCCAGGACGTCGACACCACCCGGGCCGCCTACTTCGCCGGCAAGGCCGCCATGGTGATCTGGTCCCCGTTCATCCTCGACGAGCTGGCCGGGCTGCGTAACGACGCCAAGCCGACCTGCCCGCAGTGCGCGAAGGACCCGACCTTCCTCGCCAAGAACAGCGGCTTCGTCACCGCGATCAAGGGACCCAACGGCGCCGAGCCGGCCCAGTACGGCGAGATCAGCTCGTGGGCGGTGCTCGACGGCGCCGCCACCGGCCCGGCGAAGTCCTTCGTGGAGTACATGCTCTCCGACGGCTACCCGCGCTGGTTCGGCATGTCCCCGGAGGGCCGCTTCCCGGTCCGCAAGGGCACCGCGGAGGACAAGGAGAAGTTCCTCACCGCCTGGAACACCAGCCAGGCCGGGGTGGACGCGAAGAAGCCGCTCTCCGAGGTCTACGGCGCCGACGTGCTGGCCACCCTGCGCCGCAGCCCGGACACCTTCCAGCGCTGGGGCCTGCCGCAGGGCCAGGGCAAGCTGGTCGGGGCGATCCTCGGTGAGCTGCCCGTGCCGAAGGCCCTCGCCGACGTGGTCGGCGGCAAGTCCGACGCCGGCGCGGCCGCCGCCCGGGCGAAGAAGGACGTGGAGGCGATCAAGGCAGGCGTCAATTGACCACCGCCCCGCCGGAGACCGGCCGCTCCCCCGCACGGGAGCGGCCGCGCCCCGGCCGCCGACGCCCGCTCACCCTGCGCCGACGCGAGTCCCGGGCCGGCCTCGCCCTGGTCGCCCCGACCCTGCTCGTGGTCATCGCGGTGATCGGCATCCCGATCGTCTGGACGGTGGTGCTGGCCTTCCAACGGGTACGCCTGGCCACCCTGCGCAAGACCGGCCTCTTCGGCGAGCTGACGCTGAGCAACTTCGACCGGGTGCTGCACACCCCCGGGTTCGCCGACACCCTCTGGACCACGCTGGTCTACAGCGTCGGCGGCACCTTCGGCTCGATCCTGCTCGGCCTGGTCGCGGCGCTGGTGGTCCGCCGCCCGTTCCGGGGTCGCACCCTGGTCCGCGCGTCGATGCTGCTGCCGTACGTGGCGCCGGTGGTCGCCGTCGCCTTCGTCTGGCAGGTGATGCTCGACCCGCAGCTCGGCATCGTCAACGACTGGGGGCGGCGGTTCCTCGGCTGGGACTCGCCGATCCCGTTCCTGTCCCAGGACTCGACGGCGCTCTGGACGGTGATCGCGTTCGAGGCGTGGCGCTACTTCCCGTTCGCGTTCCTGTTCCTGCTCGCCCGGCTCCAAGCCGTGCCGGGTGAGCTGGAGGAGGCCGCCCGGGTCGACGGCGCCACCCCGACCCAGCGGTTCCGGCACATCCTGCTGCCGCAGCTGCTGCCGGTGATCGCGCTGCTCTCCGTGCTGCGGTTCATCATGACCTTCAACAAGTTCGACGACGTCTACCTGCTCACCGGCGGCTCCGCCGGTACCGAGGTGGTCAGCGTCCGGGTCTACCAGTTCCTCACCGCCCGGACCGACATCGGCGCGGCGGCGGCGCAGGCGGTCGTGCTGGCCGTCGTGCTGATCGTGTTCGTCGCGATCTACCTACGCTTCTTCACCGCCCGGAAGGAGGCGTGATGGACCGCGACCAGTTCGAGACCGTCTCGCTGCGCTGGCTGCGCCGGCTGGTGATCGCCGCGTTCCTGCTGATCACCCTGCTGCCGTTCTGGTACATGCTGGTGCTCTCGGTGCGCCCGATCGAGCGGCTGCTGCTCGACCCCGGCGTGATCTGGGTGCCGTTCGGCGAGCTCACCGTGGCCACGTACACCGAGGTGCTCAAGGCCGCCGAGGACGGCGGCCAGGGTTTCCTCACCTTCATCCGCAACAGCGGCATCGTCGCGGTCGCCGCGACGCTGCTCACCCTGGTGGTCGCCATCCCCGGGGCGTACGCGGTGTCCCGGCTGCGCTTCTTCGGCCGCCGCCAGGTCAACTTCCTGTTCCTGGCGGTCTACCTGTTCCCGTCCATCGTCATCGCCATTCCGCTCTTCGTGGTCTTCACCCGGGCCGGGCTGCGCGGGTCGCTCTTCGGGCTGGTGCTGGTCTACATCTCGCAGACCCTGCCGGTCTCGGTCTACATGCTCAAGAACTACTTCGAGACCATCCCGATCAGCCTGGAGGAGTCCGCCGCCATCGACGGCGCCGGCCGGCTCGGCATCATCCGGCGGGTCAGCCTCCCCCTCGCCGCCCCGTCGATCATGGCGGTCGCCCTCTACGACTTCATGATCGCCTGGAACGAGTTCCTCTTCGCGCTGCTCTTCCTGGTGGACAAGCCGAACCGGTGGACGGTCTCGCTCGGCCTGTCCCTGCTCTCCGACGGGGTCGAGGTACCCAAGACGGTGCTGATGGCCGGCTCGGTGATCCTCACCCTGCCGATCGTGATCCTCTTCTTCGCCAGCGAGCGGCTGCTCACCGAGGGCCTCACCGCGGGCGCGGAGAAGGGCTGACAGCGGCGCCGGCGGAGGGTGGCGAACCGTCGTCACCCTCCGCCAGCGGCCGGACACATCCGATGAGAACCCCGTCCGGCTGCTGACGGACGCCCGTGTGATCCGTACCATCGGTGCCGGCCGTACGGGAGGGCCGGCGCCGCGTACGACGCCGGCGGCCGACCGGCGTCGGCCGTCCGCACAGTGGCAGGCAGGGGAGCCGGGCGAATGGATCGAGCAGGGCGGGAAGCCCCGACGGGCACCGAGGGCGAGGACTACACCGAGCGCCTCCAGCGTCTCGGTGGCGCGCGCTGGAAGCAGGCGCTCGACGTGCAGGCGCCGTACCGGTGGAACCTGCGCCGGCTCGAACTGGGCCGCACCCTCGACGTCGGCTGCGGGCTCGGCCGCAACCTGGGCAACCTCGGCGAGGGTGCGGTCGGCGTCGACCACAACCCCACCTCGATCGCGCACGCCCGGTCCCTCGGGTATGAGGCGTACACGGTCGAGGAGTTCTTCCAGACCCCGCACGCCCGGCCGGGCGCCTTCGACGCGCTGCTCGCCGCGCACCTGCTGGAGCACCTGCCCGGCCCGCAGGCGCTCGAGGTGATCTCCTCGTACCTGCCGTTCGTCCGCTCCGGCGGCACCGTCGTACTCATCACCCCGCAGGAGCGCGGGTACGCCAGCGACGCGAGCCACGTCCGGTTCGTCGGCTTCGACGAGGCGGCCCAGGCGGTGCGTGACCTCGGGCTGACCGTGGCGAAGCAGTACTCCTTCCCGTTCCCCCGGGCGGCCGGCAAGGTCTTCACGTACAACGAGTTCGTCACCGTCGCCCGGGTGCCCTGACCGCCGGGTCGCCCGCCGGGTCGCCGGTTACCGTGGCGACATGACCAACCCGACCCGCTGGGCGACCGAGACCGGTCCCGGGCATTCGCAGTGGTACATCGACCGCTTCCGCAAGCTCGCCGCCGAAGGCGTGGACCTCGCCGGCGAGGCCCGGCTGGTCGACGCGGTGGTGCCGCCCGGGTCCCGGATCCTCGACGCGGGCTGCGGCACCGGCCGGGTCGGCGCCGCGCTCGCCGCCCGGGGCCACCGGGTGGTCGGGGTGGACGCCGACCCCGCGCTGATCGAGGCGGCCCGCGCCGATCACCCCGGCCCGCGCTGGCTCGTCGGCGACCTCGCCGAGCTGGACCTGGCCGCGGCCGGCGAGCCGGAGCCCTTCGACGCCGCCGTGGTCGCCGGCAACGTGATGGCCTTCGTCGCCCCCGGCACCGAACGCGACGTGCTGGCCCGGATCGGGGCGCACGTGAAGCCCGACGGTGTGGTGCTGGTCGGCTTCGGCCTGGACCGGGGCTACCGGCTGGACCACTTCGACGCCGACGTCGCCGGGGCGGGGTTGCGCCGGGAGCAGCGCTTCGCCACCTGGGACCTGCGGCCCTGGCACGACGACGCGGACTTCGCGGTCAGCCTGCTCCGCCGGCCCGCCGACTGACCGCCGACCCTGGCACCCCGGCCGACGGACACGTCCCGCCGACCCGGCCGTGGCCGGTTCCGGACGGCCCGCCCCGACGGCTCAGGCCGGGGCGGCGACCGCCCGGGCCGCGGCCGGGTCCAGGGTGCTGCCGGCGGGCACCAGGGCGACCAGCCCGGCGGGCAGCCGGACCGGCTTCACCCCCCGGAAGCCGAGCATGCCGAGCACCTCGGGGTCGGCCAGCACGTACCGCCGGCCCAGGTCGGTGACGACGGAGACGGCGCCACCGGTCGCACCCGGCGCGGCCACCGACTCGACCACCGCGCCACCGCCGGGCTCGACCAGTACGTGGTCGGCGAGCACCCCACGGCCCTGCCCGCCGGTCCGGGCGGCCGCGGTCAGATCCGGCACCGCGACCCCGAGCCGGACGTCGCGGACCTCCCCGTCGCCGCCGACCCGGCCGCAGAGCGCGCTCCCGTCGACCCCGGTCAGCCGGGGCGGCGAGGAGGGCGGCGCGGTCGGACCGGTGGGCACGAGATCGGGCAGTTTCGGCAGCTCGGCGAAGCGGCCGAGGGTGACCGGCTCCGGCTCCCCCTGGCCGGTGCGGGCCATCAGCAACGCCGCCTGGAGCTCGGTGATCCCGGCCAGCCCGTTCCGCGCCGCGACGGCGTACTGCCGGCCGCCGCCGGAGTTGCGGACCAGGTAGACGTCGCCGACCGCGGCGCCGGAGACGCGGTCGGACCGCTCGCCAAGGTCCGTCAGGGCGGGCGGCGCCAGGTCCGCGCCCGCCGGCAGGGCGTTGAGCAGCGCCGGCGCCACCGGTACGGCCCGTTCCCGGGTGGCGGCCAGCGCCGCCAGCACCCGGTTGGTGTCCCGCAGCAGGTAGCGCCGCTGGTGCCAGACCAGGTGCAGGCTGCCGTCCGGAGGCCGGACCAGCAGGCCCTCCTCGCCGAGGGCCCGCCCGCCGGTGGCCCCCCGGCCGATCAGCAGCGCCGACCGGGGGGCGGCCCGGTCGACCCCGGCCGGAGTGAGGGAGCAGACCGTCCACGGGGCCGTCGAGAGCCGCCCCGGCGCGGGCAGCGAATCCGGCGCGTCGGCGATGCCGAGCGGGCGGCCGCGCGGCACGCCCTCGATGGACCGGCGGGACACCAGCACCGTGCTGGCCCGCTCCGCCCCGATGATCAGCAGCGCGGAGGCGTAGTTGAGCACCGGGTGCAGCCGGCCGTCGCGGTAGACGAAGCGGGCGCCGGACTCCTTCTCGACGATCACCGCGCCGGTGTCCCGCCACTTGGTACCGCCGCCGGCGAAGAGGCCGTACAGGGCGAACCCGCCGAGCCCGATCACCGCCACCAGGACGCTGGCCAGGCCCGCGCCGGCCAGCCGGCGGAACGGCGACTGCGCCGGGTCCGTCTCCCGCATCACCAGCGCGGCGACCGCCCGCTGCACGGTGAACTGGTACGAGTGGAGCTGATCCTGCCGCGACGGCATGGCGTCCCTTCCGGCGATTCGTCGGCCACAGGATATGCGTTCCGTCGATGTCCCGGAGACCCTGCGTCGTCACCGTCCCGGTGGCATCCGGGTTCCCCGCGGTCCGGTCCCACCCGTCGCGTATAACCGGACGATGGACAGCAACGAGTGGGACGCCCGGTACGCCGCCTCGACGGAGCTGGTCTGGACGGCCGTGCCGAACCGCTTCGTCGTCGAGACGGTCGCCGACCTGCCTCCGGGCGACGCGCTGGACCTCGCCGCCGGGGAGGGCCGCAACGCGGTCTGGCTGGCCGAGCGGGGCTGGCGGGTCACCGCCGTCGACTTCTCCCCGGTGGCCGTGGCCCGGGGCCGGGAGCTGGCCGCCGGCCGGGGCGTACCGGTGCGCTGGCGGGTCGCCGACGTCACCGCCGACGTCCCCGAGCCCGACCGGTACGACCTGGTGCTGATCGCCTACCTGCACCTGCCGCCGGCCGCGCGGGCGACGGCGCTGGCCGGGGCGCGGGCGGCGCTGCGCCCGGGCGGCACGCTCGTCGTGGTCGGGCACGACCGGGCCAACCTGGTCCACGGCGTCGGCGGTCCCCGCGACCCGGAGATCCTGCTGACCCCGGAGGCGGTGACCGCCGGGCTGGACGGTCTGCGGATCGCCCGGGCGGAGACGGTCCGCCGGCCGGTCGCCGTGGACGGGTCGACCGTGGACGCGCTGGACACGCTGGTGGTGGCGGCCCGGCCGGCGTGACGGTCGACCGGGCCGCGGACACCGCGGTCAGGGACGCAGGATGAGCCGGATCGGGTTGCCCTCCTTGGACTGCACCCGGCGGACCGCCTCCTCGGCGTCGGCGAGCGGCAGCACGTCGCTGACCGAGGCGGACAGGTCGAGCCGGCCGGCGCCGGCCAGCCGGACCAGCTGCTCGACGTGCTCGGCCTCCGATCCGTAGTGCCCGAGCACCGCCTGCTGCAGGTAGTTGAACGGGCTGTCCGAGGCGATGGTGACCGGCTTGTTGGCGATGCCGGCGAGCACCAGCCGGCCACGCCGGCCCAGCAGGGTCTGGGCCTGCTCGCGGACCGGGGTTACCCCGGCGAAGTCGAACGCGACGTCGAGGCCGCGACCGCCGGTCAGCTCCTTGACCGCGGCCCGGAAGCCGGGGTCGGCGGGGTCCAGGGCGGCGTCCGCGCCGAGGGTGAGGGCCCGCTCCCGGGCGGCGGGCAGCGGGTCCACGGCGATCACCGGCGCGGCGCCGACCAGCCGGAGCAGCTGTACGGCGTGCGCGCCGAGCCCGCCGACACCCCAGACGCCCACCGCCTCCCCCGGCCGGGTACGACCGGTGTCGGTGACCGCCGCCCACGGGGTGGAGACCGCGTCGGGGATGATGCAGGCCTGCTCGAAGGAGAGGTCGTCCGGGATGGGGACCAGGGTGTCCTGCCGTGCCAGGGCGTACTCGGCCCAGCCGCCGTCGTAGTCGACGCCCCGGGTGAAGACGGTGCCGCGCCGGTCCCGCTCCCCCGCCTGGAGCAGCACCCGCTGCCCCGGCGTCCAGCCCTCGGCCCCGTCGCCGAGCACGTCGACGACGCCGGCCACCTCGTGGCCGAGGGTCACCACGTCCTCGGGCAGGTACAGCGGGGTGAGCGTGCCGTCGATCAGGTGCACGTCGGAGAGGCAGACCCCGGCGGCGGCCACCTTGATCCGTACCTGCCCGCGTCCCGGTTCGGGCACCGGGACGGTCTCCATTCGCAGTGCCCGCTCCGTCAGGTGCAACCGTCCGGCCAGCATCTCCGCCACCACGTGCTCCTCCACCGTCGACGTCCGTGATCCACTCGGTTACCCCCGCCGGGGACGGCGATGCGCGCCGTCCGGCGGAGATACCCGCGCCCGGCGGGCGCACCGGTAGCATCCCCGGACGACGGCGACAGCAGGAAGGCGGGCCGGATGGGCACGCGATTCGAGGAACTGGCCTGGCGAGAGACCCCGATCGGGGCGATCAGCCTGCGCCGCCGCCGCGACCCGGCGCTCGACGTCGACGTGTACGAGGTCAAACTCGACGACGAGTACCTGATGTCGAGCCTCTTCCCGGTCGCGGAGATCGAGCTGGCCCGGCTGGGCCTGGCGCCGCTGACCGGCGACACGCTCGACGTGGCGGTTGGTGGGCTCGGCCTCGGCTACACCGCGCGCACCGCGCTGGAGGACCCGCGGGTCCGGTCTGTGGTGGTGGTCGAGGCGATCGAGGACGTCATCGACTGGCACCGCCGGCAGCTGCTCCCGTTCGCCGCCGGGCTGGCGGTGGACCCGCGTACCCGATTCGTCCGCGCCGACTTCTTCGCCTCCGTCGCCGGCGGCGCGGGCCTCGACCCGGACGCCCCGGATCGCCGCTTCCACGCGGTGCTGCTGGACGTCGACCACTCCCCCCGCAACGTCCTGCACCCGAGCCACGCCGCCTTCTACACCCCGGACGGCCTGCGCCGGCTCGCCGCGCTGCTGCACCCGGACGGGGTCTTCGCGCTCTGGTCGGACGACCCGCCGGACGAGGCTTTCGGCGCCGTGCTCGCCGAGGTGTTCGCGACCTGGCAGGCCCACGTCGTCCCGTTCGCCAACCCGCTGACCGGCGGCGAGTCGGCCAACACGGTCTACGTCGCCCGGCGCTGAACCCGGCGCCGCTGCCCGTGGTGGGTGGCCCGAGGACCCGGGCGGCGAACGGCCGGCCGCCGGCATGGCCGGTCGCGCAGCGGGAAGGCAGGGCCGCGAACTCAGACGTCGGAGGAGGGAACATGCGGGCCGTGCTCTGGGTCGTCGGCATCGTCGGCGGTGCGCTCATCCTGCTCGGGCTGCTGCTGGAGGCGGTCCGCTGGCTGGTGGTCATCGGGCTGATCGCGCTGGCCGTGGTCATCGTGCTGGCGTTCGTCCGCGGCCGGCAGGTGGTACGCGAACACCCCTCCGCCGGCCGGCGGTAGCCGACCGGCGGAGAAGGCGCAGGAACTAGGCGACGAAGCGGGTCCGGCGTCGCCGGGCGACGAGGTAGCCGGCAGCGCCGAGGAGCAGCAGCGCCGCGCCGACGCCCGCCACGGTCGCGGTCTGCGCGCCGGTCACCGGCAGCCCACCGCCCGCGCCGCCGTCACCGGGGGTGACCGGGGCCGCGGTGGGAGCGGTCGCGGGCGCCCCGGTCGGCGTCGCGGAAGCGGTGGACGACGGCGTGGGCGACGCGGTGGCCGTCGCGGTGGGCGTCGGCTGACCGGTCGGCGGGGTGGTCAGACCGACGTAGGCGAAGTTGATCGAGTTCTTCGACTCCGTGAGCGGCAGCGAGCGCGCCTCGAGGGTCAGGGTGCCTTCGGTACCGCGCTGCGCCGTGGTGCCCTGGCCCGCCGAACCGTCCGCGTACGCCTGCACGCCGCCGTGCGCGTCGACCCATTCCTTGCTCAACCAGCGGAAGACCACGGCCGGCAGCCGGTCGGGCTGCGCGTTCGGCGCGGTCGCGACCACCGGCGCGGTGATGGCCAGCGTGGCGTCGACGGCGAGCTGGTCGGGGAACTCGCACCAGGCGCTGTCGGCGTTGCTGTCCACGGCGTACCAGCAGTTCTCGTACCGGCCCGCGGGATCGAGGTCGTTGAAGACCCGGACCTGGGCGACGAGGCCCGTGACGGGCGCGTCCCCGACGTTTGTCACGCCGAGCACGACCGGCGCCACCTCACCCGGGCCGACCCGGTAGGTCATGTTCCGCCCCGTCGCCGGGTCCCGCTCGGTGACGGCGGCGAGCTTCGCCGGGTCGCCCGGAGCGGGCGCGGCCACCGCCGCGCCGGGCAGCGCGACGGCGCTGGTCGCGACGATGGCGGCGGCCACCGCGAGGCGGACGTTCGAGCGCATGGTCATGTGGTGGTTCCCCCGTGGTCGTGGCTGATCGAGAAACATTAGTCGATCATCGAGGGCGGCACTGTCCCGTACGGTGGCGGTCAGGGCCGGACGATCGCGCCGGGCCGGCACCTACGGGACCGTAGGTTACTGGCCCGTAGTTTAAGCTGGAACGGGCGATGCCGGAGCCCGGCCCGCCGCCCTGACCAGCGATGGGAGACCGATGGACCTGACCGCCGAACGGCCCTGGTTGCGCAGCTACGCGCCCGACGTGCCGGCCACCATCGCGCCCTCGGACGAGTCGCTGGTCGACCTGCTCACCGCCGCGGCCCGCCGGTTCGGCCCCCGGGTCGCGCTGGACTTCTTCGGCGCCACCACCACGTACGCCGAGCTGGACGCCCAGGTGGCGCGGGCGGCGGAGGCGCTGCGCCGGCTCGGCGTCGGCGCCGGCGACCGGGTGGCCCTGGTGTTGCCGAACTGCCCCCAGCACGTGGTCGCCTTCTACGCCGTGCTGCGCCTGGGCGCGGTGGTGGTCGAGCACAATCCGCTCTACACCGCGCAGGAGCTGGCCCACCAGCTCACCGACCACGGCGCCCGGGTGGCGGTGGTCTGGGACAAGGTCGCGCCGCAGGTGACGGGCGCCGGCGCGGTGGAGACGGTGGTCGCGGTGGACCTGAGCGCGGCGCTGCCCCGGCTTCAGCGCTGGGCACTGCGCCTGCCGCTGGCGAAGGCGCGCACCGCCCGGGCCGCGATGACCGCCCCGGCGCCGGGCGCGCTGCGCTGGGCCGACCTGCTGGCCGGGGCGAGCCCGCTGGCCGCCGACCACCCGGCGCCGGCCGCCGACGACACCGCGCTGTTGCAGTACACCGGCGGCACCACCGGCACCCCGAAGGGCGCCATCCTCACCCACCGCAACCTGCGGGCCAACGCCGCGCAGGGCCGCGCGTGGGTGCCCGGCCTGCGCGACGGCGAGGAGACGGTGTACGCCGTGCTGCCGCTGTTCCACGCGTACGGGCTCACGCTCTGCCTGACCTTCTCGGTGAGCATCGGCGCCACGCTGGTGCTCTTCCCCCGCTTCGACGTGGACCAGACCCTCGCCGCGGTACGCCGCCGCCCGCCGACCTTCCTGCCCGCCGTCCCGCCGATCTACGAGCGGCTCGCCGCCGCGGCCCGGGAGCGCGGCGTCGACCTCTCCTCCGCCCGGTACGCGATCTCCGGGGCGATGGCCCTGCCCCCGTCCACGGTGGAGCTGTGGGAGTCGGTCACCGGCGGCCTGCTCGTCGAGGGCTACGGGATGACCGAGACCTCGCCGGTGGCGCTCGGCAACCCGGTCTCCCCGGCCCGCCGCCCCGGCACGGTGGGGGTGCCGTTCCCCTCCACCGAGGTACGCATCGTCGACCCGGAGGACCCGGCCCGGGACCGCGCCCCCGGCGAGGCCGGCGAGCTGCTGATCCGCGGCCCGCAGGTCTTCGCGGGCTACTGGAACCGGCCGGAGGAGACCGCCGCGGTCCTGCTGCCCGGCGGCTGGCTGCGCACCGGCGACATCGTGGTGATGGACGCGGACGGCTTCGTCAGCGTGGTCGACCGGATCAAGGAACTGATCATCACGGGCGGCTTCAACGTCTACCCCTCCGAGGTGGAGGACGCGCTGCGCCGGGTCGAGGGCGTCCTGGACGCCGCCGCGGTGGGCCTGCCCGGCGGGCACGGCGGCGAGGAGGTGGTCGCCGTGGTGGTGCTGCACGCCGACTGCGCCACCGACCCGGAGGGCATCCGGGCGGCCTGCCGCGCGCATCTCACCGCGTACAAGGTGCCGCGCCGGGTGGTGGTCGTCGAGGACCTGCCGCGCTCGCAGATCGGCAAGGTGCTGCGCCGCGAGGTCCGCGACCAGCTGCTCGCCGAGGACTGAGTGGGCGGGCCCATGCGGGCCCGCCGACGCTCAGAACCATTCGTCGCGCATGTCCAGCGTGGTCCGGTCCAGGCTGTCCAGCAGGTCGAACTGCACCGCGGTTCGGGGCAGTTCGTGGCGGAAGAAGTACCGCGCCGCCTGCCGCTTGCCGGCGTAGAAGGCGGTGTCCACGCCGTGCCGGGGCGCGGCCTCCTCGCCGCCCGCCGCCGGACCGGTCGCGGCGCCCGCCGCCAGTAGCTGCTCCAGCCACATCCAGGCGATCACCACGTGGCCCACGGCCTCCAGGTAGGCGCTGGCGTTGGCCAGGGCCACCGCCGGGTCGCCGGCGCTCCACACCCGGCGGGTGGTGGCGGCGATCCGGTCCACCGCGGCGCTCAGCTGCCCGGCCAGCTCGGCGGCCTCCCCGTCGGCCTTCCAGGCCCGGCCGATCGTGACGCGGATCGTCTCCAGCAGCAACGACAGCCCGGCCCCGCCCCGCATGGTGGCCTTACGGCCTAGCAGGTCCAGCGCCTGGATGCCGTGGGTGCCCTCGTGGATCGGGTTGAGCCGGTTGTCCCGCCAGTGCTGCTCCACGTCGTAGTCGCGGGTGTAGCCGTAGCCGCCGTGCACCTGGATGGCCAGGTCGTTGGCGGCCAGGCACCACTGCGACGGCCAGCTCTTCGCGATCGGGGTGAGCATGTCGAGCAGCAGGTGCGCCCGCTCCCGGTCCGCCTCGGCCGGTGCGGTCTTCTGCTCGTCGAGCAGCCGACCGCAGTAGAGCACCAGGGCCAGCGCGCCCTCGGCGTAGCTCTTCTGGGCCAGCAGCATCCGCCGCACGTCGGGGTGGTCGACGATCGGCACCTGCGGCGCGGTCGGGTCCTTGTCCGTGGCGGGCCGGCCCTGCGGGCGCTGCCGGGCGTACGCCAGGGACTTCAGGTAGCCGGTGTAGCCGAGGGCGGTGGCGCCGGCCCCGACGCCGATACGCGCCTCGTTCATCATGTGGAACATCTGGGCCAGCCCCTGGTGGGGCTCCCCCACCAGGTGGCCGACCGCGCCGGCGCGCCCGTCCGGACGGTGCACCCCCTCGCCGAAGTTGAGCAGGGTGTTGGTGGTTCCCCGGTAGCCCATCTTGTGGTTGAGCCCGACCAGCACCACGTCGTTGCGGGCGCCGAGCGTGCCGTCGTCGCCGACCAGCACCTTCGGGACGATGAACAGGGAGATGCCCTTGACCCCGGGCGGGCCGCCCGGGATCCGGGCCAGCACCAGGTGGACGATGTTCTCCGCCAGCTCGTGCTCCCCGCCGGAGATCCACATCTTGGTGCCGAAGAGCCGGTACGTCCCGTCGTCCTGCGGCTCGGCCCGGGTGGTGATGTCGGCCAGCGAGCTGCCGGCCTGCGGCTCGGACAGGCACATCGTGCCGAAGAACCGGCCCTCGACCATCGGCCGGACGTACGTGTCGATCTGCGCGGCGCTGCCGTGGGCGAGCAGCAGGTTGGCGTTGCCCAGGGTCAGGAACGGGTACGCCGACGTGCCCACGTTCGCGGCCTGGAGGAAGGCGAAGGCGGCGGCGGAGACGACGTGTGGCAGCTGCATCCCGCCGACCGACTCGTCCATGCTCGCGGCGAGCAGCCCGGTTCGACCGAAGACGTCCAGGGCGGCCTTGACCTGCGGGATCATGTGCACCCGGCCGCCGTCGAAGGTGGGTTCGCTGGTGTCGGCCGCCCGGTTGTGCGGGGCGAAGTGCTCGGTGGCCACCCGCTCGGCGAGGTCGAGCACGTCGTCGAAGGTCTCCCGGGAGTGCTCGGCGTAGCGCGGACGCTCGGTGAGCCGGGGCACGTCGAGCCACTCGTAGAGCAGGAACGACAGGTCACGCCGGGACAACAGGGTGGACGACACGGCTCTCCTTCCGTCGGGGAGGTCAGCCGCGGTGCAGGCCGGCGACCGCCTCCCGCAGGTCATCCTGGCTGATCGGGCCGGTCGGCGCACCCTCGGTCGCCTCGCGCATCGCCTTGGCGAGTTGCACCCGGCGCAGCACCTCCCGGATGTCCGCGCCGGTGAGACCCGGGGTGAGGGCGGCCAGCGCCCGCGGGTCGACGTCGGCGGCGAACATCCGGAAGCCGGGCCGCTCGTGCCGGTCGATCAGCTCGCGGATCATCTTGGCGATGATCTCGGCCCGGCCGCCCTCGTCCGGCAGCGGGATGGCGAGCTTGACGTCGAAGCGGCCGGAGCGGGTCAGCGAGGCGTCGACCCGGTGCGGGAAGTTGGTGGTCGCCACCACGATGACGTCCGGGTTCTCCTCGATGAGGGTGTTCATCTCCTGCTTGAAGATGCCGGCGACCGCGTTGACCGCCTGGCTCGCGGCGTCCCCACCGGCGCCGGCGTAGCTGATGATGCTGTCGAACTCGTCGAAGAGCATCACGGTGGGCTGCCGGTAGCCGCGCGCCTCCCGGAAGATCTGCTTGATGTTCCGCTCCGACCCGCCGAGGTACTTGTCCAGGATCTCCGGCGTGCGGATCTCCCGGAAGTCCGCGCCGATCTCGTTGGCCAGGGCCCGGGCCAGCATGGTCTTGCCGGTGCCCGGCGGGCCGTACATGAGGATGCCCTGCGGACGGCGGGCGCCCCAGCGGGCCATCACCTGTGGGTGCTGGAACGACACGGCGATCTCGCGGAACCGGGCGACCACCTCGTCCAGGCCGCCGACCTGGTCGAGGGTCACCGCCGCGCTGCCCGCCGGGGCCGCGGCCACCTCGGGCCGCCGGCCCACGGTGTACGACCGGCCGCGCAGCACCGCCGGCTGCGCGGTGTCACCGGCCAGCTCACGGACCGCCTGGAGCACCAGCGCGACCATCGCGTGCAGGTGCGCCGGGGTGACCTGGTCGCTGGGCACGGCGCCGCGCACGGTCACCGTCCGGCCGCCCGACTCCGCGTCGTGCGCGATCTCCGGGTGGAGGCCCAGCTCCTCCGCGCGGCGCAGCACGGCCGTACCGGCCTCGTCGCGGGCCGGCTCGGCGAGCACGGTGGGGGTCGGCGGGCGCAGCCCCAGCCGGCGGGACGCCTCGGCGGCCATCCGTTCGGCGCCGGCCACCACCCGTCCGGCGAGGGGGTCGCCGGCCGCGAAGCGGTGGGCCAGCAGCAGGCCGGCCGGGCCGGCCAGCCCGAGCGCGAGCAGGCCCACCGCCGCCGGGTTCCCACCGGCCCGCAGGTACGCCTCGAAGTGGTGGGTCCGCCGACCGTCGCGGGTGGCGGCGCGCAGGGTGAAGCGCAGCTGGCGGACCGGCGCGGGGAAGGCCGCGTCGGTGAGCAGCGGGACCGGGAGGGTATCGGCGTCGGCCAGCAGACCGGCGGCGTCGACCACGGTGACCCGGGCGCCGAGCAGGTCCAGGGTCTCGGTGTCCGGCCGCAGTGGATACCCGTGTGCCGTCATGCGCCGCCCCTCACCTCGGTGGTGCCCGCGCCAAGTCTGACACTCCCGGGGCCGCGCTGCCACGGATCGGCCGACGGCCGGGGCACCCGCCCGAGCCGGGCGCTGATCTGACCAGGGGCCCACCGGTCCCGCCGGAGAGGGTCCTCCGGCCCTGTCCGGCGCCCCGGGCCGGGCGGACGCTGGAGGCACCGCAGCCAGGAGGTGTTCGACGATGACCGGACCGACCATCCGCACCGACCAGGTGGCGACCGTCCGCGAGCTGGAGGCCGCCGCCCGGCTGTCCCTGTACGCCCCGTCGGTGTTCAACACCCAGCCGTGGCGCTGGCGGATCACCGGAGAGCTGCTGGAGCTGCGCGCCGACCCGACCCGGCAACTGGCCAGCACCGACCCCGACGGCCGGCTGCTGGCGCTGAGCTGCGGCGCGGTGCTGCACCACGCCCGGGTCGCGCTGGCCGGTGCCGGCTGGGCGGTCGACGTGGCGCGGCTGCCCGACCCGGCCGAGCCGACGCTGCTGGCCCGGCTGCGCGCCACCGGGCCCGGTGTCCTGGACCTGGCCGCCGCCCGGCTCACCGACGCGATCCCCCGGCGACGCACCGACCGCCGCGCCTACGGCGACCGACCGGTGCCGGCGGAGCTGCTGGCCCGGCTGCGGGAGGCCGTCGAGGCCGAGGGCGGGCACCTGCACGTGGTACGCCCCGACCAGATGCCGATGCTCGCCGTCTCCACCGCCCGGGCCGCGGACGCCGAGCTGGCCGACCCGGCGTACCGGGAGGAACTGCACCGGTGGACGCACCGGCCGGAGACGAGCGGGGACGGGGTCCCCGCCAGCACGGCGGTCCGCCCGGCGCCACGGCGGGTGCCGGTGCGCGACTACGCCCCCGGCGGGGCGGGCGGGCTGGCCGCCGGCGCGGACTTCGACCGGGGGGCCGCGTACGTCATCCTCTTCGGCGACCGGGACGACCCGGCGGGCTGGTTGCGCGGCGGCGAGGCGCTGTCGGCGCTGCTGCTCACCGCGACCGCCGAGGGGCTGGCCACCGCGCCGATCAGCGACACCATCGAGCTGGCCTGGCCGCGCCGGATGATGCGGGAGCTGCTCTGCGGGGTCGGCGAGCCGTACCTGGTGGTACGGGTGGGCTGGGGCCCGCCGGCCGGTGTGCCGGCGGCGCCGCGGCGTTCGGCCGGCGAGGTGATCGAGGTGGACGCCGACTGATCAGCCGTTGATCAGCTCGTAGACGCGCGCCGGCGCCGGCCCGATCTTCCCCTGGAAGGGCGCGGCGAGGTCGGGCTTGTAGCCGAGCCCGGAGTAGCTGATCTCCGCCGGTTGTTCCGGCTCGCCACCGGCCGCCGGCAGGGTGAAGTGCAGGCCGACCAGGCGCCGCTGGGCGTCCACGGTGGCCTCGAAGGGCACCGCGCCGAGCTGCTCCGGGGTGAATGCGCTGAGGCGCTCGCGGTCCAGCAACCGGCTGGCGCCCGGATCGTCCGCCTTGGTCAGGTCCAGGGTGCCCCGATAGCCCCGGTCGCCGTTCGGCTCGGCGTCCCGGATGCCGGCGAAGAGCTCGCGGGCCCGCGCGGGGTCGGTGAAGCGGGTGACGGCGGGCCGTCGTCCCGGGTGGACCTTCGCCAGGTCCAGCCGGGTCCACCGGTCGTCGGTCAGCGGGTCGCTGCGGACCAGGTGCTGGCCGGACTTGCTCAGCACCTCGAAGGTCAGGTGGTCCTTGCCGACGTCCTCACCGACGATCCGGGTGCGCAGCCAGCCGTCCTGGCCGTCGACCGCGCCGGCGCCGATGACGGTGGGAGTGCGGAACTGGAAGCTGTACGGACCGCGGTCCAGCGCGTCGGCGGCGGCCCGCAACTCCTCGGCGGACGAGGGCCGCGGCGAAGCATCGGCCTGGTCGCCGGCGACGTCCCGGACGACGCCACAGCCGGTCAGGGTGAGCAGCAGGGCGAGCGCGCTCGCCACGGCACGGGTCGTCACCGGACACCTCCCCGAGAGAGTGGACCGCCGCCGGCCGTCCGGCGGCGGTCCACAGCGGATACCCAGCGCACGTCCAGGTCAATCCACGATCGGTGACCGGTCCGACGCGCCGAGCAGCCCGTCGACCAGGTCGCGGGGCAGCCCGTGGGTGTCGTGCAGCCAGCGGTAGTCTCGGTCGGTCAACGGCCCCCGGGAGCGGCGGCGGTCGACCACCGGTCGCCCCCGGCGGAGCAGGTCACGGAACCGGCGCTCCTCGTCGGCGAGCACCGTGCGGACCAGCTCGACGTCGACGCTCTGCCGGAACCGCCGGCCGGTGTCCCGGTACGGCCCGTCGGGCAGCTCGGACAGGGTCCGCGCCGGGTCGTCGCGCCACAGCTCGGTCAGCGCCCGCCGGACCAGCCGGCGCAGCACGTACCCCCGGCCGGTGTGCGACGGCCGGACCCCGTCACCGATCACCACGACCGCGGAGCGCAGGTGGTCGACGACCCGACGCTGCGCCACCACGTCGAGCGGCCACCGCTCGGAGACGGTGTCCACCCAGGGGCGCAGGCCGTCGCCGGAGAAGACCGACCGGTCCCCGCGCAGCACCATGGCCAGCCGTTCCAGGCCCATCCCGGTGTCGATGTTCGGCTGCGGCAGCGGCTCCAGCCGACCGTCCTCGTGCCGGTGCCAGCCCATCCGTACGTGGTTCCACACCTCGGTCCAGCGGTCGTCGGTGCCCGGCGTCCCGACCGGCGGCCCGTCGCCGGTCCACACGAAGATCTCCGTGTCCGGCCCGCACGGCCCGGTCGGCCCGTTGGACCACCAGTTCTCCTCGCGGGTCGGCTCGACCGGCACGCCCAGCGCCGTCCAGGTACGCCACGCGTCCTCGTCGGGTCCGAGCTGGTCGTCGCCGGCGAAGACCGTCGCGTACAGCCGGCCGGGGTCGATTCCGAACCCCGCGCAGAGCAGGTCGTGCCCCCAGCGGAGGCTCTGCCCGATGTCGTAGTCCCCCAGCGACCAGGTACCGAGCATGTCGAACACGGTCAGGTGGGTGGGGTCGCCGACCTCGTCGAGGTCGGTGGTGCGCAGGCAGCGCTGCACGTTGACCAGCCGCCGGCCGGACGGGTGCGGACGGCCCTCGAGGTAGGGGGTGAGCGGGTGCATCCCGGAGGTGGTGAAGAGCACCGGGTCGCCCGGCGGTGGGACGAGGGAACTCTCCGGCGCGGGGTGGTGGCCCCGCTCGCGGTAGTGCGTGACGAAGGTGTGGACCAGCTGCTCGGGTGTCATGGCGGGGCCTTCCGGGTGGGTGCGACCGGGAAGGGTCCGCCGTGCGACGTCAGGAGACACGAGAGCCGGCGGACCGTTTCCGGTCGCCGGCGGGAGTGTGGGAGATCAGGCGGCGGCGGCCGGCGAGCGGGAAGCTCGCGCGGCGGCGGTGGTCGGACGCCCGATGTGCATGCCCCGACCCTAGCTCCACGACGGCGACGCCGCCCAGCCCATTTCCGGGCCGGGCGGCGTCGTCGCGGGTCAGGCCCCGGTGGGGGCGAGGGTACGGGTGGTCAGCTCGTCGGTCGGCGCGGGTCGCGCGGAGTCCCGGTTCGGCAGGGAGAGCCGGATGACCTTCCACCAGGCGGAGGCGACCTGCTTGGGCAGGGGGCCGGTGGTGTACTTCAGCCCGTACCGGTCGAACAGCGCCCGGACCTGCGGGGCGATCTCCTGGTAGCGGTCGCTGGGCAGGTCGGGGAAGAGGTGGTGCTCGATCTGGAACGACAGGTTGCCGGTCATGATGTGCATCAGCCGGCTGCCGCTGATGTTGGCCGAGCCGAGCATCTGCCGCAGGTACCACTCGCCCCGGGTCTCGCCCTCGATGGAGCTCTTCTCGAAGGTCTCCACGCCGTTCGGGAAGTGCCCGCACATGATCACCGAGTGGCTCCACAGGTTGCGGACCAGGTTCGCGGTGAAGGTGGCGGCCAGGGTGCTGAGGAAGGACGGGCCGGAGAGCAGTGGGTGCACGATGTAGTCCTTGAGCACCTGGCGGCGGATCTTGCGGCCGACGGCCCGGGCGCGGGCCCGGAACTCCGGCGCCTTGTGCCGGCCCTTCTGCAGGTTCTTGCCCAGCTCCAGGTCGTACGCGGCGATGCCGTACTCGAAGAAGCAGGCGTTGAGGAGGTTCCACAGCGGCTGGCCGAGGTGCATCGGGTGCCACTTCTGGTCCTCGTCGACGCGCATGATGCCGTACCCGAGGTCGTTGTCCTTGCCGAGCACGTTGGTGTACGTGTGGTGCAGCTGGTTGTGCGAGTGCTTCCACTGGTCGGCCGGCGAGACGTGGTCCCACTCCCAGGTGGTGGAGTGGATCTTCGGGTCGCGCATGAAGTCGTACTGGCCGTGCAGGATGTTGTGGCCGATCTCCATGTTCTCCAGGATCTTGGCCACCGACAGGCCGGCGGTGCCGACCACCCAGGCGGGCGGGAATAGCGAGAAGAGCAGCACGGCCCGGCTGCTGATCTCCAGCGTCCGCTGGGTCTTGATCACCTTGCGGATGTACTTCGCGTCGCGCTCGCCCCGGTCGGCGATGACCCGGTCCCGGATCGCGTCGAGCTCCTTGCCGATGATCTCGATGTCCGCGGCGCTCAGATGGGCGATCGGGTTGTCGGACTTCCTCTGGATCACAGTCACGTCCGGCCTCCTGTCTACAGGTCGATGTCGCAGGTACCGGCCGCCGCCGACACGCAGGTCTGGATGAGCACGCCGTCGCCCGGGACGGCAGTGGTGATCTCGCCGGTGCGCAGATCCCGGACCGCCCCCTGGCGCAGCGGGAGGACACAGCCGTAGCAGATGCCCATCCGGCAACCGGAGGGCATCAGCGCCCCGGCGGCCTCCCCCGCGTCCAGGATGGGGGTGGCGCCGTCGGCGCGCACGCTGAGCCCGGACCGGGCGAAGGTGACGGTGCCGCCCGCGCCGGGTGAGATCACCGTCGGCCGGAACCGCTCGGGGTGCAGCCGGTCGGCGGCGTCGGCCGACCGCCAGTGCTCCTCGACGGCGTCCAACATGCCGATCGGGCCGCAGGCCCAGGTCTGGCGCTCCAGGTGGTCGGGGACCAGCCCGGCGAGCTCGTCCACGCCGAGCACGCCGGCCGTGTCGGTGTGCCGCTCGACCAGCCGGATCGCGCCCTGCTCGGCCAGCTCGCGCAACTCGGCGCCGAAGACCATGTCGGCCGGGGTGGGGGCGGAGTGCACCACCACTACGTCGGAGCGGGCGTGCGCGCCGGCCCGCAGCATCCCCATGACCGGGGTGACGCCGCTGCCGGCGGTGAGGAACAGGATCCGCTCCGGGGCCGGGTCGGGCAGCACGAAGTCGCCCTGCGCCTGGTCGAGCTGGACGAGGGTGCCCGGCCGGGTCCGGCGGACCAGGTGGTTGCTGACCTTGCCGTCCGGGATCGCCTTGACGGTGACGCTGATCAGGCCGTCGCGCCGGCCGGGCGGCGAGGTCATCGAGTACGCCCGCCACTGCCGGACCCCGTCGACGTCGACGCCGAGCCGGACGTACTGCCCGGGTCGGTGGCCACGCCAGTCGCGCCCGGGACGGATGGTGAGGGTGGCCGCGTCGCGGGTCTCCGGGGTGACGGCGACGATCCGGCCACGCAGCGCGGCACCGGAGCGCAGCGGGGCGACCAGGTCGAGGTAGTCCTCGGGCAGCAGCGGGGTGGTGACCGTCTCGGCGAACCGGAGTAGCCGGTCACGAACGGACACCTTCGCCGGGGGCCGCCGGACAGTGGTGGTCATATAACCAGGGTGGCCGCCCATTCGCATAACATCTTGGCCAGCGAAGGTGAATTGTCCATAGGTTTTTGTTCGGGGAGAACAACATGACCGACAGCCCCGGGGCCGCCAGCCACCGCGCGGCCCACCTGAAGCTGGACGAGCGGGTGGCCGACCAGCTGCGCGGCCGGCTGCCCGTGGTCGCCGAGCGCACGGTGACCGCGATCACCGGGGAGGTGCCCGACTACTCCGGCACCCTTACGGGCCAGATGCGTGACAAGATCGAAAACGCGGTACGCATCGCGCTCGGCACGTTTCTCCAGCTCATCGAGCGGGCGGAGGCCGCCGACCCGAGCACGCCGCTGAGCCGGGCGCTGGAGGCAGCGTACGCCCTGGGCAGCGGGGAGGCCCGTTCCGGCCGGAGCATGGACGCGCTGCTGGCCGCGTACCGGGTGGGTGCCCGGGTCGCCTGGCGGGAGGTGTCGGCCACCACCGTGCAGAACGGGCTCTCCGCGGCGACCGTGGCCGAGTTCGCCGAACTGATGTTCGCCTACATCGACGAGCTGTCGGCGGCCAGCGTGGCCGGGCACACCGACGAGCTGGCCAGCGCGGGCCGGACCCGCCGCCGCTACCTGGAACGGCTCACCCAGCAGTTGCTCGCCGGCGAGCCCGAGGACGTGCTGCGCCGCAGCGCCGAGCGGGCCGAGTGGCCGCCGCCGCAGACCCTGACCGTCGCGGTGCTGCCCCGCAGCAACCTGCGCGGCGTGCTCGCCGCGCTCAGTCCGCACACTCTGGAGAGCGGCGAGGAGCTGCCTGGCGTCGAGCTCACCGAGGAGCTCGCCGTGCTGCTCGTCCCGGACATGCACGGCGGTCGGCGCCGACAGCTCGCCGGGGCGCTGCACGGGCACCGGGCCGTTCTCGGCCCGGCCCGCCCGTGGACCCGGGTCGCCCAGTCGTACCAGCGGGTGGCCCGCACGCTGGGGCTCGGCCTGCCCCGGCCGGAGGCCGCGCCGCTGGACACCGAGCAGCACCTGGCCCGGCTGGTGCTCAACACCGACCCGGAAGCCCTCGCGGACCTGCGCGACCAGGTGTTGCAACCGCTGTCGGAGCTGCCCCCGGCAACCGCACACCGGCTCGCCGAGACACTGCGCTCCTGGCTGCTGCACCAGGGCCGACGCGACGACGTCGCCACCGACCTCTTCGTACACCCGCAGACGGTCCGCTACCGGATGGGCCGACTGCGGGAGCTGTACGGCGACCGGCTCAACGACCCCGCGACGGTGCTCGACCTGACCGTCGCGCTGGCCTTCCTCCCGTCGCGGTGAGGTCCCCTATCCTTCGGTGACCGCGGGGCCCGACCGCCCGGCGATGGCGACGACGGGGGGCACCGGATGGCCGTGGGCTTCATGGTGAGCGTGCGGCTCGGCGACGGAAACGTCGATCCGGCGGGACTGCTCGCGGAGGTCGCTCCCCTGCTCGACCGGCACCGCATTGACGTGGACCGGAAGGGCACACTGCTCCTCTTCGCAGCCGACGAGCCGGAGACGCTGGCCGTGTTGGCGGAACCGCTCGCCGCCTGGTGGCAGGGGCTCGCGCCGACCGGGGCCGTCCTGCGGTTCGTCGGGCCGGACGGGGTGAACGAGATCTCGTACTGCCGTCCCGACGTGGCGGTCGGTCTGGTCCGGAACACGATCGTGACGGGGTCCGGCCGGCTGTACGGTCCGGGCGAGGCGCCCGGACCGCTGCGCCGGGCGGCGGCCGGGCTGGTCCGCCGGGTCCGGACGGGCTTCACCGCGAGCGAGGTCCGCACGGTCCAGGAGAAGGGCCTGTGCTGCGTGGCGGTGGCCGGCCGGGAGCTCGACGACGCCCCGCGCAGCCTGGAGTTCCAGGCCTTCGACCCGAGCGACGAGGACTACGACCCGGACGACGACGAGGGCCTCTGTCTGGTCACCGAGCGGCACGCGCCGAGCGCGGGCGGCCTCGTCGGTGTGCGGCTGACCGGTCGGGCGCTGCGGCTGCGGGTCACCCCGGCGGCCGCCGCCGAGCTGGGGCTGCCGTCGACCCGGCTGGTGATCCGGCTCCGCCTTTCCGCCGCGGACCACGACGACCTGCGCGCCGGCCTGCGCCGGGTGTGCGCCCTCGGCCGGGCCGCGGCGTCCGGCGCTCGACTCGACCTGGGCTGACCGCGCGGCGGGCAGGTCGCCACCGGCACCCGGCTCCGGCCGTTCCGACATTCGGTGTCGCTGCGTCCCCTGTCGTTCACAAATCTGGTCTTGTTAAAGGATCTTAAGTCTGTCCATATGGGAGCGGGCAATTCCCACCCCCTCCTCATCCCATCTGGACGGAGCACGATGACCCGTACCCTGCGCGCCATGGCGGTCACCCTCGCCGCGATCCTGGCCGCCACCCTCGGCCTCACCCCCACCGCCCGCGCCGCCGGCTACTCCGCCTCCCTCACCACCGCGGTCGCCGGCCTGCCGGTCGCCACCGAGGTCCGCACCGGCTACAGCCGGGACCTCTTCCCGCACTGGGTCGACGCCGACGGCGACGGCTGCAACACCCGCAACGAGGTGCTCCTCGCCGAGGCCGTCTCCGCCCCCAGCGTCAGCGGCACCTGCACGCTCTCCGGCGGGCGCTGGTACTCGTACTACGACAACGCCTACTGGACCCTCACCGGCGACCTGGACATCGACCACATGGTGCCGCTGGCCGAGGCGTGGGACTCCGGCGCGCGCAACTGGACCACCAGCCGCCGGCAGGCGTACGCCAACGACCTGGGCGACAACCGTCCGCTGGCCGCCGTGACCGACAACGTCAACCAGTCCAAGGGCGACCAGGACCCGGGCACCTGGATGCCGCCGTACGCCTCGGCCCGGTGCCGCTACGTCAACGAGTGGGTGGCCACCAAGATCCGCTGGCGGCTCACCGTCGACAGCGTCGAGAAGAGCGCCCTGAGCAGCTGGGCGAACTCCTGCCCGAACAGCACCATCTCGGTCACCTACGCGTACTGACCGGGCGGCGCGGCCGGCCCCTCACGCGGGCCGGCCGTGCCAGGTCCGGGGCAGGGACGACACACGGCACGGCCGGCGCGCCGTGCCCGATCTCGCATTCGCCCGCCGGGGTCAGCGGCGGAAGGTCCGGTCGAGCAGGTCGAACAGGGCGGCGAAGTGCCGCTCGGTGGCCTGCTCGTCATAGGCGGCGGTGTCGGCCATGGTGAAGCCGTGGGTGGCGCCGGCGTACACCTCGGAGCGGTAGCGGACGCCGGCCGCGTCCAGCGTCTTCTCCAGCGTGGCGATCTGGTCGGCGGTCATCGACCGGTCCTGGTCGGCATGGCCGAAGTACAGCTCGCCGGTGACCGCGCCGACGCCCAGGTGCGGGCTGTCCGGCGCGTCGGTGACGATCCGCCCGCCGTGGAAGCTGGCCGCCGCCGCGATCCGGTGCGGGTACGCCTCGATCGCCCGCAGCGCGTTGGTGCCGCCCATGCAGTAGCCGGTGATCGCCACCGGCCCCGGCGCCACGTCGTCCCGCCCCGCCAGGAAGTCCAGGTACGCGCCGGTGTCCGCCGCCACCACCTCGGGGGTCAGCGAGCCGAGCATCGGCATCAGGCTCTCGAAGAGCGCACCCCGCTGCTCGGGGTCGGCCATCCGGGAGAGATCGAACAACGGCGCGCGGCCCGCCCGGTGGAACAGGTTCGGCGCCAGCACGAGGTAGCCCCGGGCGGCGATCCGCTCCGCCATCTCGACCAGCCTGGGCCGCAGGCCGAACGCGTCCATGTAGAACAGCACCGCCGGGAACGGCCCCTCCCCGGCCGGCACGGTCAGGTCCGCGTCCGCGACGCCGTCGCCGGTCGGGACGTCCACCCTCGTGGTCTGCACCGGGTCCTCCTCGCAGGTTGCCGCCGTCTCGGCGGGAACGCTACCCGGCGCGACCCGCATCCGGCCCGGCCGGCCGCCGCCACCGGATCCGGGCGCGCTCACGCAACGCCCGCCCGAGGTCAGTCGGGCTTGCGGGCGACCAGGATGTCGCGGTCGATCGCCTGGTCCACCCGGTGCCGCAGCCCCAGGTACGGCGCCGAGTCCAGGACGGTCAGCCCGGCGTCGGCCAGCCGGCGGGCGGCGTCCTCCCGCTTGGCGACGTACGTGTTCCAGGAGATGCCGAGCGCACCGCCGGGTCGTAGCAGTTCGGCCCAGACCGGCGCGGCAGCGGTCAGCAGCGCCAGCGGATCGCGGGCCAGGCCCGTCTCCGCCGTCCGGCTGCCGTGCTGCACGCCGTACGGGGCGTCGGCCACGACGAGGTCGAAGCTGCCGGGCCGGAAGAACTCGCCGGAGCGGGTGGTGTCGGCGCTGACCACGTCCAGCAGCTGCACGTCGCCGGCCTTGTGCGCCTCCCTGGTCGGCGCCATCTCGACCCGCAGCCGCTTGCCGACCACCTTGCGTTCCCGGCGCACCGGGCCGGACTCCAGCACCCGGTGCTTGATCCGCTTGCGCTTGAGCCAGGTGGTGATGAACGCCTGGTACGCCTCGAAGTCCTTCTGGTCCCGGTCCACCCCGGCGGCGTCGAAGCCGTACATCAGCGCCTGGTTGAGGGTGGTGCCGCGACCGCAGAGCGGGTCGAGGACCCGGAAGCGCCGGTCCAGCAGCTCGCCGGCCCGGGCCGAGCCGAGCAGCGTCACGTTGAGCAGCAGCTTGGTGAACTGCTCGTTGGTCTTGCCGGCGTACTTCTGGATGGTGATCAGGTCGTCGTCGTAGCGGTCCAGCCGGCGCAGCTCCACCGGGCGCATCAGCTCGCCGGTGAACTCGAAGAGCGCGTACGCCGAGGAGAGGTTGCCCAGCAGCGCCGCGTCCCGGGCGTCCAGCTCGTCCGCCTCGAACGTCACGTAGCGCGCCCCGGCGACGGTGGCGGTCCCGACGTCCCCGATCCGCCCGCCGAGCACCAAGTCCCCGAAGATCGTCAGTTCGGCCCGGGTCAGGTCGACGGCCGACTGGGCGTACACCCGGTTGCTGGCGGGCAGGATCAACAGTCCGTAACGGCTCATGATCCGGCTACTGTCTCACAGCGGAACCGGCCGATCCCGGTGGACCGGCCGGTCAGCCCGGGTGGGCGTCGGCGGCCCGGGACCGGTAGCGCTCCGCCCACTCCCGGTTGACGTCGTCGGCCTGGCGCCGGTGCCGCGCGGTGACGACCCGCCCGGCGGGCAGCTCGAGGCCGAGGAAGTCCAGGACGCCCCGGGTGACGCCGGCCGGGTCGGCGGCGAGGTCCTCGTAGCGGACCGGGTGGGGCCGCACGTCGTGCGCGGCGAACCACCGCCGCCAGCCCGCATCGTGGGCGCTGGCCAGTCGGGCGTACGCCTCGATCGCCGCCGGGTCGAAGCGGGGCGCCTGGCCGGTGGCGCCGCCGCCGCCGATCTCGCCGTTGCCACCGACGAACCACTGGCCGGTCTGCTCGGCGCGCGCCCAGGACACCGCCTGGGCGAGCACGTCGTCGCGGCGCAGGTGAACGAAGCGGGTGCGGCCGAAGGCCCGTTCCCAGAGCCGGAGGTCGTCGCCGGCGAGGTCCGGATGGACCGGGGCCAGCTTTTCGAGCACCTCGTCGAGCGTCCCCCACATCAGCTTCGCTCCGAAGACCCCGTTGGCGGTCCGGCCGGCGGCCAGCGCGGCCCGGACGTAGTCGGCGTAGTCGAAGCCGCCGTCCGGTCGCCGGGGGATCCCCCACCGGTCCGCCCAGAGCGGCTCGTCGGGCGCCCGGAAGTACGCCTGTGGGTGGCCGGCCACCCCGGTGGAGTCGAGCAGCCCGAGCAGCAGCGAGCTGCCGGTGCGGGGCGTGGCACAGACAACGTACGTATCGACGGTGGTCACCCCTGGCAGGATAGGCGTCCGGACCGCGCCGCGGCGTGGTCCGTCTTCCCCATCGCCTCGCCCACCCGGTACGTCGATGCGACGACGGCCGCGGTGAAGCCGACGTCGTTGAGCGCCTGGCGGGAGGCGCCGGGCGTCCACAAGGGGTGGTCGCCGGGCGACCGCGCGTGCTGCGCGGATCCACCTGGCGCGACCGTTTCCCCAGCACGCGGGTGGGGTACCCCGGAGCGACGCGGGAGGCCATAGGATCTAGGGGCCGAGGGGGGTGGCAGCGTGCGGGTACTGGGAGGGCGGTACCGGCTCGTCGAGCCGGTCGGCCAGGGCGGCATGGCCGTCGTCTGGCGCGCCGAGGACGAGCTGCTGCACCGGACCGTCGCGGTGAAGCTGCTGGCTCCGGAGCTGGCCAGCGATCGCCGTTCCCGGGAGCTGATCCGCGCCGAGGCGTACGCCGCCGCCCGGCTCAACCACCCGCACATCGCCAACGTCTACGACTACGGCGAGACCCGGGTGGGCGGCTACCGGCGCACCCCGTACCTGGTGATGGAGTTCGTCCAGGGCGAGACGCTCGCCGCCCGGCTGCACGCCGACGGGGCGCTGGACTGGCCGCAGGCGGTCCGGGTCTGCGCCGACGTGGCGGCCGCGCTCGCCGCCGCGCACGCCGAGGGCCTGGTGCACCGGGACGTCAAGCCCGCCAACGTGCTGCTCTCCCCGCGCGGCGTGAAGCTGGTGGATCTCGGCATCGCCCTGGCGGTGGGCCAGCGGTCCATCGGCGAGCAGGGCGAGGTGCTCGGCACCCCCCGCTACATGGCCCCGGAGCAGGTGAACGGCGACGCCGCCGCGCCCGCCAGCGACGTGTACGGCCTGGGGCTCCTGCTGCACGAGTGCCTCACCGGCCGGCCGCTGCGCCAGGGCGCCACGCTCACCGAGCTGTTCGCCCGGGATCACCTGGCCGACATCCTCTCCGACATCGACGTGCCGGGCCTGCCGGAGGCGGTCGACCAGCTGCGGCTGCAGTGCCTGTCGCCGGAGCCGGCCGACCGGCCGGGCAGCGCCGAGGCCGCCGCGCTGCTGGCCGCGGTGGCCGCGGGTCGGCTGCCGGCGGCGGTCGCACCGGTCG
>NZ_JBAKHO010000023.1:0-80605 GCF_036902735.1 Micromonospora lacuserhaii | reverse complement strand
GGGGGGGGCGTCCGCCCGCCGGCGGCCTTCGTTGTCGGGCCGGTGGTGGCCCTCGCCCCGGTCGCGGGGGTCGGCGCGGGCTGAGCCGCCGCGGGCCGGGCCGCCGCGGGCTGAGCTGCCGCCGGCTGGGCCGGCGCGGTTCTCCCGGGCGGCCCGCCCGAGCGGCGCGACGCCCCGGCACTCGGAGCCGGTCAGAGCAGGGCGACACCGAGCAGGACGGCTCCGAGGCTCAGGCTCACGCCACCGGCGACGGTGAGCCAGATGAGCCGGTTCGGCCGGGTGTCGGTGGGGCGGGGCACCGAGAGGAAGAAGCCCAGCGGCATGAGGATCGGCGCGGCGACCAGCAGCGTCCGGATCAGCGTACGCATCCCGTCCGACGCCTCGGCCTGGTCGAGGTAGGGCAGGGCGACCAGGACGAGGATGACCAGCACCCCGGCGTGGGCGTGGCCGGCCGTCCACAGCCCCCGCCGGACCGGGTTGTCCAGGTAGCCGGGCCGGTTCCGGGCCAGGTGGATGAGGAGGGTCAGCCCGCCGTACGCGACCGCGACGACGGTGATCAGCAGGATTCCCGCGGTGGTGCGCGTGTCCGATGACATCGTCGTCTCCGTCTCGTCGCCGTTCCCGCTGCCTGGCGGGCATCACTGGGTCAACAGCCCGACCCCGCGCCACGTCACGCCCCCCCGCTCCGCACGGGCGTGGCGTCGAGCGGGCACGGGTGCCCCGTCGACCGGGATCGGGTGCCGGGCTCGTCGGGCGCCGCCTCCGGGCGGTCGACGGATCAGCCGGTCGCGGCCCGCGCCAGCGCGTAGCCGAGGCTCGCCGCGGCCAGCCCGGCGACCACGCTGAGCAGCACGTTGGCCAGTGCGGCGAGCCGGTTGCCGTCGCGGGTCAGCCGCAGCGTCTCGTACCCGAAGGTGGACCAGGTGGTCAACGCGCCGCAGAAACCGGTGCCCAGCACGGCGGTGACGGCCGGTCCGGCCGGCACGCCGACGAGCGCCCCGAGCAGCAGCGAGCCGGCGACGTTGACGGTGAGCGTGCCCCAGGGCAGGACCGAGTCGTGCCGGGCCTGCACGGCCCGGTCGGTCAGGTAGCGCAGCGGGGCGCCCAGCGCCGCCCCCAGCGCGATCAGCAGCACCGTCACCGGCCGCCTCCCGCCCGGTCGAGCAGCCGGTTGGCGACGCTGTCGCCGGCCGCGACCGCCAGCAGCCCGCCCAGCAGGGTGGCCGCCAGGTACGCCAGCGCGGTGCCCGGCGCGCCGGCCGCCACGGCCAGCCGGACGTCCACCACGTACGCGGAGAAGGTGGTGAAGCCGCCGAGGATCCCGACCCCGAGGAACGGGCGGGTCAACGGGGCGACGCGACGCCGGCCGATCACGGCCATCAGCACCCCGATGAGCAGGCAGCCGGTGACGTTGACGGCGAAGGTGGCCCACGGGAACCCGCCCGGGGGGTGGGGCAGGGCGGTCTGGACGCCGGCCCGGGCCAGCGCGCCGAGCACCCCGCCGGCCGCGATGGCGCCGAGCACCGCCGCCGGATGCGCGGGCAGCTCGGCCCGGTCGGCGGGTACGTGCAGGTCGACGTCGGGGTCGACCCGGCGCGGTGCCGGTTCGGTCACTTGTCCTCCCACCAGTACGCGGTCACTGGCAGGGACCGTCGGCGCGGTGTGCGCGGTTCTCCCGGTCGGCGCCGGGACGGTGGGCCCCCACACCGGATCCGCCCGCGAGCATAGTCGGGCCCGCCGTCGGCCGATCCTGGTCCGCCGACCGCGTCGACCGGGCCCCGCGTTCCGTCGCGCGGGGACCGTCAGGCCGCGGTGGCGGCCAGGTCGCGGTCCTCGGTGCGGACGACCCCCCGACGGCGGGCGAGCCGGGCGGCGGCGAGCAGGACGCCGAGGCCGGCCAGGGTGAGCCCGGCGCCGGCCCAGATCGGCGAGGTGTAGCCGAGCCCGGCACTGATGGTGACTCCGCCGATCCAGGCGCCCAGCGCGTTGCCGAGGTTGAAGGCGGCGATGTTGGCGCCGGAGGCCAGGGTCGGGGCCTGGTGGGCGTACTTCATGATCCGCATCTGCAGCGGCGGCACGGTGGCGAAGCCGAACGCCCCCATCAGCACCAGCGACGCCACGGTCAGCACCGGGCTGGCCGCGGTGAGCGCGAAGCCGACCAGCACCACGGTGAGCACCGCGAGGACGGTCACCAGGGTGCGGTGCAGCGCGCGGTCCGCCGCGCGCCCGCCGAGCAGGTTGCCGGCGAAGAGGCCGACGCCGAAGAGCACCAGCAGCCACGGGACCGTGCCGGTGGCGAAGCCGCTGACCTCGGTCAGGGTGTAGGCGATGTAGGTGAAGGCGCCGAACATGCCGCCGAAACCGAGCACGGTGATCAGCAGCGACAGCCAGACCTGCGGCTGGGTGAAGGCGCGTAGTTCGCCGCGGAGTCCGCCGGTCGGCGCGGTGTCGGTGGCCGGTCCGCGACCCGGGACGAGCAGGGCGAGGGCGACCAGGGCGACCACGCCGATCCCGGTGATGGCCCAGAAGGTCGAGCGCCAGCCGAAGTGCTGGCCGAGGAACGTGCCGAACGGGACGCCGAGGACGTTGGCGATGGTCAGGCCGGCGAACATCATCGCGATCGCGCCGGCCCGCCGGGCCGGCTCGACCAGCCCGGCGGCGACCACCGCGCCGATGCCGAAGAAGGCGCCGTGGCAGAGCGCGGCGACGATCCGCCCGGCCATCATCGTGGGGTAGTCGCCGGCGAGCGCGGAGAGCAGGTTGCCGACGATGAAGAGCACCATCAGCGCGAGCAGGACGTGCTTGCGGGGCAGCCGGGTGACCGCCGCGGTGAGCGCCACCCCGCCGACCGCGACGCTGAGCGCGTATCCGGAGATCAGCCAGCCGGCCACCGACTCGGTGACCGCGAAGTCGGCGGCGACCTGGGGCAGCAGGCCCATGATCACGAACTCGGTGAGCCCGATGCCGAAGGCGCCGATCGCGAGGGCGATCAGGCCGGCGGGGAGCGAGCGGGTCCGTGGAGACGCGGCGTTCGGGGCGAGGGCGTTGGGGGGCATGACGGTTCCTAATCGTGTGTTCGACAATAGAACGCGCCTGCAACTACTGGCGCACGAAACGAGATAGTTGCACGCGCGCCCTACTGGCGCAAGCGTGCTAGCGTGGGCGACGTCCAGCTCACACCGGAGGGGGCGTCATGGGCATCGGCGACGACGCGGTGGAGATCCGCGCCCAGGGCTGGCGGACCCTCGCCGCCCTGCACGGCCTCATCGAGACCGCGCTCGAGCGTGCCCTCCAGGCCGAGCACGCCCTCTCGGTGGTGGAGTACACCGTGCTGGACGCGCTCTCCCGGCAGCACGGCTGGCACATGCGGATGCGGCAGCTGGCCCGTGCCGCCGCGCTCTCGGGCAGCGCCACCACCCGGCTGGTCACCCGGCTCGAGGAGCGCGGCCTGCTCACCCGGATCCTCTGCCAGGACGACCGGCGGGGCATCTACACCGAGCTGACCCCGGCCGGCTCGGAGCTGCTCGCCCGGGCCCGGCCCACCCACGACCGGGTGCTCGCCGACGCCCTCACCGAGGGTGAGCGCACCCCAGAGCTGGCGCCACTGGTGGCCGCGCTGCACCGGCTGCCGGCGCCCGCCCGCTGACCTTCCGCAGTTCTCGTTCCAGATGGTCGTGGAGAGCAACGAGGCCAGCCAGCACGGGCAGTCCTTCTCCTGGAGCGAGTTCCTGCCGCAGTTCCTCGCCAGCACCCTGGAGAACTGGCAGTCGGAGTTCCTTCAGCTGATCTGGCAGGCCGCCGGGCTGGCGCTCTTCTACTACTGGGGTTCGTCGCAGTCCCGCGAGTCCGACGAGTGCATCGGGGCCAAGCTCGACGCGTTGCTGCGCGAGCGGAACCTGGACCCGGAGAACCCGTGACGGTCTGAGCACGTACCCCTCCGGGCCGCGGGGGGCGGCCTCGGCGGGGTACGCGTGCGGGTCAGGCGGTGCCGCGGGGCGCCGTCTCGGCCGGCAGCGGCCGGGTGGTCAGCCCGCCGAGCAGCGCACCCTCGATCGCGGTCAGCGTGACGATGCCGCCGGTCACCTCGGGGGTCCAGCCGATCCCGTCGATCAGGGCCAGGCCCGCCAGGTGCCCGCCCCAGACCAGCGCGGCGAAGACCGCGCCGGCGATCGGCAGCCGCAGCGTCGCGTCCGGGCCGCGCACCGCGTCGAGCCGGACCAGCACCAGGTCGACCACGGCGGCGCCGACCACGGCGGTCACCGCGGCCCACGCCTGCGGCCGGGGAAACTCGAACATCACCATGCAGAACAGCGCCACCCCGGCGACCAGCGCGGTCGCGGCGCCCGGGGTCGCCCGCCGCCGGTGGGCCAGCAGGAACGGCGCGCCGAGCGCCACCGTGCTGACCAGGTACGCGTCGACGCCGAGGATGGCCGGCTGCTGGAACCCGTCCGGGCCGATCGGGCGGGTGGCGGCGGCGCTGAGGAAGGCGGTGGAGTGGCTGAGCAGGATGGTCGTCGCCATCGCGCCGAGCGTCAGCGAGGCCACCCCGGTGCACGACCGCAGGCCCCCCTCCCGGCTCGCCCACCACGACCGCAGCGGGCTGGTCAGCAGCAGCACGGCGCCACCGTCGATGAGCAGGTGGCTGGGGCTGAATGCCGCGTCCAGGCCGACCTCCACCCCCAGCGTCTCGTGCCAGGTCATGTCGGCCAGCCCGCCGACGAGGAAGACCACGATGCCGAGGGCGCCGACCCGGTAGCCCGCCGGCCAGCCGTCCCGCCACCAGCGGGGTGCGACGTCCCGCCGCTGGTACGCCAGCCAGCACGTCCAGGCCGCGGTGGCGGTGAACCCGGCGTACAGCAGGCCGTGCCACGGGGTGAAGAACCCCTCGATGGTCGCGACGATGTTGACGTGCGCCCACCCGTCGGAGAGCGCCCCGCCCACCAGGCACGCTCCGAACAGGACTGCGATCAGGTCGTCCCGTCGGCTCGCCGAGCGCACCGCCCGGCGCTCCCTGGTCGGCGTACCGCCGCCCGGCGCCGCTGCCATGTCGGTCCGCGTCATCGTCGCCCTCCCGTGCCGGTCGTGACTCTGCGACATTCTGCCGTGCCGGTGCGTGGCCATCGGCGGCAGGCTATCCCGTACCGCCTGAGCTGGTGGGCGACCCGGTACGGGCGTACGGTACGCACGGCGGCCGGCGTGGGTCCCGGTCGTCAGCGACGACCGCAGGAGGCACCGTGCAGGACCGCACCCCCGCGCCGGAGGAGCTGGAACCCGTCGAGCGGGTGGGCGTCGACGAGCTGCGGGCGTTGCAACTGGACCGGCTGCGCTGGTCGCTGCGGCACGCGTACGACAACGTGCCGCACTACCGGCGGGCGTTCGAGGCGCGCGGCGTGCACCCGGACGACTGCCGGGAGCTGGCCGACCTGTCCCGGTTCCCGTTCACCGGCAAGGCGGAGCTGCGGGAGAACTACCCCTTCGGCATGTTCGCCGTGCCGCGCGAGCGGATCGCCCGGCTGCACGCCTCCTCCGGCACCACCGGCCGGCCCACGGTGGTCGGCTACACGAAGGAGGACCTGCGGACCTGGGCCCGGTTGATGGCCCGGTCGATCCGCGCCTCCGGCGGCCGACCCGGCGACCGGGTGCACGTGGCGTACGGCTACGGCCTGTTCACCGGCGGGCTGGGCGCCCACTACGGCGCCGAGGAGCTGGGCTGCACGGTCATCCCGGTCTCCGGCGGGATGACCGAGCGGCAGGTGATGCTGATCCGGGACTTCGCGCCCGAGGTCATCATGGTCACCCCCAGCTACATGCTGGCCATCGTGGACGAAATGGAGCGGCAGGGCGTCGACCCGCGTGCCACCTCGCTGCAGGTCGGCATCTTCGGCGCGGAGCCGTGGACCGAGGACATGCGCCGGGAGATGGAGCAGCGCCTCGACATGCACGCGGTGGACATCTACGGCCTGTCCGAGGTGATGGGCCCAGGGGTGGCCAACGAGTGCGTGGAGACCAAGGACGGCCTGCACCTGTGGGAGGACCACTTCTACCCGGAGATCATCGACCCGGCGACCGGGGAGGTGCTGCCCGACGGTGAGCAGGGCGAGCTGGTGCTGACCTCGCTGACCAAGGAGGCGATGCCGGTGGTCCGTTACCGCACCCGCGACCTCACCCGCCTGCTGCCCGGGACCGCCCGGCCGATGCGCCGGATCGAGAAGATCACCGGCCGGACCGACGACATGATGATCGTCCGTGGGGTGAACGTCTTCCCCACCCAGATCGAGGAGCTCATCCTGCGTACCCCGCAGCTCTCCCCGCACTTCCAGTGCGTGCTGGACCGGCAGGGCCGGATGGACACCCTGACGGTCCGGGTGGAGCGGCGCGCGGGGGTGGTCCCGGAGTCGGCGGCCCGGGCCGGCGCGGCGCTGGTCGAGCTGGTGAAGAACACCATCGGGGTGAGCGTCGCGGTCGAGGTGATCGAGCCGGACGGGGTGGAGCGCTCGATGGGCAAGATGCGGCGGATCGTCGACCAGCGCCGGGCGGGTTGAGGTGGGGCGTGACGGCGCGGTGTCGCCGGGACGGACGGCGGCGCACGACATGTTCGACGCGGACGTGGCCTCCCGCGCGCTCGGCATCGAGCTGGTCGAGGCCGGCGACGGGGCGGCGGTGGCCCGGATGCGGGTCACCCCGGCGATGCTCAACGGCCATGCGATCGGCCACGGCGGCTTCGTCTTCCTGCTCGCCGACACGGCCTTCGCGCTGGCCTGCAACAGCCACGGCCCGGTCACCGTCGCCGCCGGTGGGGAGATCAGCTTCCTCCGTCCGGTCCGCGAGGGCGACCTGCTGACCGCCCGCGCGACCGAGCGCACCCGCTACGGCCGCAGCGGCATCTACGACGTCACCGTCTCGCGGGGCGACGAGGTGGTGGCCGAGTTCCGGGGGCGCAGCCGTACGCTGGCCGACCGCGCGGACGGCTGACCGCGCGGCTCCGGCCGACTGTCGGAGGTCTGCGGCACGATGGCCGGATGGGACACATCGCGCTCTTCCACTCGGTCTACGGGCTGCGCCCCGCCGTGTCGGCCGCCGCCGACCGGCTGCGCGCCGCCGGTCACCGGGTGACCGCCCCCGACCTGTACGGCGAGCCGCCGGTGGACACGGTCGAGGAGGGCTTCGCCCTGTTGGAGAAGGTGGGCCGCGACGAGGTGCTGCGCCGGGCCCGGGCCGCGGTCGCCCCGTTGCCGCCGGAGACGGTGCTCGCCGGTTGGTCGATGGGGGCCGGGGTGGCCGGCGCCGTGCTGGCCGACCGGCCGCACGCGGCGGGCCTGCTGCTGCTGCACGGCACCGGCGGGGATCCGGCGGCCGTCCGGCCCGGGCTGCCGGTCCAGCTGCACCTGGCCGACCCCGACGAGTACGAGCCGCAGGACGAGGTCGACGACTGGCAGCGGGCGATGACCGGCGCGGGAGCACGGTTGTCGGTCTTCCGCTACCTCGGCGCCGGGCACCTCTTCACCGATCCGGACGTGCCGGACCACGACTCCTCGGCCGCCGAGCTGGCCTGGGAACGGTCCCTGGCGTTCCTGGCCGCCCCGGCGGACGGCCGCACCGCCGCCTGACCCGTGCGGGTGCGGCCGAAATGGCGGTGGGCGGGCCACCCGCCGTCGGCCACGTGCCGTCGGTGTGCTCAGGCGGCCCGGAGCAGTGCCGGGCCGGACGCCTCGCCGCCGCGTCGGCCCGACCGGTGCTCCGACCCACCCCGGGCGTGTCCGGCCGGACCGGCCACGGTGGACCGTCCGCCCACCAGCGCGACGAGGCCCCCCGGGCGGGCCCGCTCGTCCGTGGGGTCCCGCCACCGGACGGGCGCCTCGGGTGGACCGACGGTGTGCGTCCCCCGGCGGCCGGGTGCGGGTGCCGCCGACCGTGCCGGGCCGGCGAGGCCGGGGCGCGCGCCGACGGCCGGCGGGTGGTGATCGACGGCGGCTCCGCGCCACGGTGCGTCCCCGCGCCACGGTGCGTCCCCGCGCATCCGCGCCGGCGCCGGCACCGTGCGCCGCCGGTGCGGCTCGGACCGGTGCGGCTCCGGCCGGTGCGGCCGGGCGGTCGGAGCCGGGGCGTGGACCGGGCCGCTCGGGTCGGGACGGGGAGCGGCCACGCCGGATTCCACCGGCGGGGTGGCGGGCGCCGCCGGTCGGGACCGCCCGGCGCGTCGGGCGAACTCGGCGCGCACCGCCCGGGGCAGCCGCTCGTAGGCCACCCGGCGCAGGGCGGGATCGAGGATGGCGTACCCGCCGTGCCGGTCCCGCCGGACCAGCCCCTCCCCGGCGAGCTGACGCAGCACCCCCGCCGCGCGGCCCGGTTCCCAGCCCAGCAGCCGGTCGACCGCCGGGGCGGTGCAGTCGCCGCCCAACGTCGCCCCGGCCATCAGCACCGCGCGCTCCCGGCCGTCGAGCCGGTCCAGGTTGGCGGCCGCTCCTCGGCGTACCGGCTCCGGCAGCGTCGGCTCCGCCGTCTGGGCGGTCGGCGGCACGGGCGCCGCCGACGGGCTCGCCGCGAGGGCGGCCACGTAGGCGGCGGCGTACCCCGGCATGCCGGCGACCAGCGGAAGCAGGCCGCCGGCCAGGGCCGCCGGCCGGCCGGCGCGGTGCAGCAGCCCGCGCAGCAACCGGCCGGTCTCCACCGCACCCAGCGGCGCCAGCGCCAGCCGGCAGTGCCGGTCGGCCGGTCCGGGCAGCGGGTCGGCCCGGTGCGGGTGGTGGGTGGCGAGCACCGCCAGCGGGAGCCCGCGGGCGGTGGCGGCGGTGAAGACGGCGTGCAGGAAACGGCTGACCTCCGGCCCTCCCCGGTCCACGTCGTCGACCGCCACCACCAGCGGCTGCCGGGCGGCCAGCGCCAGCAGCACGTGCCGGAACGCCGCCGCGCCACGGACCGCCGCGGGGGACCGGTCCGGCGCGGCCAGCAACGCCTCCAGCGTCTCGACCGTGGACCCGGCCCGGCCGGCGGCGACCGTCCCCGCGACCAGGGCGGCCAGCCGCTGGCGGACCACCGCCGCCGAGGCGCTGACCCGCAGCCCGGCCAGCTCCCGGAGCAGGTCGGCGACCGGCCCGAGGACGTGCTCCGGGTAGGGCGGGCAGTGCGCGACGCACCAGCGCACCGGCGTGCCGTCCACCTGCCGCACCGAGCGGCGCAGCTCGTCGAGGATCCGGCTGCGGCCGACGCCGTCCGGGCCGACCAGGGAGACCCAGGTCGGCCGGTGCTCCCGGACGGCCCGGGTGAGCTGGTCGGTCGCGGCGGCCAGTTCCCGCCGCCGGCCGATCAGCGGACCCCGGTGCCGGGTCGGGCGGGGCCGGGCGGGGCCGGTCGCCCGCCACACGTCGGCCGGGAGCGTCCGGCCGGCCAGCGCGGCGGGAGCGAGGGCGTGCTGGTCGATAAGGCCGGCGGTGGCCTGGTGGGTGGCCGCGCAGACGACCACCCCGCCGGCCGGGGCGTACTCCTGCAACCGGGCGGCGGTGGTGGTCACCGCACCGCTGGCGGCGCCGTGCCCGCCGTTGTGCGCGGCGGCCAGCTCGACCATCGCCTCGCCGGTGGCGACACCGACCCGGACCCGCAGCGCGACGCCCCCCGGCATCGCCCGCCGGTCCAGCGCGGCCTGGATCTCCAGCCCGGCCCGGACCGCCCGGTACGCGTCCAGCCCGTCGGAGGAGCGGGCGCCGAAGAGCGCCATCACCGCGTCTCCGACGTACTTCTCCACCACACCCTGCCACCGGCGCAGCACCCCCGCGACGGTGTCGAAGTACGCGCGCTGCAACGCCCGGACGTCCTCCGGATCGAGCCGTTCGGTCAGCCCGGTGGAGCCGACGATGTCGGCGAAGAGCACGGTGACCGTGCGCCGCTCCTCCGGGACCGGCCAGGGCGTCGCGCCGACGACTTTTCGACCGGTGACGACCGTGGACAGTGGCATCCCACCCACCTTCCCCCCCAACGTGGTGCCTGATGACCTCCGGAGACTGTCACCACCTCCGCCGACGGGGGATCTGCCGAACGACGTATGTCGGCCGACCACAACCTTTAGTCGCAATGTCGACGCGAGGAGTACCACAGCCGGATCAAGCCCGTAGAACGGTGCGGGGGCCTGTGACTAGGCTGCGGACATGGCCAGCGATGTGGACACCGCACCGCTCGTCGGCCGTGCCGACCAGCTGACGATGCTGCGGGCCGCGTTGCTCGACGACCTAGGGCCGGGGCAGACCGCGGCGGTCTTCGTCAGCGGCGAGAGCGGGGTGGGCAAGACCCGGCTGCTGCACGAGGTGGGGGCACGGCTGCGGGACGCGGGAGCGGTGGTGCTCACCGGCTCCTGTCTGGACATCGGGGACGCCTCGCCGCTGCACCCGGTGCTGCAGGCGCTGCGTCGCTTCGACGCCGAGCTCGGCGCCAGCCAGGCGCGTACGTCGTCGGCCGTGCGTGGCCTGCTGCGGATGTTCGCCGACGAGACCGCCGGTCCGGACGGCGCCGGCGCGCTGCTCGAACGGGTCTCCCGCGGGCTGAGTCTGATCGCCGAGGGCCGCCCGCTGGTGCTGATCCTGGACGACCTCCAGTGGGTCGACCGCAGCACCCGGCAGCTGCTGCTCTACCTGCTGGCCGGCCTCGGTGACCTGCAACTGTCGGTGCTGGCGGCGGTCCGGGCCGAGTCGTTGCAGGGCGCCCATCCGCTGCGCCGGGTGCTCACCGAGCTGCGCCGGCTCCGCTCCGTCCGGGTGCTCGACCTCGCCCCGCTGGACCGGGCCGACACCGACCGGCTGGCCGCCGCGATCGTCGGCGCGTCGCTGGCCCCCGAGGCGGCCGACCAGGTCTGGCGGCGCAGCGGTGGCAACCCGTTCGTGGTCGAGGAGTTGGCCCGCGACCTGCGCGACGGCCACGAGGGGCTCTCCGACACGCTGCGCGAGATCTTCCTGTCCCGGGTCGACGCGCTGCCCCGCCCCGCGCACACGGTGGTGCACGCCGTCGCCGCCGGGGTGGAGCCGGTCGGGCACTGGCTGCTGGGCGAGGTGCTCGACCTGCCCGAGGCGGAGCTGATCGAGGCGGTCCGGGCGGCGGTCGCCCACCGGCTGCTGGTCTCCGCCGACGACGGGTACCGGCTGCGGCACCGGCTCGTCGCCGAGGTGCTGGCCGACGAGCTGCTCCCGGCCGAGCGGGCCGCCCTGCACCGCCGGTACGCCGAGGCGCTCACCGGGGCGCCGGCGGAGCTGCATCAGGCCCGGCTGGCCCACCACTGGCGGCTGGCCGGCGAGCCGGCCCGGGCGCTGCCGGCGGCGATGGCCGCGGCCCGCGAGGCCGAGCGGCTGCACGGCTTCGCCGAGGCGCACCGGCACTGGTCGGCGGCGTTGCAGCTGGCGGCCGCGCCCGCCGCCACCCCGGCGGGCGGCCCCACGGAGGTCGGGTCAGCGCCGGTCGACCGGGTCGAGCTGCTGGAGCACGCCGCGGAGACGGCCCACCAGTGCGGCGAGCACGCCCGCGCGCTGTCGCTGCTGGAGGAGCTGGCCACCGCGCACGGCGACGAGCCGTCCTGCGCGCTGCGCATCCGGCGGGCCCGCTACCTCGCCGCCGCCGGTCGGTCGGCCCCCGCCGAGGCGGAGTACCGAGACGTGCTGGAGTCGGCGCACTGCACCACCGGCGAGCGGGCCACCGCCGCCGCCCACCTCGCCGAACTCCTGCTGCACCTGGGCCGGTACGCCGACGCGGGGGAGCGGGCCCGGGAGGCGTTGGACCTCGCCGCGCGGGTGGAGGGCAGCACCACCGAGGTGGTGCTGGCCAGCTCGGCGCTGGGTTTCAGCGAGGCGTTCCTGGAGGACCCGGACGCCGGCCTCGCGGTGGTCCGGCGGGCGCTGGAGACCGCCGAGCGGGCCGGCCGCCCCGAGGACGTGGCCTGCGCGTACCTGCACCTGGCGGAGTTGTTGACCGGGCCGCTGAACATCCTCGAGGAGGGGGTGGTGGTGGCCCGCCGGGGCGCCGAGCGGGTGGCCGAGCTGGGGCTCGGACGCACCTACGAGACCCGGTTGCTGGCCATCGCCACGAACGGGCTGTTCCGGGTCGGGCAGTGGGCCGAGGCGGAGAAGGTGGTCGCCGCCGCGCTGCGCCACCGGCCCTCGGGCGCGGACGCCGTCGAGCTGCTGCTGGCCCGGTGCCGGCTCTCCGTCGGGTACGGCGACGTCGAGGCGTCCGACCGGGACCTGGAGGCGGTCGCGACGATGCTGGCCGGCGGCGGGTCGCCCCGGCACGTGCTGCCGATGCTGATCCTGCGGGCCGGGCTGGCCATGTGGCAGGGCCGCCACGAGGTGGCCCGCCAGGCGGTGCAGCGGGGCATGACCGAGAGCCGCTCCGACGACGTGGTGCTGCTGGCCACGCTGGCCTGGCACGGGCTGCGGGCCGAGGCGGAGGCGTACGCCGGCCGGACGCTGCCGGTCGACGAGACGGTGGTGCGCCGGCTGCGCGACGCGGTGGACCGGGTGGCGCAGAAGAGCGTGACGGCGGCCCGGCCGGTACGCCTCAACGCGGAGGGCTTCCTGGCGCTCTGCACCGCCGAGCTGAGCCGGCTCGACGGCCGGGGGGACCCGGAGCTGTGGGCCCGGTCGGCGGCCGAGTGGGACAAGCGCCACCACCCCTATCCGGCGGCGTACTCGCGGCTGCGGCAGGCCGAGGCGCTGCTGGCCCGGCGCGGCCGCAGCGTCGCCGCGGGCCGGCTGCTGCGCCAGGCGCACGAGATGGCCCAGGCGCTCGGTGCGGTGCCGCTGACCAGCGAGATCACCACGCTGGCGGGGCGGGCCCGGGTGGAGCTGACCGAACGGGCCCAGCCCGCGGGCCGGCCGGCGGCCGGTGGCGGGCCGGCCAGCGACGAGCTGGCGGTGCTGACCGCCCGGGAACGCGAGGTGCTGGCCGCGGTCGCCGAGGGGCTGACCAACCGGGAGATCGGCCAGCGGCTGTTCATCAGCGAACGCACCATCGGGGTGCACGTGTCGCACATCTTCGACAAGCTCCAGGTGCGTACCCGGGTGCAGGCCAGCGCGATCCACCTGCGCAACCGCGCCGAGTAGGGATACCTACTCCGGCGGCGCGAATACGTCGTTCTACTGATCCGGTCGGCGGGGCGTCGCTGGAAGGCTGTCCAGCGGACGCCGAACGGCACGGGGGTGCCCCGACCACAGTGGAGGAGACATGGTGGAACCGGTCTGGGGCCCGGTCCACGCAGACATCGTCGGTCTGCTCGCCGACCACCCCGAGGACGTGCCGGCGGTGGTGGACCACCTGACGAAGTTGCAGGACCTGCTGGTGCGGCTGCCTCCGTTGGAGCAGAGCTGCCCGCTGGCCGACTTCAACCGGCTGTACCTGACCATCACCACCCGGGTGCTTGAGGGGCTGTACGACGACTACTTCGCCGATCCGGTGTTCCTGTCCCGGCTCGACGTGGAGTTCGCCGCCCGCTACTTCGACGCGATGCGGCTGTGGACGGAGTCCAGCCCGACCACCCCGAAGGCGTGGTCGTGCCTGTTCACGCGGATCAGCGGGCCGGACGCCCGGCCGTTGCCGTCGGCGGCGGCGGGGGTGAACGCGCACATCAACTTCGATCTGCCGTTCGCCCTGGTGACGACGTTCGACCACCTGGAGTCCGAGCCGGTCGACGGGACCGAGCAGCACCGCGACTACCTCAAGATCAACGACATCTTCGCCGACAAGATCCCGGGACTGCGCCGCGGCTACCTGGAGCGGTGGCAACTGCTCATCGACATGCTCAACGGCGACATCGACGACTGGTACCAGGGCGAACTGGTCGAATACACCCGGGACGTGGCCTGGCGCAACGCGCAGAAGATCTGGCGCTGCCGGCACGACCCGGACGCCCGCGACTGCGAGCGCACGCGGCTGGACGACAACGCCGCCGCGCTCGGCCGGCTGCTGCTCTCGCCGCTGGGGGCGTTTCTGCAGTAGCCGGGACGGGGGGTCCCCGCGCTCCGGGAAACCGGGGCGCGGGGACGCGTCCGCGCGGGGCAGGATGGCCCGATGGTCACCGACGAGCAGCCCCTGACCGGCAACGTCACCACCGGAGTGGTCCGGGTGGGCGACACCGTCCGGCGCCCGGTGGGGCCGTGGACGGAGAACGTCGACGCGCTCCTGGCCCACCTGCACGCGGCCGGCTTCACCGGCGCGCCCCGCCCGCTGGGGCGCGACGACCGGGGCCGTCAGGTGCTGGAGTACGTGCCGGGGGAGTGCGGGCCGACCTCCGGGACGTACACCCTGGCGGAGCTGGCCTCGATCGGCCGGCTGCTGGCCGACCTGCACCGCGCGGTGGCGGGTTTCGTGCCGCCGCGCCCGGCGGGGTGGCGGACCGCCATCGCGCCCGACGGCGAGGAACTGGTCTGCCACCACGACGCAGCGCCGTGGAACCTGGTCCAGTCCCCGCGCGGCTGGGTGCTGATCGACTGGGACGGCGCCGGCCCGGGAACCCGTGGGTGGGAGCTGGCGTACGCCGCGCAGGCCATGGCGGGCATCCGGCCGGACCGCCCGGTGGCCGACTCCGCGCGGCGGCTGCGCGCCCTGGTCGACGGCTACGGCCTGCCGGCTGCGGACCGCCCGGCGCTCGCCGCGCTGCTCGGCCGCCGCGCCTGGGCGATGTTCGCGCTGCTGCGCGACGGCGCCCGCGACGGGGTGCAGCCCTGGGCCCGGATCCACGCCGTCGACGGTCCCTACTGGCGGGACGTCGCGGCGCACCTCGACGCGCACCTGGCGGACTGGACCCGGGCGCTGGCCTGAAGCGGGTGCGACAGCCGCCCGACGACGCCGTGACCCGCCGGGCGATGCGGGCCCGCGCGGGGCAGGGGGTGTCGGCCGACCCGCATCGGGTACGCCCATGCCCATGCCCGTGCACCGGTCCGCGTTCCGCTTCGACCCGGCCTTCCGGGTGCCGCTGGCGCTGTTGGGGGTCCGGCCGGAGACGTCCTGGGTGGTGGTCGACGACGAGGCGCTGGAGATCCGGTACGGGCCGTGGCGGCTGCGCACCGACCGGGCCAACGTGGCCGGGGCGGAGGCCTCCGGTCCGTACCGCTGGTGGCGGGCGGTCGGGCCGCACCTGTCGCTGGCCGACGGCGGGGTCACCTTCGGCACCAGCACCGCGGCGGGGGTCTGCATCCGGTTCCGCGAGCCCGTGCCGGGGCTGGGGCCGCGGGCCTGGCCGCGGCACCCGGCGGCGACCGTGACGGTCACCGACCCCGACACGCTGGTCCGGGCCCTGGGCGCCCCGCCGCCCGGCTGACACCTGCCCGTCGGCGGTACGATCCTGCGCGCTCGCGGACGATCTTCCGGCTTCGGGGGTTCCGCCGAGCGGGACCGTGGGTACCGCCTACGGTCGGATCAGGGTCGGAGGGGTGGTACGGGCATGGCGGACGGGCGGGACGGGACACCACCGCGGCGGGGTCGGGGACGCCGCGGCACGACGGCTGCGGCCGGCCAGGACCGTGCGCTGCGGGAGGCGCGCGATCCCGTGCAGGGCGAACGCACCCGCCGGGGTCCCGTGTCGATTCCGGCGTGCGTGGAGAGCCACGCTCGCCCGCCATCGCCCGGCACTTCCCTGCAACGCTGGCTCTTCCAGCACCGGGTGCAGCCGGTCGGTCCGGAGGCCGAGGAGGGGCACCAGAAGCGCCACCCGTGGTGGCAGGTGATGGCCCTGACCGGTGTCGACTACTTCTCCACGCTGTCCTACCTGCCGGGCATCGCCGCGCTGGCCGCCGGCGCGCTCTCCCCGCTGGCCACCCTGCTGATCGTGGCGCTGACCCTGCTGGGCATGCTGCCGATGTACCGGCGGGTGGCCCGGGAGAGCCCGCACGGGCAGGGCTCGGTGGCGATGCTGGAACGGCTGCTGCCGTTCTGGCGCGGCAAGGTCTTCGTCCTGGTGCTGCTCGGCTTCGTCGCCACCTCCTGGATCATCACGATCACCCTCTCCGCCGCCGACGCGACGGTGCACCTGCTGGAGAACCCGTACCTGCCGTCGTCCTTCCCGCACGGCACGGGCGCCGCGGTGGCGGTGACGGTGGTGCTGCTGCTGATCCTGGGCGGGGTGTTCCTGATGGGGTTCAGCGAGGCGGTCACCGTGGCCATCCCGCTGGTCGCGATCTTCCTGGGGCTGAACGCGGTGATCGTGGTGGCCGGCCTGACCGAGCTGGTCGCGGACCCGTCACTGTTGGCGGACTGGACGAGTCGGCTGACCGCCGGCGGGCCCCGCCCCCTGGACCTGCTCGCCCCGGCCCTGCTGGCCTTCCCGCTGCTGGTCCTCGGCCTCTCCGGCTTCGAGACCGGGGTCAGCATGATGCCGCTGATCAAGGGGGACGGGGCGGACCGGGAGGAGCGGCTCGCCGCGCGGATCCGCAACACCCGCAAACTGCTCGCCACCGCCGCGTTGATCATGTCGGTGTACCTGATCGCCACCACCTTCGTCACCACCGTGCTGATCCCGCCGGAGGAGTTCGAGCCGGGTGGCGCGGCGAACGGCCGGGCGCTGGCCTGGCTGGCCCACGAGCACCTGGGCGAGGCGTTCGGCACGGTGTACGACATCAGCAGCGTGCTGATCCTCTGGTTCGCCGGCGCGTCGGCGATGGCCGGCCTGATCAACATCGTGCCGCGCTACCTGCCGACGTACGGGATGGCGCCGGAGTGGGGCCGGGCGGTCCGTCCGGTGGTGATCGTCTACACGCTGATCAGCATCGCGATCACGGTGGCCTTCCGGGCCGATGTGAACGCCCAGGCCGGCGCGTACGCCACCGGCATCCTGGCGATGATGGTCTCCGGGGCGGTCGCGGTGACCATCGCGGCGGCCCGTGCCGGCCACCGGGTCGCGGCGGTCGGCTTCGGGGTGCTCACCGGGGTGCTGCTCTACGCGCTGGTGGAGAACGTCATCGAGAAGCCGGACGGGCTGGCCATCTCGGGGCTGTTCATCGCCGGCATCGTCGCCGTGTCGCTGATCTCCCGGGTCAGCCGCACCACCGAGCTGCGCGCCGAGCGGATCGAGTTCGACGAGACCGCCCGGAGGTTCATCGCCGACTCGCTGGCCCACGATGGGCGGCTGCACCTGATCGCCAACAAGCGGGACAGCGGCGCGGTGAAGGAGTACCGGGTCAAGGAGCGGGCGCAGCGGGGCATGAATCCGGTGCCGGGCGCGGCGGACGTCCTCTTCCTGGAGATCGAGGTGGTCGACCCGTCGGAGTTCAGTCAGGTGCTGCAGGTGCACGGGGTGGAGGTCGGCGGGTACCGGGTGCTGCGGGCGAGCAGCCCGGCGGTGCCCAACGCCATCGCCGCGATCCTGCTGGCGCTGCGCGACGCCACCGGGGTGCGCCCGCACGGGCACTTCGAGTGGTCCGAGGGGAACCCGATCGCCCACCTGCTGCGCTACCTGATCCTCGGCCGGGGAGACACCCCGCCGGTGGTTCGGGAGATCATCCGCAAGAGCGAGCCGGACCCGTCGCACCGCCCGGGCATCCACGTCGGCGGCTGAGCCCGGCCGCCGGCCGCCGGCTCCGCGCCGCCCGGTCGACCCCCGGGGGTACGCCGGCCCGAGCGTCGACCGGGCTCCGCCCGGCTCCCGGTGACCGGTACGGGCGTCAGCCCTGACCCAGCCTCCTAGGACGCCATAGGGGTGGTGACGGCGCCGACAGAGGCCTGATCGGGAGCGGACAGGAAAAGGCCCGCGCCCCGGGGGAAGGGCGCGGGCCGGTGGGGGTGGCTCTACTTGGACGGCTCCGGCAGCTTGCAGTCGACCTTCGGGTTGGCGCCGATGTAGTTCAGCGGGCCGGCCACGATGGTCACCAGGATGGTGCCAGCCTCGGCGCAGTTGGTGTCGTCGTTGCTGTAGTAGCCGCGCTGACCGGCGGCGATGGCGCCGATGAGCAGCCAGATGACGACAAGGACTCCGAAAATCGACGTACCGCGCATGGGGGGTGCCTCCCGGGTCGTGGTGGTGCGAGGTCACGCCCTTGTACCCAGACCCGACGATCGGGTAAACGGTGTCCCGGAACGGTCAGTGCGGCGGTGACGGTTCCTCCGGTGGCTTTCCCCGGCTGCGCAGGTGGTCGGCGATCGCCACCCCGGCGAGCACCAGGGTCGCTGCGGCGGCGGCGAAGACCGGGGGCAGGAAGAGCACCGCCGGGGCGACGCAGAGCAGGGCGAGCAGTCCGCCGGGGCGGGAGAGTGACACCCGGCTGAACACCTCGTACTCGAAGGCGGCCCGGCCGACCAGGAACAGCGCCGGCCCGCCGAGCACGACCGCCGCCCACGACGGCGGGGTACGCCCCGTCGGCTCGTGCAGCACCAGGTCGAAGCCCGCGGCGGTGGTGACCACCCCGGCCACCATCAGCAGGTGTGTGTACGGGGCGGTGAGCAGGAACCGGCTGGGCGCGCGGGCGGTGCGGATCGCCCGCGGCAGCAGTTCGCCGGAGCGGTGCACGTAGATCCGCCAGAGCAGCAGGGTGCCGACGAAGGCGAGGGCGAACGCGGCCAGGTTCTCCGCCTCCGAGTGGCCGACGCTGAACAGGGTGCCGATGACCAGGATGGCGTCGCCCAGGGCGATGATGAAGAACTGCTGGTAGCGCTCCGACAGGTGCTCGGCGGTGACGTTGCGCGCCGCCTCCGGCACCACCCCCAGCCCCGGCACGGGGTACGCCAGCCGAAAGCCGCCGTAGTCGATGGCCAGCGCCAGCGCCCAGAGCGCCTCCCGGGCGTGCCCGCCGACGAAAGCGCCCACGATCCAGGGGATGGCGGAGACGCCGAACCAGATGAAGATCCGGGCCGCCCGCCGCTGGGTCTCCGGGTGGGCGCGCACGGTGGGGATCAGGAACAGGCCCCGGCCCAGGTGAATCGCGACGTACGTGCCGGCGAAGACCAGACCCCGGGTGTCGAACGCGTGCGGGATGGCGGTGGTCATCAGCAGCGCGCCGAACATCACGGCGGTGATCAGGAGCTTGATCTCCGGGCGCTCCGGGTCGTACATGTCGGTGACCAGGGTGGTGATCGCCCAGGTCCACCAGATCGCCATCAGCATGATCAGCGACTGGCCGGCGTGCTGCCAGGTCAGATCGGTGACCAGGCCCCGGGAGATGAGCGCCAGCGCGACGACGTAGACCAGGTCGAAGAAGAGTTCGAGGAGGGTCACCCGGCGGGGTGAGTCCGGCTCGCGCACCGGCGGGCGGGGCCGGTTCCCCGACGGCTCCGGCGTGGCGAACGGCACGGGCTGCTCCTGCGGGACCGGGATCGGCGGCGGGACGGGCCACCCTCCGGCCCATAACCGACCGTAGCGAGACGGCCGGCGTCCCGTGTCCGGTTCGATGCTTTCCGTCCGGTCGATGACCGTGCCGCGGGAAAAGCCCTTGCCCGCCGGCCGCCCGCCGCCGAGGCTGATCCGGATGGATCCCTCCCCGGACGCCGTCGGACCGTTGGACGCCGCGCTGGTCCGCCGGCTGGTCGCCGGACAGTTCCCGCGCTGGGCCCACCTGCCGGTACGCTCCGTCGACGCCGGCGGCTGGGACAACCGGACCTTCCACCTCGGCGACGCGATGACCGTGCGGCTGCCCAGCGCCCCCGGGTACGCGTCCCAGGTGGCGAAGGAACAGCGCTGGTTGCCGGTCCTCGCGCCGCGGCTGCCACTGCCGGTGCCCACCCCGCTGGCGCTCGGCGCGCCGGCCGAGGGCTACCCGTTGCCGTGGTCGGTGTACGCCTGGATCGAGGGCCGGCAGGCCCGCGTCGAGCGGATCGCCGACCGCACCGAGTTCGCCACCGATCTCGCCGGTTTCCTGTCCGCCCTGCACGACGTCGCGCCGGACGGCGGTCCGGCCGCCGGTGCGCACAGCTGCTGGCGGGGCGGGCCACTGCGGACGTACGACGCGGAGACCCGGGCCGCGATCGACGCGATGGGCGACCGGATCCCCGCGGAGCGGGTGACCCGGATCTGGGACCGCGCGCTGGAGTCCACCTGGCCCGGCCCGCCGGTCTGGTTCCATGGCGACGTGGCCTTCGGCAACCTGCTGGTCCGCGACGGTCGGCTGGCCGCGGTGATCGATTTCGGCACCTGCGGGATGGGGGATCCGGCCTGTGACCTGACGGTCGCCTGGACCCTGCTCGACCCGCAGAGCCGCGAGGTGTTCCGCGCCGCACTCGCCGTCGACGAGGCGACCTGGCATCGGGGGCGGGGCTGGGCGCTGTGGAAGGCGCTGATCACCCTGGAGAACCCGGATCCGGCCCGGGTCGCGGAGGCGCGGCACGCTTTGGCCGCCGTGCTCGAGGAGGACTCCGGCCCGTCCTGACCGGATCGGGTCGGGCGTCGCCGACCATCGTCCGGTTCCGTGGGTCGGCTCCGCGGACGCCGCGCCGGGCCGGTGGGAGTGCCTGGCACTCCCACCGGCCCGGACCTCACCGTCAGACCTGCTCGTCCGTGCCCGTCGGGGTCGGCAGCACCCGGTCGGCCTCGGCGGTGGCCCCGGCCAGCAGCTTGGCCTGCTGCGGCCAGGTGGTCAGGCTCGCGGTGGCCCGCAGGCCGGCGGCCCGGATGGTCTCCCGCAGCCCCGCCTCGTCCAGCTCGGCGAGCTGGCGGTAGGTGCGGATCCCGGCGTCCTGGAGCGCGGCGGCCATCTTCGGCCCGACGCCCTGGATGCGGCGGAAGTCGTCCGCCGGGACGTCCCCGGCGGCGGTGTCCACCTCGGACGCGACGGCGGCCCCGGTCACCGGGGCGGACGGCGTCTCGTCCTCGACGGCGGCCCGGGGGGCCGGGATGACCGCGGTCGGCTCGACGACCTCGTCGGCCGACGTGGCGGCGACCGGCTGCGCCGGAACGTCGGCCGGCCGGTCGACCTCGTCGAGGGTCGCGGTCGACTCCGTGCCGGCGCTCGCCACCGGAACCAGGTCGTCCGCCCGCTCGTCGTCGGCGCCGGCCACCACGTCCACGTCGCTGGCGGGGGTGTCGACCCGGTCGGTGTCGGTGGAGGCGGCGACCGGCTCCGTCTCGACGGCGACCGGTTCGGTTCCGGCGGCCGGGGCGTCGACCGTGTCGGTCGGGGTGTCGTCGGCGGTGGGCAGGGCGGTGTGCTGGGCGGCCAGGGACGCCGCGGCCGGCGGCATCTCCAGGTCGTGCGGGTGCGCCTCGTCCACCACGGCGGCGGGCGCGGGGGTGCTGTCGATGGTCGCCTCCGACTGCGGGGCGTCGACGGTGGCCAGCGTGGCGGTCGCCTTCTCCTCCTCGGAGAGGCCGACGACCGGGTCGTCACCCATGATGGACGGACCCTGCGGTGCGGCGGTGGTGGCCTGCCGGCCACGCAGCACCCAGCCGCCGGCGAGCCCCACCAGCAGGGCCAAAATCACGATCAGCCATTGCCCGAAACTCGACGGCACGGCGAACCTCCCTCTTGCTCACGTCGGAATAGTCGCGAAGAAAACTCGCCGCAGCTTCGCACACGGGTACGCGGGGCGACAGGGAGGATCGGCACACCGCGTACCAGGTGGGCCGGCTGGTGTCGGCGGGTGGCGACGGGATGACCGACGGTACGGAAAACCGGCGCGCGGAGCCGTCCCGGGGCCACGCCGACGTGGATGGACCCGGCCGGGCCCCGACGAGGTGCCGTCGTCGGGCCCGGCCGGGCGGTTCGCTCCCGCACGCGTGCGTGGCCGTGGCCGGTCGCGCGGTGGGCGCGCGGCCGTCCCGCGGTCAGCGCAGCGCCCCGGGCGTCGCCGCGTCGGCGGCGTCCCAGCGGTAGAAGCAGCCCGCGACCGCGTCGCGCGGCGAGCTCCAGGTCGGCAGGTACGGCGAGGTGTGCGCCGAGAGCCGCTCGTTGACCTGGAGGTAGAGCGGGTGGTTGCGGGCGTCGGCGAGGGCGCCGGTGTCCACCTCGGCGGTCTCCAGCAGGTGTACGCAGAGGTCGTGCAGGCAGTACAGCGACCGGTGGCGGACCCCGGTCAGTCCGGGCAGTTCGGTCGCGTCGGACTCGGCGAAGATCTGGGCGACCCGTCCCTCCGCGCCCGGGATGATCCTGCTGACGATCACTAGACGGCTCATCGGACCCCTCTCGCCGGTGGTGGGTCCACTCTGTCGGCGGCGCTGTCACCTCGTCGTCACGGCACTACCGCGGGCGGTGACGGTCGTGGCTGGTCCGGGGCGCCGCCGCCTCAGCGCCCGGGCCGGGTCCGGGCGGGCCGGGGAGCGACCGGCCGGGGAGCGACCGGCCGGGGGGAGGCCGTGCGGATCGGGGCCAGGGTCTCGTCCAGCAGGGCGCACATCGCCGGTGACGGTTCCAGCCGCAGCTCGCGCAGGAGCAGGTCACGGTAGACGTAGAAGGCGTGCACCGCCTCGAAGGCGTTGCCCTCGGCGAGGTGGATCCGCACCACCAGCCGGTGCGGGGTCTCGCGCAGCGGCTCGGCGGCCATCGCCTCCAGTGCCGCCTGCAACGCCTCGCCGTGCCGGCCGGCCGCGAGGTGGTCGTCGGCGAGCTGTTCCAGCATGTGCAGGCGGAGTTGGCGCAGGCGCTCCCGGTCCAGCAGCACCCAGTCGTCGTACCAGCCGGGGAGCAGGTCGCGGCTGCCGGCGGCGAGCGCGGCGGCGGCGGTACACGGGTCGCCCCCGTCGCGGACCCGCTCGGCGGTGGCCACCAGCTCGTCCACGTCCAGCCGTACCGTCGGGCCGAGGCGGACGGTGTCGCTGACCAGCAGCGGGCAGCACGGGTCCTGGCGCAGTCGCCACAGGGCTGTGCGCAGCGAGGACAGCGCCCGCTCCTCGGGCACCTCGGGCCAGAGCAGGCCGGCCAGGTTGCTGCGGGTGGCGCCCGGGCGCAGGCCGATCAGGGCGATGACCCGTTGCAGGCCGCGCGGCACGACGACGGGCCGGTCGTCGTGCAGCAGCCGGAAACCGCCGAGCAGGTGCAGGGACACCCGTGGCGGCACGGACATCGGCGTGCTGGCATGACCGGTCACGGGCGCACCCCCTGCGACGGGAAATTCGGTCCGGACTCCGGTGCCCCCGGCGCGGTCGCCCCGCGACGGCACTGTCGCCAGTCGCGCCCGCCCCCGGTGGCGTCGCACCGCCACGTCCGCTGGACTGACGGGAGGATGTTACCAACTTCGATTACTCAGAGTCAACAGGCGGGTCGGCATTGCGACCGTCCATGGCGGCCAGTGGAACCCCCTCTGAACTGTGATGACTCAACGTGAGAGCCGTTCACTGGACGGCGCTTCCATAGCGGCTACACAGGCTGCGTCAACGCATCGTCACCATTGGACGTGTCGGGTCGGCGGTGCGGTGTGACGCCGCGGTGACGCGTCCGGCCGGATCGTGTCGGCATCCGTCCGGCGTCAACCGCACCGGGCGTACGCCGTGGGGGAGGCCGCACATGGACCGTTCGCTGATCGTCGCGAAGTGGTCGCGATGACCACCGCCGCAAGCGCCGACGAGCAGCTCTGGAGTCGCTGCGGCGGGTGCTCGTCGCTGCTCTACCGCAAGCGGCTGCGACGCAACCTGGATGTCTGCCCGGAGTGCGGCACGCACTCCCGGCTCACCGCGCCCGAACGGTTGCGCCAGCTGGTCGACCCGGACACCTGGGTCCCGCTGCCGGACCGGGCCGTCGAGGTCGACCCGATCGACTTCGTCGACGCGCTGCCGTACCCGCACCGGCTCACCGCCGCCCGCGCCGGCAGCGGCCTGGACGAGGCGGTGCTCTGCGGCACCGCGCGGATCGGCGGGCATCCGCTCGCCCTGGCGGTGATGGACTTCCGCTTCCTCGGCGGCAGCCTCGGCTGCGCGGTCGGTGAGCTGATCACGCGGGCCGCCGAGCGGGCGCTGGCCGACGCGATGCCGCTGGTGCTGGTGACCGCCTCCGGGGGCGCCCGGATGCAGGAGGGCGCGCTGTCGCTGATGCAGATGGCCACGGTCAGCCAGGCCCTCGCCGGGCTGCGCGAGGCGGGGCTGCTGACCGTCAGCGTCATCACCGACCCCACCTACGGCGGGGTGGCCGCCTCCTTCGCCACCAACACCGACCTGGTGCTCGCCGAGAGCGGCGCCCGGATGGGGTTCGCCGGGCCGCGGGTGATCCGGCAGGTCACCGGGCGGGACCTGCCCGAGGGGTTCCAGACCGCCGAGTTCCTGCTGCGCCACGGCCAGGTCGACATGGTGGTGCCGAGGCGGGCGCTGCGCGGCCGGCTGGCCGCGCTGCTCGCCGCGGCGGCCGCCGGGCGGCACCGGGTGCGCCGGCTGGTCGTACCCCGGCAGGAGCCGGCGCGGCCCGCGGCCCGACCGGCCGACGGACCGGAACCGGTCGCGGTGGCCGACGCCTGGGACACCGTGCGGGCGGCCCGGCATCCGGGCCGACCCACCACAATGGACTACCTGGACAGCGCGTTCGACGGCTTCGTCGAGCTGCACGGCGACCGGCTCGGCGCGGACTGCCCGGCGGTGGTCGGCGGGCTGGCCCGACTCGACGGCCGGCCGGTGGTGGTGGTCGGCCACCAGAAGGGCCACACCACGGCGGAGCTGGTGGCCCGCAACTTCGGGATGGCCAGCCCGGCGGGGCACCGCAAGGCCCTGCGGCTGATGCGGCTGGCCGCCCGGCTCGGCCTGCCGGTGGTGACGCTGGTCGACACCCCCGGCGCCGACCCCGGGATCAGCGCCGAGCAGCACGGCCAGGCCGCCGCGATCGCGGAGAACATCCTCGCCCTCAGCGTGCTGCCCACCCCGGTGATCGCGGTGATCACCGGGGAGGGCGGCAGCGGCGGCGCGCTGGCCCTCGCCGTCGCCGACCGGGTGCTGATGCTGAACCACGCCGTCTACTCGGTGATCAGCCCCGAGGGCTGCGCGGCGATCCTCTGGCCGGACAGCGGGGCCGCCCCGCAGGCGGCCCGGGCGTTGCGGCTGACCGCCCCGGACCTGTGCCGCCTCGGCGTCGCCGACGAGATCGTGCCGGAGCCGCCCGGCGGTGCGCACGCCGACCCGGAGCAGGCCGGGGCGCTGCTGCGGCGGGCCGTCGCGGCGAACCTCGCGCCGCTGCTGGACGTGCCGGCGGCGACCCTGGTCCGGCGCCGCCGGCAACGCTTCCGCCGCTTCGGCGCGGCCCGCACCGGCCTCGTGGCGGTGCCGCGGTGAGCGCGGACGGCGGCGACCCGGACGCCGTGCTGGCCGGGTTGCGCCGGCACGCCCACGAACTGGTCGCCGAGCTGTCCGGCCCGGTGCGCCGGGTGCGGTTGCGCCGCGGCGAGACCTCTCTGGAGGTGGAGTGGCACGACCCGGCCACGTCAGCCCCGACCGGGCCCGCCCCGGCCCCCGCGCCCCGGGCGGCGGCCACTCCCGCACCGCCGCCGCCGGCCGCCGACGACTCCGGTCGGCTCGCCGTCCGGGCGCCGATCGTCGGCACCTTCTACCGGGCGCCGGAGCCCGGCGCCGCGCCCTTCGTCGCCGTCGGTGACCTGGTCCGGCCCGGGCAGGTGGTGGGGATCGTCGAGGCGATGAAGCTGATGAACGAGGTGACCGCCGACCGGGCCGGTCAGGTGGTCGAGATCCTGGTGGACGACGGCCGGCCGGTCGAGTACGACCAGCCGCTCGTGCTGCTCGACCCGGCAGGTGGGTGATGTTCTCCAAGGTCCTGATCGCCAACCGGGGCGAGATCGCGCTGCGGGTGCTGCGCGCCTGCCGCGAGCTGGGCATCCGCACCGTCGTCGTCTACTCCGCCGCCGACGCCGACTCCGCGCCCGTGCGCCTCGCCGACGAGGCGGTCCGGATCGGCCCGGCGCCGGCCCGGCGCAGCTACCTCAACGCCGCCGCGATCGTCGAGGCCGCCCGGCAGACCGGCGCGCAGGCGGTGCACCCCGGCTACGGGTTCCTCTCCGAGGACGCCGACTTCGCCGAGATCTGCGCCGAGAACGGGCTGACCTTCATCGGCCCGCCACCGCACGTGATGGCCGCGCTCGCCGACAAGTCCACCGCCCGGGCGCTGATGCGCCGGGCCGGGCTGCCGCTGCCCGCCGGCAGCGTCCGGACCCTGCCGACCCTCGCCGAGGCGTCCCGGGTCGCCGAGGAGGTCGGCTATCCGGTGATCGTCAAGGCGGCGGCCGGCGGTGGGGGACGCGGCATGCGGGTGGTCCGCACCCCGGCCGAGCTGGCCCGGGCGTACGCGCGCACCCGCGCCGACGCCCAGGCCGTCTTCGGCGACGACCGGGTGTACGTCGAGCGGTACCTCACCGACGCCCGGCACGTCGAGGTGCAGGTGCTCTGCGACGCCCACGGCCACGGGGTGCACCTGGGCACCCGGGACTGCTCGGTGCAGCGGCGGCACCAGAAGCTGGTCGAGGAGGCGCCCGCGCCGGCGCTCTCCCCGGCCACCCTGGACGCGATCGCCGAGACCGCCCTGCACGGCGTCCTCGAGGTCGGCTTCACCGGCGTCGGCACGGTGGAGTTCCTGGTCGACGACGCCGAGCGGTTCCACTTCCTGGAGATCAACTCGCGGATCCAGGTGGAGCACCCGGTCACCGAGATGGTCACCGGCATCGACCTGGTGCACGAGCAGCTGCACGTGGCCGCCGGCGTGCCGCTGCGCCTGCGGCAGTCCGACGTCCGGCTGCGCGGGGTGGCGGTGGAGGCCCGGGTCAACGCGGAGGACCCGGAGCGCGACTTCGCGCCCAGCCCCGGCCGGCTGGACCGCTTCACCCCGCCCGGCGGGCCGTTCACCCGGGTCGACACCCACGGCTACGCCGGTTACCTGGTGGGGCCGCACTACGACTCGCTGCTGGCCAAGGTGGCGGTCTGGGCGCCGGACCGGGAACTCGCCCTCGACCGGCTGGAACGCGCCCTCGACGAGTTCGACGTCGCCGGCCCCGGGGTGCGCACCACCATCCCGTTCGTCCGGCGGGTGCTCGACGACGCGGCCTTCCGCAAGGGCCGCTACAGCACCGCCATCGTGGAGCGTCTCCTCGCCGGCCACGGCCCGCTCCGGCCGCAGGCCGTCCCCGCGCCCGCCGGCCCCGGGCCGGCCCCTGCACCGCCCGTGGTGGCCGCCGCGTCCCCCACCGCCGACCCGTCCTGACCGCAATCCGAGGAGGACCCAAGATGACCGTCACCCACGGTCGACCGCTCAGCGCGGAGATCACCGACATCCTGGTGGCGCACTGCGGCCTGGACGCCGACGCCGCCGCCCGTGCCCCCGCCGCCTCCCTGGAGGAGCTGGGCATGGACTCCCTGGCCCTGCTGGAGCTCAGCGCCGTGGTGGCCGACCGGTGGCGGGTGCAGATCCCCGAGCAGGCCGCCCAGCTCAGCATCGCGGGCGTCGCCGACCTGGTCGCCCGCCGCGCCGACCCGCCCGGCCACACCGAGAACGGCATCGTCATCGCCGCGCCGCTGGAGCTGGTCTGGGAGCGGACCAACGACGTCGCCCGGTGGACCGAGTTGTTCACCGAGTACGCGGCGGTGGAGATCCTGCACCGCGACGGCGCCACCGTGCGCTTCCGGCTCACCATGCACCCCGACGAGAACGGGGTGTCCTGGAGCTGGGTGAGCGAACGCACCGCCGACCCGGCCACCCGCGAGGTCCGGGCGCACCGGGTGGAGACCGGGCCGTTCGAGTACATGCGGATCCACTGGCGCTACGACCGCGAGCCCGGGGGCACCCGGATGACCTGGGTGCAGGACTTCGCGATGAAACCCTCCGCCCCGGTCGACAACGCCGGGATGACCGAGCGGATCAACGCCAACAGCCGGGTGCAGCTGGCCGTCATCAAGGAGCGGATCGAGCGGGCGTACGCGGGAGGCGGCGATGAGTGACACCGTCACCGGCCTGGTCGCCGCCCGCGACGTGACGGCCGACCGGCGGCGCGGCGGGGAGCTGCGGGTGCTGCTCGGCCCGAAGACCGTCGGCAGCACCTCCGGGTTCATGGGGGTGGCCGCGCTCGCGCCGGGGGAGCGGATCGCCGAGCACTACCACCCCTACAGCGAGGAGTTCCTCTACCTGGCCCACGGGGCGATCACCGTCGACCTGGACGACGAGCCGGTACCGCTGGCCACCGGGGAGGCGCTCTTCGTGCCCCGCAACGTGCGGCACCGGCTGCGCAACACCGGCGACGTGCCGGCCGAGGTGGTGTTCCATCTCGGACCGTTGGCGCCCCGCCCGGAACTCGGCCACGTCGACACCGAACTGGCCGAGCAGCGGGGCCCCTCGTGACCGGGCGGCGCACCGTGGTGACCGGCGTCGGCGTGGTCGCCCCCGGCGGCGCCACCCGGGACCGGTTCTGGAAGACCCTCACCGAGGGGCGGACTGCCACCCGGCGGATCAGCTTCTTCGACCCGTCCCCGTTCCGTTCCCAGATCGCCGCAGAGTGCGACTTCGACCCCGACGCGGCCGGGCTGACCCTGGCCGAGCGGCAGCGCGCCGACCGGTACGTGCAGTTCGCCCTCGCCTGCTCCGCCGAGGCCCTGGCCGACAGCGGGCTGACCCTCACCGACGCCGACCGGGCGGTCGCCGGGGTGGTGCTCGGCACCGCCGTCGGCGGCACCATGGCCCTCGAGCAGGAGTACGTGCGGGTCAGCGACTCCGGGCGGCGCTGGCTGGTCGACCATGCCCTCGGCGGGCCGTACCTGTACCAGGCGCTGATGCCCAGCAGCCTCGCCGCCGACGTCGCGTGCCGGCACGGCCTGCACGGCCCCGCGCAGGTGATCTCCACCGGCTGCACTTCGGGCATCGATGCCATCGGGTACGCCCACCAGCTCATCGCCGACGGCGAGGCCGACATCGTGCTCGCCGGGGCCGCCGACTCGCCGATCTCACCGGTCACCGTCGCCTCCTTCGACGCGATCAAGGCGACCAGCCCGGACAACGACGACCCGGCGCACGCCTCCCGGCCGTTCGACGCCGACCGGCACGGCTTCGTCCTCGCCGAGGGGGCCGCGGTGCTGGTGCTCGAGGAGTGGCAGCATGCCCGCCGGCGGGGCGCGCACGTCTACTGCGAGGTCGCCGGGTACGCCAGCCGCAGCAACGGTTTCCACATGACCGGACTGCGCCCGGACGGGGTGGAGATGGGGCTGGCGATCTCCGCGGCGATGCGCCAGGCCCGGCTGAACCCGTCTGACGTCTCGTACATCAGCGCGCACGGCTCCGGCACGCGGCAGAACGACCGGCACGAGACGGCGGCGTTCAAGCGGGCACTCGGCGAGGCGGCGTACCGGGTGCCGGTGAGCTCCATCAAGTCGATGGTCGGGCACTCGCTGGGCGCGATCGGCTCCATCGAGATGGCCGCCTGCGCCCTCGCCATCGAGTACGGGGTGGTGCCGCCCACCGCCAACTGGACCACCCGGGACCCGGAGTGCGACCTGGACTACGTGCCGAACGTGGCCCGGGAGACCCCGGTGGACGTGGCGCTCTCGGTGGGCAGCGGCTTCGGCGGCTTCCAGTCCGCGATGCTCTTCCGCCGGCTGGCGGTGCCGGCGTGACCGCGCCGCACGACGCCGACGACCGGGCCGCCGCACGGGCGGTGGTCACCGGCATCGGGGTGGTCGCGCCCAGCGGCGTCGGCGCCGACGCGCACTGGCGTACGGTGCGCGACGGCACCCGCCGCACCGGCCCGATCACCCTGTTCGACCCGGCCGGCTACCCGACCCGGATCGCCGGCGAGGTCGCCGACTTCGACCCGGCCCGGTACGCCGACACCCGGCAACTGGTGCAGACCGACCGCTGGACCCACCTCGGCTTCGCCGCCACCCGGCTGGCGCTGGCCGACGCCGGGCTGCCCGAGCGGGCCCCCGACCCGTACGGCTGGGCGGTCACCCTGGCCAGCTCGTCCGGGGGGAACCTGTTCGGGCAGCGGGAGCTGCAACGGCTCTGGGGCGGGCCGTCCCGGACCGTCGGGGCGTACCAGTCGATCGCCTGGTTCTACGCCGCCAGCGTCGGGCAGCTCTCCATCCACCACCAGTTCAAGGGGCCCAGCGGGGTGCTGGTCGCCGAGTCCGCCGGCGGGCTGGACAGCCTCGCGCACGCGGTGCGCACCGTCCGGCGGGGCACCCCGGTGGTGATCGCCGGGGCGACCGAGTGCCCGCTCAGCCCGTACGCGCTGGCCTGCCAGCTCCGCTCCGGCCTGCTCAGCGACGTCGACGACCCGGCCGCGGCGTACCGGCCGTTCGACCGGACGGCCGCGGGGTACGTGCCGGCCGAGGGCGGGGCGGTCTTCGTGGTGGAGGAACTCGGCCACGCGATGGCCCGGGGCGCCCGGATCTACGGCGAGGTCACCGGCTGGGGCGCCACCCACGACGCCGCGCACACCGGCCCGGCCGACGCCGCCGACCCCGGCTGGTACGCGCGGGCGATGCGGCTGGCCCTGGACCGCTCCGGAGTGACCGCCGGGCAGGTGGACCTGGTCGTGCCCGACGCGCTCGGTGTGCCCCGCTACGACCGGGCCGAGGCGGCGGCGCTGCGGACCGTCTTCGGGGACCGGCCGCCGCCGGTGAGCACCCACAAGCCGTTGACCGGCCGGGCCCACCAGGGCGGGTCGGCGCTGGACGTGGCCACCGCGCTGCTCGCCTTCCACCACGACACGCTGCCCGCGTCGGCCGGGCCGGCCGACCCGGCGCCCGGCTGCGAGCTGGATTTCCTGCGCACGCCCCGACGCCCACGCAGCCGGGTCGCGCTGGTCTGCGCCCGCGGCTTCGACGGCTTCAACACCGCCCTGGTGGTACGCGGCGCGCCGGCGGCCCCGAGGGGCGCGGCCGACTGAGCCCACCACCGCTGGGCACCGCGGCGATCGTGGCCGTCGGCGCACCAGGGCCTGTCCGGCGGATCATGCCGGACAGGCCCGTGGTCCCGAGGTGGGGTCAGCGCTTGAGCGTGAAGGTGAAGTCGCCGGAGAGCTTGCCGCTCAGCCGGACTGCCGAAACGACCTTCCCCTCCGTGATCAGCCTGTCGACCTCGGCCCGCGAAAGACCGCAACCTTCAGCGATCAGTCGCACCGGCCGGACAGGGATCCGCGCCGCAAAGCGGACCGATACGTCGATCACCTCGCGGTCCAGGTGATCCGATCCGCCGGTGTCGAGGCGCCAGGCGTTGCCCCAGTCGAGGGCGATGCGATTACGGCGCTGCACGACCGGATCCTGGAGCAGCTCAGCTGTCAGGCCAGGGTCGTTGTCATGCAGCCGGTCCAGCAGCTCGGGTCGTATGGAGCGCACAGTCATCCGTTCCAGGACCGTGATCTTTGCAGTCTCCCCGCAGTCGTTACAGAGCACGAGGAGCCAGGCGTCGATGAGCTTGTGGTTTGCGTTGACGCGAAATTTGCCGCTTGCCTGGAAGAGCTCGGACGCGCACGCGTGGCAGCGGCGGCGAACGAGCGGCAGGCGGGTGGGCACGACCATCCAGTTTTTGAGCACAGAAGTACACCGGTTTCAGTGAGAAGTCCGCAGCAAGAAGGAGCGCGGCGCGCATGCGCGACGCGCGACAAATCAGCGCTCGGGAGGTCTCACAGGGTGTACAACGGGACGTCCTTGCCTAGACGACTTGGTTCGGCAGCACGGTAGTGGCCCACGGCGGCGCTGCGCCTCTGGTTTTCGAGCGCCTCACCGCCAGGTTCCATCCGGCGGATCATGGACGCCGCCGGCCTCCGGCCGCCGCGAGGTCCCGGTGCGGGCGCGGGCCGGTTCCGCGGCAGGGCATCGGTTCCTGAACAGAAGATGCGTTCGACGGGACGGGCATCCGGATCGATCCCCCCGTCGCGTCGCTACGAACTTGATGACGCGGACGAATCATCGGTCGATCGCGCCCGGACGCCGTTTGCCGCCCGGTGTTGCCGCGCGGCGGGGGCAGCGGGTGATTCGTTGACGTCATCAAGTTCGTAGCGTCCGCGGGGCTGCTGCGCCGGGTGCCGCCTCAGCTACGGCGACGGGCGTTCAGCGACGGAGGCGGGCCGGGCCCGCGGGGTGCCGAATGCGCTCGATGTGCCGGATCTCCCATACCGGCGGCGTCTTCGCACAGCGCGCCGCGCGCCGGCCGGAGTCCGGCCGGGCGGGCGCGCGGCGAACCGGCCGGCGGTGTCACGGAGCCGGCGTACGCGCCCGATCCTGCCCGTCCGATCGATCGGCGGCAATCCGGCCAGCCGCCCTTTCTGATCTAGCCATTTGCATCTAGCAATGGCTCTCCGGGCTGTCGTAGGGTTCCGTCAGCACCCCGAAAGACGCACCTTCTGGGCGGATTACGCCCTCTTTGACGCTGGGCGGTGGACGGTAGTGGCCATGGCTCGTCCGACGGAAAATCCTACGGCGCAGGACCCTGGTTGGGTCGACGACGTGTTGTTCACCGGCCGTTCGACCGACATCTGTCTTCGACTTCCCGAGGCGGTGGACCGGGCCCGACTGCGCCGACTGGTCAGCGAGGCGCAGGACCGGCTGCGCGCCGCCGGACTGCGCCCCGGTGGCGCCGCCGCGCTGCGCCTGCCGCCGTCGCTGGCGTACGTGGTGAACCTGCTGGCCACCTGGCGCACCGGCGCCCAGGCCGTTCTCCTCGACCACCGGCTCACCGACCACGAGGTGGACCGGGCGTTGGCGCGGCTCACCCCGCAGGTGGTGGTCGCCCCGGTACGCACCGGCGGGGGCGCGCTGCGCGTCTTCGTCGACGTCACCGAGGGGGTCACCCCATACGCCGACCGCCCCGCCACCAGCGGGCACGCGGTGATCCAGCTCAGCTCCGGCTCGACCGGGCCGTCCAAGGTGATCGGTCGCACCGCCGACGACCTGGTCGCCGAGGTACGCCGCTACACCCGGATCGACGGGGTGGCGCTGCCCGGCGAACGGATCGTCCTGCTCCCCTCCATGGTGCACGTGCTCGGCCTGGTCGGCGGCCTGCTCTACGGTCTGCACGCCGGTGTCGAGCTGGTCCCGCCGGAGCGGCTCAGCGGCGACGCGGTGCTGGCCGCCATCGCCGCGCAGGACACCCCGGCCACCGTGCTCGGCGTGCCGTTCCATATCGGACTGCTCGCCTCCACCCGCCCGGACGGCCCGCTGCCGCAGTTCAAGCGGATGACCACCGGCGGCGAGCTGGTGCCCGCCGCGACCGCGCGCGCCTTCACCGACCGGTTCGGCGTCCCGCTGGGCAACATGTACGGGATGACCGAGGTCGGGGTCATCGGCACCGACCTGTACGGCCGGCACCGCCCGTCGATCGCTCCGGCACCCGGCATCGAGGTCCGCGAGGTCGACGGCGAGCTGCACGTGAGCTGCCCCGCCTCGCCGTACGTCGGGCTCGCCGACCCCACCCGCTGGGCGGACGGCTGGCTGCACACCCGCGACGCCGGCACCGTCGACCCGGAGAGCGGCCTGGTCACCGTAAAGGGCCGGCTGGACTCCCAGGTGTCGGTGGGCGGGCTGAAGGTCGACCTGACCGAGGTCGAGGCCACCCTCGCCGGGCTGCCTGGGGTGGGCGCCGCCGTGGTCGTCTACGACGACGGCATCACCGCGTACGTGCAGCCCGACGGGGCGCTGACCGAGGAGACGCTGGACAAGCTGCTCGCCGAGCGACTGGCCGGCTACAAGCGCCCCCGCACCCTGTACCTGCTCGACCAGCTGCCCCGCACCACCACCGGCAAGCTGGTCCGCTCGGTCACCGCGCTACGGGCGGCCACCCCGTGACCGGCCCGCTGCGCGAGCCCGAGTGGGGCTTCGGCCCGCGCCGGACCGCCAGAACGCGATCCTCAGTGGAGCAGCACCTCGACCTCGCCCAGCGCGGCGACGACCGCGACGGCGAGCACCAGGTCGTCACCGGCCGGCGGGTGGCCGACGCGCAGACCGTCGTGCCCGGGGACCGGCTGCCCCGCTCCACCGGGGACCGGCGGCGGCATCGGCCGGCACAGACCGCCGTCGCGCAGGCCCCGGCCGAGCGCCTTGCCGACCGCCTCCTTGGCAGTCCACAGCAGCAGGAACGCCTCGGCCCGCCGCTCGGGCGGCCGGCCGCGCAGCCAGTCCGCCTCGGCCGGGGCGTACCAGCGCTCCGCCAGGGCCAGCGCGGGCAGCGGCCGGCGCCGCTCGACGTCCACCCCGACCGGGCCGGCGCGCCGCACGGCCACCACCAGCACCCCGTCGCCGTGGCTGACGCTCACCGGCAGGGTCGCGCCACCGACCCGGGCGTACGGCCGCCCGTCGGGCTCCCGGCCCACCACGATCTCCCGCTCCGGCCGGCCGAGCAGCGCGCCACCCGCGTGCCGCAGCAGCCGCTCCACCGAATCCGGCCGACCGCCGGTGCCCCGGCCGACCCACACGTGCACGGCGTCCCGACCGGACGCCGGTAGCAGGACCACGAAGAGAGGTTACCGCCATGCGAGACGAGGTCCGCACCTTCGTCATCGAGCAGCTCGAGGACATGAACTACGACGTCGAGGGGATCGACGACCAGACCACCCTCGGCCCGTCCGGGGTCGACCTGGAATCCCTCGCGCTGGCCGACCTGTCCGTCCGGGTCGAGGACCGGTACGGCGTGAAGTTCGCCGATGACGAGTCGGAGAAGCTGGCCCTGATGACCGTGGGCGAGTTCACCACCATGGTCGCCGACCGGGTCGCCGGTTCGACCAGCGTCGACAACTGATGTCCGGTCAGCCCGACCTGGGGCGAGCTGACCTGGTGAGCATGCTCGCCGAACTGACCGCGAAACCCGTCGACCAGGTGCCGCACCGGGTCGGCTCGATGGAACTGGCCTGGCTCGTGCACCTCGTCGAGCAGCGCTACGACCGGCGGATGGACCTCACCGACGACGAGCTCGCCGGGATCCGCACCGTCGACGACGCCCTGGCGGTCTTCCGCGGCTGCCTGACCACCCCCGCCGATGGCTGACCGGGAGCCCGTAGCGATCTCCGGTGTGCACGCGGTCAGCGCCCTGGGCAGGGGCGCCGACGCACAGCTCGCCGGGGTCCTCGCCGGGATGCCGGCGTTCCGGCCGGTACGCCGCTTCGACACCGCCGCCCGCCGGGTGCGGGTCGCCGCCACCCTGCCCGACGTCGGCACGCTCCCCGACGAGCTGGCCGACGCGATCGACGCGGCCTGCCGGGCCGCCGGCCTGAGCGCCGCCGACCGGGCGCAGTCCGCCCTGCTGCTGGCCACCCACGGCGGGCCGGCCTCGCAGCCCCGGGCCTTCCGCGACGACCGCGCGGTCGACGACGGACCGACCGGGACCGGGCCCGAGGTGCCGGCGCTCGCCGGCCACCTGGCCCGGCGCTGCGGGCTCGGCGGCCCCACCCGGGTCTACACCGCCGCCTGCGTCTCGGCCAGCACCGCGGTCGCCGACGCCGCCGCGCTGATCCGCCGGGGCGACCTCGACCGGGTCGTCGTCGCGGCCGGCTACCTGGTCGAACCGGACCAGTTCGCGCTCTTCGACGCCGGCCGGGCGCTCGCCGCCGACGGGGCGGTCCGCCCGTTCAGCGCCGGACGGCAGGGCCTGCTGCTCGGCGACGGGGTGGCCGCGGTGGTGCTGGAGAGCGCCGCGGCGGCCCGGCGGCGGGGGGCGTCGCCACCGGCCACCGTGGCCGGTTGGGGCCGGGCGGGCGACGCGTACCACCCGTGCCAGCCGGATCCCCAGGGTCGCGGGCTGGCCCGGGCGGTCGGGGCGGCGCTGCACCGCGCCGGGCTGCCCGCCGACACGGTCGGGTACGTCAACGCGAACGCCACCGGCACCGGGTTCAGCGACGCCTCCGAGGCGGCGGCGCTGCGGCTGGCCCTGGGCGCGCGGGCCGCCCGGGTGCCGGTCAGCTCCACCAAGGCGCTGCACGGGCACGCCCTGGAAGCCTCCGGGCTGCTCGAACTGGTGGTCACCGTGCAGGCCCTGCGGCACGGGAAGCTGCCGGTCAACGCCGGTTTCCTCGGCCCCGACGAGGCCTGCCCGCTGGACGTGATCACCGACGCGCCCCGACCGGTCACCACCCCGTACGCGCTCAGCCTCAACGCCGCGTTCGGCGGCGCGAACACCGCGCTGCTGGTGGGTGCGCCGTGACCGGCCCGTGCGGTCCGGGGCTCGGGATCGTCCCGGGCCGCACGGCCGGACCCGGCGTCGGGCCGACGGTGCTGGCCGACGCGCGCTGGCCGGAACCGGGGGACGGACCGCCGCCGCCGCTGCCCGGGTTCGTGCACTCGCCGTTCCACCCGCTGGTCGCGGCGGTGGCGCAGCGCTGCCTCAGCCGGCGGGAGCGGCCCGCGGCCGACGACACCCGGTGCGCGGTGGTGCTGGTCAGCGCCGTCGGTGACCGGCCCAGCGCCGACCACGTCCGGGCCACCGTGGCCGCCGGCGGCCGGGTCGGGCCGCTGTTCTTCTTCCAGTCGGTGCCGAACAGCGTCGCCGGGCACGTCGCGGCGCGGCACGGACTGGACGGCCCGGTGGTCTGCCTGAGCCCGACCGGCGACCCGCGCGCCGACGCGACCGCCGAGGCGGAGCTGCTGCTGTACGACGGGGACGCCGACGAGGCGTTGCTGATCCTGATCGACACCGCACCCGACGGCACCCCCACCGGTGCGGTCGCGGTGCTGCTGGGGGGAGGAGCAGAACGATGAGGACCATCCGACTGCGCGGCGCGCTCGCCGCGGACACCGAGGTGGGCGCCGGCAACGTGCTGGCCCGGGTGCTGGCGCACGGCGCCGACCCGCAGGGGCCGGGGTTGACCTTCGACACCCCGGTCGACGGGCACCCGGCCGAGCACCCGCTCACCCTGGGCGAGCTCGACGAGCGGGTCGCCGCCCGGGCGGCCTGGCTGCACGCGCGCGGCATCAAGCCCCGCGACCCGGTCGCGGTCTGGGCCACCGACGCCGCCGACATGGTGCTGAGCTTCCTGGCGCTGGCCCGGCTCGGCGCGATCCCCGCGCTGATGAACGGCAAGCTGCGCCCGGAGATCGCCGCCGAGTACATCCGCCGGCTGCGCGCCGCCGGGGTGCTCGCCGACGCCGCGCACACCGCGGCGCTGGCCGGCCACGACCTCGGCGCGCCGCTGGTCGGCACCCCCGCCGAGGCGGGCACCGGCGACCCGGCCGCCGCGCCGGCCCACTACCGCCACCACGACGACGATCCGATCGTCATCACCCACACCTCCGGCACCACCGGCGTGCCCAAGGCGGTGCTGCACTCGCACGCCAGCCTCTTCGCCGCCACCCGGCACCTGCTCAGCATGCCGCAGGCGCAGGGCACCCGGCGGATCCTCAACGCGCTGCCCGCCCCGCACACCGCGACCGTGCTGATGGTCAACCAGGCGCTGGGCAACCGGGCGGAGATGTTCCTCCTCTCCGACCAGGGCGGTGAGCGGGTGCTCGACGCGATCCAACGCTGGCGCCCCGACGGGGTGTTCGGCTTCTCCGTCACCTGGGCGGAGCTGGCCCGCTTCAACCTGTCCGGGTACGACCTGGACTCGGTGCGGCTGTGGTTCAACACCGGGGACTGCTCGCACGAGCCGCACGTGCGCCGACTCGTCGCCGTCGGCTCCCGGGACGTGGTGACCCGGCAGGGCATCACCCGGGTCCCCGGCTCCGTCTTCATCGACGGCCTCGGCTCCAGCGAGATGGGGCACTCGATGTTCCACATCACCCACACCGCGGAGACGAACCGGTACGGCCGGTGCGTCGGCCGCCCGTACCGGTTCACCAGGGTGGCGGTGCTCGACCTCGACGGCAACGAACTGCCCCCGGGGCAGGTCGGCTGGCTCGGCATCGACTCGCCGTCGCTGTTCCGCGGCTACTGGAACGACTCGGTCACCACCTACCGGTCCCGGCTGCGCGGCTGGTACCTCACCGGCGACCTGGTGCACGCCGACGCCGACGGCCGGTACTACCACCTGGACCGGGCGGTGGACTCGATCGAGGTCGGCGACGGCCGGCGCTACTTCACCGCGCTCTCCGAGGAGCGGATCCTCGCCGCCCGCCCCGACGTCACCGACTGCACCGTCGTCATCGTGCGGGAGGGCGACGTGGTCGTCACCGACGTGCTGCTGGAACTGGCCGCCGGGGCCGATCCGGCCCTCGACCGCACCGAGGCGGTCCGGGCCGCGCTCGGCCCGGACGTCGGGGCGACCCTGCGCCGGGTGGTGCCGGTCCGCTCCGACGACATCCCGGTCACCGTCACCGGCAAGGTCCGCAAGGTGGCGCTGCGCGAGCGCTACCTGACCGAGTCGCCGTCATGACCGCCGTCATCACCGGGATGGGGCTGTTCAGCCCCGTCGGGCGGGGCGTGGAGGCCACCTTCGACGCGTTGACCAGCGGGAAGTCCGGGCTGACCCGGCCGCCCGAGGGGCACCCCGCCCGGGAGTCCCTGGAGGTCGCCGGCCTGCTCCCGCCGGTCGACCCGCGTACCGTCGCCTCCGGCCCGGAGACGAAGGTGCTCGACCGGATCGTGGTGCTCGCGCTGCTCACCGCCGCCGACGCGCTCGCCGACGCCGGCATCGAGGTGGGCCGGGACGTGGATCCGGGCCGGATCGGCGTGATCGTGGGCGGGGTGGGCGGGATGTCCACCCTGGAGAGCCAGGTGATCGCCCGGGCCGCCCGGGGGCGGGCCGCGGTCAGCCCGTACCTGCTGACCGGGATCCTGGCGAACATGCCGTCGGCGCGGATCGCCATCACCCACGGCATCCGGGGCTACAGCTCCTCGGTCGGCACCGCCTGCGCCTCCGGCGCCCAGTCGGTCGCCGACGCGGTCCGGCTGATCCGCGCCGGCGAGGCCGACGTGGTGCTCTGCGGGGCCAGCGAGGCACCGCTCTTCCCGACCTTCTGCGACACCTTCGGCAACGCCCGCGCCCTGGCCCGCGGTTGGGACGACCCGACCGAGGCGAGTCGGCCGTTCGACACCCGGCGCAACGGGTTCGTGCTGGCCGAGGGGGCGGCGCTGCTGGTGCTGGAACGCGCCGAGCACGCCGCCGCCCGGGGCGCGCGGGTGTACGCCGAGGTGGCCGGCTACGGCGCGACCACCGACGCGTACCACCCGACGGCGCCCCGGCCCGACGGCGCGGGCGCAGCCGAGTGCATGCGCCGCGCGCTGGCCAGCGGGGGAGTGACCGCCGCCGACGTCGGCTACGTCAACGCGCACGGCACGAGCACGAAGCTCGGCGACATCGCCGAGACCGTCGCCCTGGCCGAGGTCTTCGGCGCCGGTGGGGTGCCGGTCAGCTCCACCAAGGCGCTCACCGGGCACCTGCTCGGCGCCTCGGGGGTGGTGGAGGCGGCGGCCTGCGCGCTGGCGCTCGGCCGGGGGCTGCTGCCCCCGACGTACCACCTCGACGACCCGGACCCGGACTGCCCGGCGGACCACATCCGCGCCGAGCCCCGGGCCACCCGGACCGACTTCGCGCTCACCAACTCGTTCGGGTTCGGCGGCCAGAACGTCAGCCTGCTGCTGCGGCGTACCGACGCGGCGGGACCGGCGGTCGCCCGGCCGGGGAGGTGATCGACGTACCACCCCGGGCGGCACACGCCCGGACGGCAGTCACGGGGGGACATGGGGAAGGGCTGGACATCATGGATATCCGTGGGATCGACCACATCGAACTCTACGTGGGGGACGCCAGACAGGCGGCCTTCTACTTCGGCACGGCGCTCGGCTTCCGGCTGAGCGGACAGGGCGGCCCGGAGACCGGGCTGGACGGGCAGCGCTCGCTGCTGCTCAGTCAGGGCGACATCCGGCTGCTGCTCACCTCCGGGTTGGCGGCCGGGCATCCCGCCTCGGCGTACGTGCAGCGGCACGGCGACGGGATCGCGGTGGTGGCGCTGGAGGTCGGCGACGCCGCCGGGGCGTACGCGGAGCTGGTGGCCCGCGGTGCGACCGGGCTGACCCCGCCGCGGACCTGGACCGGGGCGGACGCCGAGGTGGTGACCGCCGAGGTCGGCGGCTTCGGCGACGTCGTGCACCGGCTGGTGCAGCGGCGCGGCGACCGGTCGGCGTTCCTGCCCGGCGCGGTCACCGCGACCGGGCCCGGCAAGGGCGAGGCCGACCTGCTCGCCGAGATCGACCACCTGGCGGTCTGCGTGCCGCCCGGGCAGCTCGACGTGACCATCGGCCATTACGAGCGGGTCTTCGGCTTCCAGCAGATCTTCGAGGAGCACATCGAGGTCGCCGGCCAGGCGATGAACTCCAAGGTGGTGCAGAGCCCGTGCGGGCGGGTCACCCTGGTGCTGCTGGAACCGGACCCGACCCGCCGGCCGGGGCAGATCGACGCGTTCCTCGCCGAGCACGACGGCGCCGGGGTGCAGCACCTGGGGCTGCGCACCGACGACATCGTCACCGCGGTCGGCGCGCTCGGCGAGCGGGGGGTGCGCTTCGCCGGCACCCCCGCCAGCTACTACGACACGCTGGAGCAGCGGGTCGGCCCGGTCGACGCCCCGCTGGAGCGGCTGCGCGACCTGAACATCCTGGTCGACTCCGACCACGGCGGGCAGCTGCTGCAGATCTTCACCGAGTCGATGCACCTGCGCCGCACCCTCTTCCTCGAGCTGATCGAGCGACGCGGGGCGCGCACCTTCGGCAGCGGCAACATCAAGGCGCTCTACGAGGCCAAGGAACGGGAGCTGGCCGCCGCCGCGGCGGCCGTACCGCAGGGGGTGATCGCGTGACCGCGACCGAGTTCGAGCCGACGCTGACCGCCGAGGAGGAGGCGCTGCTGCCCTCCGAGTCCGACGTGCGCTTCTACGCCGAGCACGGCTGGTACCTGTCGAAGAAGCTGCTCACCGACGACGAGGTGGATGCCCTGGCCGCGGCCACCGACCGCTACTACGCCGGTGAGCGGGACCGCCGGCTGCCGGTCCGCCCACCGAAGCTCGCCTACTGGGAGCCGGCGCAGGGGTCGGTGCAGCGGCACAACGACTACGTGCACCACGAACACGACGGGCTGGCCGCGATCCTGCGCAAGCCGCTGATCGGCGCGGTCGCCGCCCGGCTCGCCCGGGCCACCGAGATCCGGATCTTCCAGTCCACGCTGATCTACAAGCCGCCGATCTCCGGCGAGCCGTCGAACATCGTGCCCTGGCACTTCGACAAGCACTACTGGGCGTCCTCGTCGTCGGAGGACATGCTCACCGCCTTCATCCCGTTCCACGACTGCGGGGAGGAGATGGGCACGATCACCATGGTCGACGGCTCGCACCGGTGGAAGGAGATCGGCGCGGACGACACCGTGGTCCGGCACTTCGCCGACCGCGACCGCGGCCAGCTGGAGGAGATGCTGGCCGAGAACGCCGCGTACAACGGCGCCGAGATCCGCAAGATCCCGATGGTGATCCCCCGGGGACACATGTCCTTCCACCACTGCCGCACCTACCACGGCAGCGGCGCCAACGTCAGCGGCCGTCCCCGGCAGGCGATCTCGCTGCACCTGCAGGACGGCGCGAACGCCTGGCGGGAGTACCCGCTGTCGGACGGCACGCTCGCCGCGTACAACCACGACGTGCTGGTCCGCCGCACCCACGAGGGGCGGCCGGACTACGCGGACCCCGACTACTGCCCGGTCATCTGGCGCGACCGCGCCCAGCAGGGAGGCTGACAATGTCACGGTACGACTGGGGACGGACGCACCCGGGCATCGAACGGCTGGAGAAGGCGGTGGCAGACCGCCGCGACGCGGTGGTCAAGCACCCGCTCTACGCCAACCTGGACACCCACGAGGCGCTGGTCACCTTCATGGAGCACCACGTCTTCGCGGTCTGGGACTTCATGTCCCTGCTGAAGTCGTTGCAGCGGCAGCTCACCTGCGTCACCGTGCCGTGGATCCCCACCGGCCCGAGCGGCAGCCGTCGCCTGATCAACGACATCGTGATGGTGGAGGAGAGCGACGAGCTGGGCGAGGGCTACATCAGCCACTTCGAGCTCTACGTACGCGGCATGGCCGAGGCCGGCGCGGACACCGCCGCGGTGGAGAAGCTGATCGACCTGCTGCGCGCCGGCACCCCGGTCGCCGAGGCGCTGGCCGGGGCCGGTGTCCCGGCGGCGTCGGCCCGGTTCGCCGCCACCACCTGGAAGATCATCGAGGAGACCCCGGTGCACTGCCAGGCCGCCGCCTTCGCGTTCGGCCGGGAGGACCTGATCCCCGACATGTTCACCCAGGTGGTCGCCGTCAACGAGCGCAGCCGGCGGCTGCACACCTTCGTCGACTACCTGGAGCGGCACATCGAGGTCGACGGGGAGCAGCACACCCCGATGGCCATGCAGATGCTCGCCGACCTCTGCGGCGACGACGACGCCAAGTGGCAGGAGTGCGCGGACACGGTCAACCTGGCGCTGGCCGCCCGGGCCCGGCTCTGGGACGACATCCTCGCCGCGGTCAAGGAGGGTCGCGCCCGGTGACCGACGCCGACCAGGTCCGGCTCTACCGCACGGTCCGGCTGATCCGCCGCTTCGAGGAGCGGGCCGTCGAGCTGGTCCACTCCGGGGCGATCGTCGGCGGCATCCACCCGTACCTCGGTCAGGAGGGGATCGCCGCCGGGGTGTGCGCCGCGCTGCGGGGGACGGACCTGGTCACCGGCACCCATCGCGGGCACGGGCACGTGCTCGCGAAGGGTGCCGACCCGGCCCGGATGATGGCCGAGCTGTGCGGCCGGGAGACCGGGCTGAACCGGGGTCGCGGCGGCTCCATGCACGCCGCGGATTTCTCCGTCGGGGTGTTGGGCGCCAACGCCATCGTCGGCGCCGCCGGCGCGATCCTCACCGGGGCGGTGTGGGCGCGCCGGCGGCGCGGCGGGGACACGGTGGGGGCGACCTTCTTCGGCGACGGCGCGGTCAACGAGGGGATGCTGCTGGAGGCGTTCAACCTGGCCGCGCTCTGGCGGGTGCCGGTGCTCTTCGTCTGCGAGAACAACGGCTACGCCACCACCATGCCCGTCGAGGGCGCGGTCGCCGGCACCATCACCGGCCGCGCCGAGGCGTTCGGCATGCCGGCCGTCGTCGTCGACGGCCAGGACCCGGAGACGGTACGCGACGCCGCGTCCGCCGCCGTCGCGCGGATGCGCGCCGGCGGCGGCCCGGAGCTGGTCGAGGCCCGCACCTACCGGTTCGACGCCCACCACACCTTCGAACATTCGGTACGCCTCGACTACCGCCCGCCGGAGGAGGTGGCCGCCGGCCGGTCCCGGGATCCGGTGCGCATCCAGGGCGACCGGCTCCCTGCCGCCGCGCGGGCCGCCGTCGACGCGGAGGTGGAGACGGTGGTGGCCGCGGCCGTCGAGTTCGCCCTGGCCAGCCCCGAGCCGGACCCGGCCGGCGCGCTGGACCACCTGTACGCCAGCGGGCTGACCGCCCGGACCGGAGGTGGCTGATGCCCAGGTTGTCGTACCGCAGGGCGCTCACCCGGGCGCTCGCCGACGAACTGGCCCGCGACGAGAACGTCTTCCTGCTCGGCGAGGACATCCGGGTGGCCGCCTCGAACGTCACCTCGGGTCTGCTCAAGCGCTTCGGGCCGGAGCGGGTCCTGGACACCCCGCTGTCGGAGCAGGCGTTCACCAGCTTCGCCACCGGGGCGGCGCTGGCCGGGATGCGGCCGGTGATCGAGTTCCAGATCCCGTCCCTGCTTTTCCTGGTCTTCGAGCAGATCGTCAACCACGCGCACAAGTTCCCGCTGATGACCGGCGGGCAGTGCGCCGCGCCGGTCACCTACCTGGTGCCCGGCTCCGGCTCCCGGACCGGCTGGGCGGGGCAGCACTCGGACCACCCGTACCCGCTCTTCGCCCACGTCGGGATCGTCACCGCGGTGCCGGCCACCCCGACCGACGCGTACGGGCTGCTGGTCTCGGCGATCCGGCACGACGACCCGGTGGTGGTCTTCGCCCCGGCCGGCGCGCTGGACGTCCGGGAGGACGTCGACCTGACCGCCCTCGCCCCGGTGCCGCTGGGGCGCGGGGTGGTCCGCCGGGCCGGCACCGACGTCACGGTGGTCGCCGTCGGGCACCTGGTGCACGACGCGCTCGCCGTCGCCGCCGAGCTGGCCGACCAGGTGTCGGTGGAGGTCTTCGACCCGCGCACCGTCTACCCGTTCGACATCGACGGGCTGCTGGAGTCGGTGTCCCGCACCGGCCGGCTGGTGGTGGTCGACGACGCGAACCGCTCCTGCGGTATCGCCGGCGAGATCATCGCCAGCGTGGTGGAACGGGTGGCGCTGGCCGCCCCGCCGCGCCGGGTGACCCGCCCGGACGGCGCGGTGCTGCCCTTCGCCGCCGCCCTCGACCGGGCCGTGCAGCCCGGCCGGGACCAGCTCACCGCCGCCATCCAACTGACCATGAAGGACGGATGACCATGGACCCGAACTATGCGTGGCCGTCGGCCGGCCAGGCGTGGGCCGACCTGCCCGAGGCCGCCCGTACGGCGATGGTGGCCAGTGGCGCCGCCGCCTGGGAGCAGGTCTTCCACGGCCGGGCGACGTACAACAAGCAGTGGCGGCTGGCCCGGCCGCCGGTGCTCACCGCGGACGCGTTCCGGGAGCTGAACGAGGTCTGCGACCGGCTGGCCCAGCTCATCCTGGAGGCCTGCCGGCGGCGGGCCGGCACGGCCGGTGAGCTGCGCCGGCTGCTCGGCGTGCCGGTGGGGGAGACCCGGCTGCTGAACGAGGACGAGCCGCTGCACGAGGGCTTGCTCGCCGCGTACCGGCCGGACGTGCTGGTCTCCGGCGGGGTGCCCCGGTTCGTCGAGTACAACATCGACAGCAGCCTCGGCGGCGGCTTCGACGCGGACACGGTGATCTACCGGTACGCCGAGCTCTTCCGGAAGCAGAGGCTGTTGGACGGGCTCGCGGTCCGCCCCGCGCCGTCCCTGCTCGACCAGCGGTTCGTGGCGATCCGGGAGACCCTCGGCCTGGCCGAGGGTGCCCGGGTGGCGTTGCTGATGGATTTCGACGCCGAGTACCCGGGCCTGGACGACCCGGAGACCTTCATCCGGATCCTCGACCCGCTGGCCGTCCGGGCGCGTGACTTCGGCATCGACCTGGTGATCGCCCCGGTCGCCACCGCCCGGCTCGACGACGCTCGCCGGCTGGTGGTGGGCGGGGGCCCGGTGGACGCCCTGTTCCGGCTCTTCGTGCCGAACCGGGTCACCCCGAGCGCCGGCCTGGACGCGGTGGCCGGGGCCCTCGACGCGGGAACCCTGCCGATGTTCGTCAGCGCGGCGGCCTGGCTGCTCGGCAACAAGATCAATTTTGCCTGGCTCTGGGAGGACCTGAACCAACTGCCGGAGGTCGATCGCGCACTGGTCCGCCGGTACGTCCCGCACACCGTGGCGCTCACCGCCGACCAGCTCGACCGGGCGCTGGCCGAGCAGCGCGACCTGGTGGCCAAGCCGGCCGACGGCTCCGCCGGGTACGGGGTGCTGATCGGCCGGGAGCTGACCCCGGCCGTCTGGGAGGAGGGGCTGCACGCCGCCCTCGCCCGCGGCGGCAACATCCTCCAGCGGTACATGGAGGCCGACCGGGTGGCGATGGACTTCGTGCAGATCGAGACGGGCGAGACGGTCACCGCCGAGGTCCCGTACAGCCTCGCCCCCTACCTCTTCGGCCGGACCGGCTCGGGCGCCCTGGCAAGGGTCGGCTACCCCGGCTGCGACGAGGTCCTCAACCTGGCCCGCGGCGTCCTCCTAACCGGCATCCTCCTCACCGACTAAACCCCCGCCGGTTTCGGACCCCGTTGATCAAGGAGTTTGGGCACCATCGAGCCCACATCTGGTGCCCAAACTCCTTGATCAACGCGTCCTGCAGGCGGTGGAGGCGGCGCTGACGAGTGGGGCGTGGGGTGACCGAGGTTGGCGACGGTGGGTGACTGTGGCGGCGGGCGCTTGTCGTGATGAGCGGTATGACGCTGCGTCATATCGGTCGTGGAGCAGATGCGGCCGCGGTCGCGACACGTTCGGGAGCCCCTGCGGTCGGCAGGTGAGCCGACCACAGGGGCTGCGCCCTCCTGTGCCGGCGGCTCCCGTAGGCGGCGATCCAGCATGGGGCACAGGCGCCCCCGCGGGCGCGTCCGGCAGGTGTTCGATCTAGGACGTGGCGGGGCCCGGTGCCGATTCGGGCGCGCCGGCGCGGCGGGCGTTCAGGTGGGCGCCGGACCGGCGGGCGGCCAGGTAGGCGCCGAGGCGGCGGACCGTCTCGGCGGCGGCGATCGCGTCACTGCGGGCGCTGCCGTGCCGCCCGTCGGCGCTGTACAGCGACGGGTCCGCGACGGCGGGATGGTCGGTGAGGTGCACGTGCAGGGTGCCCAGCCGGGCGGCAAGCCGGCCGGTGTGCGATGAAAGGCGACGCATCCGCTCCCCGAGCCCGGGCCGGAGCGGCTCGGGGACGGCCGGGCTCCACGAGACGTCGAACATGCCCACCGTGATCACCTCCGCGCCGGTGTCGCGGAGTGCGGCGACCATCGCGGCCAGCTCGGCGTCCACCGCGTCCGCGTCGAACGAGGGCCGGAACGCGTCGTTGCCGCCGCACACCACCAGCGCCAGATCGGGGGCGAACGCGACCGCCGCGTCCAGCTGGGCCGCGCGCACCTCGTGCGCCCGCAGTCCGCGCCGGCCCAGGTTGAGGTACGCCAGTCCGGGCCGCGCCGCGGCCAGCTCGGCGGCGATCCGGTCCGCCCACTGCACGTCGGGGTAGCCGGCGACCGGCTCGCACATCCCCTCCGCGACGCTGTCGCCGAGCACCACGAACCGGTGCCAGGGGTGGCCGCGCAGCAGGTCGGCGCTCTCCCCGGCGCGCAGGCAGTACGGGTCCGTCGCTTCGGTCAGCGTCGATGGCATGCCGGCACGGTAGCCGACCGACGCCGGCCCGGACCAGAGCAGAGCCCGGCGCGGGCCGGAGCCGACGCGGTCAGCGGCGCGGGTCCAGCTCCACCTCGGCGAGGTAGATGCTGGTCCGCCCCTCGTGCGACGAGTAGTAGCTGACCCGGAGCAGCCCGTCGTGCCAGGCCAGCCCGGGGTAGCTGGTGTCCCCGCCGGAGGGGAGCGCGACCAGCTCGGTCAGCGTGCCCTCCTCGGGGTCGAGTTCGCAGACCGCCGTACGGACGCCGCCGTCGTGCAGGCGCACCCCGGCGATCAGTCGGCCGTCGGGCAGCCGGCGCAGCGCCGGGCCACCGACCCGGACGCCGAGGTCCGTCCAGGCCCACTCCCGGTACGGCGGGCGGGCCCGGCCGAGCTGCGCGGTCGCGCCCTCGCCGCGGCCGACCTGCTCGGTCGCCGGGTTCCCGTCGCGCCGCAGCAGGCAGTACGCCGTGCCGTCGGGCGCGAAGACCAGGCCCGACTCGTTGGGGTAGCCGCCGGCGAAGAGGGTGGGTACCCACGGCGACAGGTCGACCCCGTCTTCGCTGCGGTAGAGCCGGGCGAAGCGCGGGTCCCGGGTGGCGTAGCCGACCCCGTACATCGCGTCGTCCTGCCAGGCCGCCTGCCACACCCACACGTCCGGCTCCCCGACCGGGCTGGCCTCGCCCCAGCCGCGCCCGTCGTCGGAGAGCCAGGTGACCGTCGTGAAGGTCTGCTGCGCCTTCGGGGCGTCGCCGGTGGCCGCGGCGGCGAGCAGCTGCAGCCGCCCGTCGGGGCGTACCACGAACCGCGGGTCGCGCAGGTCGGTGGCGGGGCTGGTGAGCCGTGCCGCCGGCGTCCAGTCCCGGCCGTCGGGGGAGGCCAGCACCCGGATCGCCCCGTCGTCCGAGATGTGCGTCCCGCCCTCCCGGAACGCGCAGAGCCAGGTGTCGCGGTGGCGGACCAGATCGGTGAAGGCGTTGTGCGGCGCCTCGTCCCAGATCCGCCGGACCTCGCGTACCCGGGCCCCGGTCGCCTCTCGGCTGGTCGGTGTCGACGTCATCGCGGCTGCTCTCCTCCGTTCGGCGAACACGCCCGTCACCTGCGGCGCCCTCGGCGGAAACATGTGCCCTCGCTCGGCCACGATCGTAGCGCTGGCGCCTGCCGCGACCCGGCGTCGGGGCGCACCGGCGTTGCGGTCTGCCGACCCGAGCCGCCTCGTGCGAGGGGCATGATGAGCGGATGGTGCAGGTGGCGGTCTGCGGGCCGGCGTCCGCGACGGAGACCGAGCTGGCGTACGCCCGCCGGGTGGGGGAGCTGCTCGCCGCGCGCGGGGCGACGGTGCTCTGCGGAGGCGGCGGCGGGGTGATGGCCGCCGTCGCCGCCGGCGCCCGCTCCCGCGCCGGCCTGGTGATCGGGGTACGCCCCGACGACGGCACCGCGCCCGGCCCGGTCGCGGACGTCTCGGCCACCGTGGTCACCAACCTGGGACAGGCCCGCAACGCGGTGCTGGTGTGGAGCGCCGACGCGGTGATCGCGGTCGGCGGCTCGTGGGGGACGCTCAGCGAGGTGGCGCTCGCCCTGCGCCGGGGTGGCGTGCCGGTGGTGGTGCTGGGCGGCTGGCGGGTCGTGGACGCGGACGGCCAACCGGTCCCGGGCCCGGAGCACGTCGACCTCCCGGAGCAGGCCGTCCAGGTGGCGTTGTCCCGCGTCGGCCGCGGCCAGTCCTCCTAGTCGTGTGTCGGGGGTGGTGCACGGGCGGAGACAGCAGCAGGACAAACTGGACGGATGACGCGTCGTGCCGGCCTCACCCCCATGGCGCACTTCGTGCTGCGCGCGTCCGACGGGGACGCGCCGCTGCCGGAGCTCGCCGACGCCTGGCTGCGCGCCGGGAAGCAGCAGTCGCGCCTGGACCAGGCCCTGCCCGCGCTCGCCCGGGCCCTGGCCGACCTGGTGGCCGACGGGCTGGTCGAGGTACGCCGTTTTCGCACCTGGCCGGCCGGCTGGGACGGCGGCGCGCTGGTCGACGGCGACCGGCTGGACGCCGACACCCGCCACCCCGGCACCTGGCTGCCGGGTCCGGCCCGCGACGGCTTGCTGGTCGCCCGGCTCACCGCGCGGGGCCGCGAACACCGCTGACGGTCGGGTAACGCCCGGGAACGGCTGGGGCACGAGCTGGCCGACTGCCTCTGGTCGGTGCTCGTCCTCGCCGACCGGTACGACGTGGACCTGGTCACCGAGTTCCACCGGATGACCGCCGGCGTCGAGCGCCACCTCGACGAGCGGGACGGGCCGGCCGCCCGGTTCCTCGACACGGGCGGCGAGCGGCGGAACCTGTCGCAGTGAGCTGCCAGACTGGCCACCTACCGACCGGGGGAGGACCGGATGCGGAAGATCATTCTGTGGATGTCGGTGTCGCTCGACGGCTACTTCGAGGGCCCGGAGCACCAGCTCGACTGGCACCGGGTCGACGACGAGCTGCACGCGTACTTCAACACCGAGCTGGCCGGCATGGGCGCGTTCCTCGACGGTCGGCGCACCTTCGAGCTGATGGCCGGCTTCTGGCCCACCGCCGACCAGGATCCGGCGAGCAGCGCGACGGTGCGCGAGTTCGCAAGGATCTGGCGGGACATGCCGAAGGTGGTCTACTCCCGCACGCTGCGGCACGCCGACTGGAACACCACGATCGTGCGGGACGTGGTGCCGGAGGAGGTGCACGCGCTCAAGGCCCAGCCGGGCGGCGACCTGGTGCTCGGCGGGGCGGAGCTGGCCGCCACCTTCCGGGAGCGGGGGCTGATCGACGAGTACCGGATCTTCGTGCACCCGGTGCTGATCGGCCGTGGCGTGTCGCTGTTCCCGCCGTCGGACACGACCGCCGACCTGCGGCTGGTCGAGTCCCGGGCGTTCGGCAACGGCGTGGTGATGCTGCGCTACCAGGTGTAGCCGGCACCAGCCCGGCTCAGGCGCTGCGGCAGGGCGCGGTGGCCTCCGGCCGGCCGCAGGTGGCCAGGCTGCACCAGCGCCGGATGCCGGTCTCGTCGAGGAACAACCAGCCGCACCGCGGGTCGGGGCAGACCCGGATCGTCAGCCGTCGCGGGTCGGCCAACAGCTCGGCACCGCTCCACGCCGCCGCGTGCACCGGCAGCCGCAGCCCGGCGACGAGGTCCGGCCGCCAGCGGCCCCGCCCGTCGGCCTCCCGGCGGAAGCGCATTGTCGCCGCGGCGTCCTCGGCGTACCGGGCGACCGCGTCGAAGGTCCGGTGGTCCTGCGGGTCGGTCAGGCAGGCGTACAGCCGGGCGCGCAGCGCGCGTGCCTCGTCGAGTGCGGCGGCCGCCCGGACGGGGTCCCGCCGGGCGAGCTCGAGCAGGCGGCTCACCGCGACCTCGTCGGCCAGCCCCACGTGACCGGTCCAGACCGCCAGGGTCCGGTAACCGCGCAGCCACTCCGCGCCGGGCATCGGCGGCTGGTGGCCCCACCCGGCGAAGGTGTTGCAGAACTCCAGCGCCGGATGCCCGCCGACGCTCCACGGCAGCGCCTCCCCGCGGACCCGCACCTCGTACACCGGCCGGCCGGTGCGTTCCAGCCGGGGGTCGGCGCGCAGGATCCGCCGGTGCACCTCCCGCAGCCGGTCGCCCGGCTCGACTCCCAGGTCGTCCACCAGCGTCCGTCGGGTGCTGCGATACAGCCGCAGGGCGTCGGCCTGCCGGTCGCCCCGGTACAGCGCGGTCATCAGGGTGGCGACCAGGTGTTCCCGGGTCGGGTGCCGATCCGCCAGCGGGGTCAGCTCGGTCACCACCCGGGCATGCTGGCCCAGCGCGAGCCGGGCCTCGGCGCGCAGCTCGACGCCGGTGAGCCGGCGCTCCTCCAGCGGGCCGTGCAGCCGTTCCCGCAACTCGTCGTCGGCGGTGTCGGCGAGCAGCGGCCCGCGCAACAGCACCAGCGCCCGGTCCAGCAGCCGGACCCGCTCGGCCGGGTCGGTGCTCTCGGCGGCCCGGTCCACCAACCGGGTGAACTCCACCGCGTCCACCCGGTGCCCGTCGGGTTCCAGCAGGTAACCGTCGCCCCGGGTGGTGATCCGGACCTGATAAGGGGCCAGCGACGCCCGCAACCGTCCGATGTAGGTATGCACGGCGCCCCGGGCCGAGGCCGGTGGGCGGCCGTTCCACAGCAGGTCGATGAGCCGGTCGGTGCTGACCAGGTGACCCACGTCGAGCAGCAGCACGGCCAGGATGCACCGTTCCTGGCGACGGCTGCCGAGGTCGACCGGCCTGCCGTCGTGGCGGGCCTCGAACGGTCCGAGCAGTCGGAACTCCATACCCCTGTGACCGTCTGGCCCCGTGGACAGGTTGTCGGGGGCGGTGATCCGGTGGTGATCCCGGCGGGCCGGCGCGCCCCGGCGAGGCGCGTCGACGCGGACCGACGCCGCCGCCGTGGTCAGGGCGTGGTGAGCGCCGAAGGTGAGGGTGGTCCCGTTCCGACACCGACCGAGGAGCAGACATGCGTAGGAGAATGAGCGTTGCCACCCTGCTGGCGATGGTCGCGGTCGTCGCGGCCGGGCCGGCGCCGGCGTCCGCCGCGACGACGGAGGTGACGCACGGCTGGGTGCCCGCCCCGCAGGGGTCCTTCGACCAGCCCGCCGGGGCGCGGTGCGACTTCGCCATCCACAGCGAAGCCGTCCGCGACGAGGTCCGCAAGCTCGTGCTGGACACCAACCCGGACGGCTCGCCGCGCCGGGAGTTGTACGCCGGGGACCTGATCGTCGAGGTGACCAACACCGAGAGCGGGGCGACCACCCAGGTGGACGCCAGCGGCACCGCAATGATCGACTACTTCCCCGACGGGTCGATGACGTGGTACGCCAACGGCCCCGCGCTCTTCGGCTTCCGGGAGAACGGCGGCACCCTGCCGCGCGGCTACTGGCTCATCGACGGGCAGTACGTGATGGAGTTCAGCCCGACGTTCTACAAGACCCTCACGTTGGTCCACGGCACGACGCACAACGTCTGCGACGACCTGGACTGATCGGTCAGACGCTCTCCTGCCAGATCTCGAACCCGGACGGGCCGACCCGCTGGAGGTGTCCCCACACCGGGTGGCCGGAGACCCGGTCGAACCACGCCTCGAACGGTTCCGGGCCGCCCCGGAACCACCAGTCCTCGTGGTGCCCGGTCAGCCCCGGGTCCGGCGGCAGCCGGTATTCGGCGTGCAACTGGACGTACTCCTCGTGGTCGCCGTCGGCGTCGACGACCTCGAACTGGCGGACGAAGCCGAGGACGGCGCCGTCCGCGCCGAGCGTCGCGTACTGGAAGAGCAGCCCGTCCTGCTCGGGCAGGTCGGTCGAGACGTCGAACTCGACGGCGGCGAACCGGCGTACCGCGTCGCGCAGCCGGTCGGGCTCGGGGGCGTCGTCCGTGGCGAAGCCGCCGAGGTCGCGGAACGCGGCCTCGGCGGCTTCGATCGGCAGTCGTGGTGACATGCCCTCATCCTCCCCGCCCGGGCCCGCTCCAGCGGGCCCGGGCGTCGGCGGGTCGGCTTACGGCCACGGCCCGGCCGCCAGCTGTCTACCGATGTACGCCAGCACGTTGCGCGCCTCGGCCGCGGTCTTCGTCTGCAGGATCAACCGGTTGACCTCGGCGTAGTAGGCCGGGCTGTGCGTGGTGGAGTGCACGGCCGCGCCGAGCGGGTTGGCGGAGCTGACGAAGCGGGGCAGGTAGGCCCCGTTGGCGGCCTCGTTGATGCCCACCCCGAGGCTGGCCAGGTGAGCCCGGGCGGGTGCGGCCGCCTTGGCGCCGCTGGCGACGATGTGGTGCGCGGCGGTCTCCGCCGGTCGTACCACGTTGGCCGCGGACAGGTTCTGGGCCAGGATCTTCGCGTTCACCGAGCAGTTGGCGTTGTGCACCAGCACCGCGTCGCCCGCCCGGCCGCCGCCGGTGACCACGTAGTAGGTGTGGATCCCCGCGACGCTCAGGTTGTAGACCCGGTCGACCTGGGTGCGGTGCCCGACCGAGCGGATCGTGGCGACCCGGTGGTCGGCCAGCCGGACGGTGTCCCCGGCCACCAGCTCCTGGGCGTCGACCCAGTCACCGGCCCCCACCACCCAGAACGGGTGCTTGTCGGTGGCGGTGATGACCTCGCCGTTGACCTCGACGTCGACCAGGTGTTTCACGCCCTGGCCGATGATCAGGTGGGTGACCTCCCGCGGTCCGCGCTCGCCGGTCTCCGGGTCCTCGGCGAGGACCAGGTCGCCGGTCCGGACGTCCTCGATCGGCTTGGTGCTGCCGTCGGCCAGCACCACCCGGGTGCCGGCGGCGAAGCTGTTGCCGACGCAGGGGATCTTGGCGGCCGTCTCGACGACCTTCTCGGCGGTGCTGGGCACCGCGCGGGCCGCGACATCGTCCGCGGCGGCCGCCGCCACCTTGGGCGCCGCGGTGGCCGCGCCCTTGATCGCCGAGGTGGCCATGCTCGCGCCGGCGCTGCCGACGATCGAGATGCCCGCGTCGATCAGCTCGGCGTTCGACTTGCTGACCCCGGCCGCCTGCAGACCCGAGCTGGTGAAGGAGCTGGTCTCCTCACCGCTGAACAACTGCCGGGCACCGCTGATCGCGACGTCCACGCCGTGCACCGCCACCGCGCCGCCGGCGACCGCGCCGACGCCCGTCCAGCTCGTGGCGGCCCCGAGGGCCACGCCCGCGGCGGCCTCGGCGACGCCGCCGACGAGTTTCACCCCGCCGAGCACCCGGTTCCAGGGGAACCGACCGTCCGGATCGCCCAGGCGTATCGGGTTGTTGTACGCGTACGTGTAGAGCGCCAGGTTCATCGACGCGTACACGCCGCCGTTCGGGGTGCCCTCCAGGTAGTTCTCCAGCACCGGATCGGGGGTCTGCCAGACCTGGGTGCGGGGGTCGTAGTACCGGGCCCCGTAGTAGTAGAGGTTGGTCTCCTGGTCGTACTCCTTGCCGGTGAACTGGTGCGGCACCGGCTGCGAGGAGTGCTCGCTGACCCAGGTCTCGCCGCCGGGGAAGTACTGCAGGTGCTCGGCCATGCCGCCCTGGTCGTCGGTGACGAACCCGGTCGACCCGAGGTGGTCGCTGTGCGAGTAGTACTGCCGGTCCTCGCGGCGGAAGTCCGGCTCGACCAGCTTCGTGGTCAGCTTGTCCTGGCCGATGTAGACGTGCTTGAACTGCTGGTTGCCCCGGGTGGAGTAGTTCTGGTTCGGATAGATGTGGAACTGCGCCCCGTCCTTGACCACCCGGCTGCCCTGGTCGTCGTAGTAGTAGCGGGCGCTGTTCGGGGTGCCGCCGGCGTTGTCGCAGGAGGCCGGGGTCTGCGGCAGCGTCTGGCTCTGCACGTTCTCGTGCGAGCAGGCGAGCCGGTTCTCCTCGTCCCAGATCATCTGCCGGCGCGGCTTGGGCTGCTGCGCCCGGCTGATCTGGTTGCCGTTCTCGTCGTACGCGAGGGTGTAGATGCCGATGGTGGTCGGCGCGTGCGGTTTGGCGCTGCCGTAGGCGTACCCGTAGTGGTAGCTGAGCTTGCCCTCGACGATGGTGTTCCCGTTGCTGACCAGCTCGTGCGTCTGGTCCTTGTCGACGAGGTTGTGGATGCTGTCGTACTTCAGATCCACCCGGTACCGGTCGGTCTGCGGGGTACGCGGCTGGTAGCTGCCCTCGGCGTGGGTGAGCTGGTAGAGGTCGTCGTAGCGGTAGTTCTGGGTGCTGGGCCCGCCGACCTGCATGCCGACCTCGGGGCCGCTGGGGGCCACCGTGTCGTTGACGACGGACATGATGTTGCCGACGTTGTCGTAGTCGTAGTCCAGGTTGTGGAAGACGTATCCGTTGGAGAGGTTGGCCTGGATGTTGCTCAGCCGCCGGTCCTCGACCCCGTACGAGTAGCGGGTGCGGGTGCCGTTGCCGGTTTCCAGCAGGATCCGCTGCTCGAACTTGTCATAGTCCAGCCGCTTCAGGTAGTCGTACGTGAAGTCGCCCTTGACCCCTCGGGCGGAGTCGACCTGGCCACCGCTGTTGTAGTGGTAGGAGAGCTTCTCCCCGTCCGGGTAGGTCAGCGAGAGCATCCGGTTGAACGAGTCGTACCGGTACTCGGTGGTGAAGGTCTCGATGTGGCTGCCCTGGGCCGGGGTGGTGCGGGTCTCCTTGATCAGCTCACCGAGCGGGCCGTACCGGCGGCTGACCTTGCCGGCGCCGTCGACCGAGTCGGTGATCCGGTTCGCCGCGTTGTCCGGCGCACCGGGCGGGCCGTACGTGTAGCTGACGTTGTTGGCCGGGAAGACCGGGTACCGGATGGCCCTGAGCCGGGTGAAGTCGTAGTCGTACTCGATGGCCTTGGCGACCGCGGCGAGCTTCGAGGTGACCTTGCGGACCAGGTTGCCGGCCAGGTCGAAGGTCGACCCGACGGTGCCCGAGTCCGGGCTGGTCAGCGAGGTCCGCCGGCCGAAGTTGTCGTAGCTGGAACTGGTGACGTTGCCCTTGTCGTCGATGGCGGCGACCAGCTCGCCCATCGGGTTGTACCGGTAGCTGGTCCAGATGACCGGCTGGCCGCCGGCCGGGTTGAACTCCTTGACCGCCGTGGTGATCTGCCGGACGTCGGTGTAGGTGCGCTTGGACTTGCCGTTGGCGTCGGTGACCACCGTCTCGAACTGCGTCGCGCCGTCCCGGTCGGGGCCGAAGCCGTAGCCGATGGCGGTGGCGGTGCCGTCCGGGAAGGTGGTGTGGGTCGTCCGGTCCAGCACGTCGTAGCTCACCTCGGTCGGGGTGACCGGGTCGTACGCCGGGTTGAAGGCGACGTTGCCGGGGCCCTTCGGCTCGGTGACCGGGTACCAGCTCCGCACCGCCCGGCCGAGGAAGTCGTACGCCACCCGGCCGGACACCACCATCACGTCCTGCGGCGGTCCGTCCGCCGTCGCCGGCACCGCGGCGTCCTTCTTGGTCTGGGTGGTCCGGTTCAGCCCGTCGACGAAGGTGATGGTGTCGAGGGTGTCGTCGCGCACGCTGCCGTCGGCCTGCCGGTCCACGTGCCGGGTGATGGCGTACGGGTACGCCGCCTCCGGGTGGTACTCGAAGTCGATGGTGAACCGGTTCTCCGGGATCTCGTACGGCCCGGAGACCGAGTCGATCCGGCCGGCCGCGTCGTAGGTGTTGCGGATCTGCTGGTTGTTGAAGTCGGTGGTGGTCTCCACCAGGCCGAACTTGAGGTTGTGGGTGGCCGTCGACCGGTAGCCGAAGCTGTCCGTGATCGACTCGACGTGGGTGTTCACCACCGGGTCGTAGGCGTAGTCCAGCCGGTACCGCTGGCCGGCCTTGTTCGGCGGGCCGGTCACCGACTTCATGTTGCCGTTGTCGAAGTACTCCAGGTCGGTGGTGGCCGTGGTGCCGTCGGCGAGCGCGGCCCGGACCTGGGTGAGGTCCCCGGTGACGCAGCTGATCGTCGACTCGCGATGCCGCATCAGCACGCCGTTGCCGCGCACGTCGATCACCTTCGGCATGCCGACCAGGTACGCGGCCTGGCAGGCCGGGTCCTGGGAGGTGTAGCCGATCCGGGCGTCGACGTCGTCGGCGGCGCCCCCGTCAGAGGCGTCGAACTGCCGGGTCAGGTTGCCGACCTCGTCGTACTCCCGGGTGACGTAGGTGGTCTTGCCCGGGGTGGCCGCGCCCTCGTAGAACTTCACGTCGGTCCGGGTCTGCTGGAGGAACAGCGTGGCCGTGGCGCTGGCCAGGTCGGCCGGGGAGCCCGGTGCGGTGACGTTCCGCGCGGTGTACGTCTGCACGGTCTCCTGGAACGGCCGGCCCGCCCCGTCGGCGGTCAGCTCCGTGTGCGGCAGGCCCTTGGTGTAGACGCTGTCGGTGCGGTACGTCCGGGTGACGCTGCGACCGACCGCGTTCGCGTGGCCCGGGTCGCGGTGCTTCTCCACCACCGTGCCGTAGCCGAGGAAGTCCCGCTCCCGCCGGTCGTAGACGCCGCCGTCGTAGTCGTAGCTGACCAGCTGCACGTCCGCGCCGTCGCCGGGTCGGCCGTCGTCCACGGCGACCTTCGACAGCACCCAGCGCGACTGCGGCTGGCCGTAGGTGTTGCCGTCGCGGGTGTAGTCGAACTCCATCCGACCACCCAGCGGCCGGTCGACGGAGGCGAGCAGGTTGGTGCGGCCGGTCCGGTTCTCCGCCACCACGAGCTGGTTGTCCCGGGTGGAGGAGAGGTGGTCGGCGTAGCCGTCGCCGTTGATGTCGCGCAGCGCCTGCTCGGTACGGCTGGCGCCGGTGCCGAGGTCGGCGCCCGGGTTGATCACGACGCAGACCACGGTGAAGCAGATGCCGAAGGTGAAGTAGACCCCGCCGCCCAGCTTGGCGTTGCGGTCACCGTTGACGTCGGTGAGGCTGCCGTGGAACGGCACCGGGGTCTCGAAGCCGTTGCCGGTGTTGAAGCCGACCCGGATCGGGTCACCGGAGAGGACCTGGTCGAGCAGGCCGTCGCCGTTCATGTCGGCGAGGGTGCCGGCCGAGGAGGACCGGCCCTGGCTGAACGAGGCGCCACCGGCGAAGCCGTAGAAGTCGGTGTTGAAGCCGATGTTCAGCCCGGCGTTGGTGCCGCTGCCCTTGTTCAGGCCGGTCGGGTTGCGCCACTGCTCCGCCGCGCCGAAGGCGTAGCCGAGGTTGAGCGCGACCTTACCGTTGGCGTACACCCGGTCGGGCAGGCTGTCGCCGTTGACGTCGAGCAGGTCGAAGTCGCCGTCCGACTTGGTGCCGCCGAAGCTGCCGCCCACGCCCAGCGGCGGCATGTCGTTGCCCGACTGGGCGCTGGTGGCGGCGGAGGTGCCGGGCGGGCTGTCGTAGCCGCGGCCGGTGGAGATGGTCCGGGCGGCACTGCCCGCGCTGGCGTTGCCGGAGACGTTGGTGCTGCGCCGTACCGCCCCGTCGGGCAGCGTGCCGCGGGTGCCGCCGAGCGCGCCGTTCGGGTCGGTGTACTGGACCGCGCCGGCCCCGACGACGTCGGGGAACTGGTCGCCGTTGAGGTCGATGAAGTCCACCTGGCCGGTGCTGTCACCGGTGGCCAGGCTGCCCCCGAGCGAGCCGATGCCACCGCCGACGCTGCCGGTCAGCGAGATCTGCTGCGAGCGGGACAGCCGCGGCACGGCGGTCGCCCCGGCGAAGTCCTGCGGCCGGGGCAGGTTGATCGAGTCCACGCCCAGCCGGGAGCTGCTGACGCTGGTCCGGGCGATCCACGAGTGCTCGCCGGCGCCCCATCGCCCGTCCTGCGGCGAGGGGGTGAACGGGGTGACCTTCGGCGGGTCGACCCGGGGGTCGGCGGCGAAGGCGTCCTTCTGCGCCTGCGGGTCGACGCTGTCCGGCAGCTGGTCGCCGTAGTGCTCGTCGACCACCAGGTCGTCCTGGACGATCGGCTGGGTGGCCCGGTCCCGGTTGCCGTTGTAGCCGACCGCGCCCCAGCCCCGGTACGGCTGCGCGAAGGCGCCCTCCTCGGCGGCGCTGTGGAAGGCGCTCGGCACGCTCGACCCGCCCACCGTGACCGACTGGCCGGTGAGGAAGCCGCGCAGCTTCGGGTCGGTGGTGCTGAAGTCGAACCAGAGCTGGTCACCGGCGTCGGCGGCGACGTCGAAGGCGCCCGGCGAGCTGACCACGCCGTCGGTCACCTGGAAGAACCGCTTGGCGACCAGTTCGCCGCGGCGCTTGACGGTGAACGACACCCGGGCGGTGGGCTTCTCCGCGCCGAACGCGAAGTTCAGCGTCGGTTCCACGGTCTGCGCCCCGCCGGTGGTGACTGAGTACGCCTCCTGCGGCCCGGTCAGCCCGTCCACCGGGTACAGGTCCAGGGTGTACGGCGGGTGGACGTCGATGAAGGGCTTGCCGTTCGCGTCGGTGAGCCGGTCGACGCCGGTCGCGGCGGTGTAGTAGGCCCGCGGCGTCCACGCCAGCTTGTCCACGTCGACCGGGGAGTCGACCCGGATCCGCCACTGGAGGGTCTGCCCCTGCGCGACGGCGACGTCGAGGTCGACCGGCACGCTGCCGGTGGCGCCGGCGGCGAGCGTCTGCTCCAGCACCGGGGTGCCGTTGCGGGTGATCACGACGGTCACGTCGTCGGAGGTGGCGCCGGACTTCACCAGGTCGCCGGAGAGGTGCATGGTGCCGGTCAGCGGCACCTTGACGGTGGCCGCCCGGCCGCCCAGCGTGAAGTCGCGGGAGGCCTGGAAGCGGTACGCGGGCAGCCCGTTGACGTCCAGCGGGTCGCCGACGCCGACGTAGCTGACCTTCGGGTCCCAGGAGACCTCGTCCAACCCGCCGTCGGCGGCCGAGCCGACCCGGAAGTAGAGCCGGTCGCCGCGGGACACGGTGACCGCTTCCACCCCGGCGGGGGTGTGCGCGTCGTTGTCGTCCTCGTCGATCTGCGTCGACCAGAGCTCGGTGCCCTCCTTCTGGACGGCCACCCGGACCCCGTCGGCGGTGCGCGACGCGGCGCGGGCGGCGGCGGTGTCGGGGGAGAGCCGCACGGCGCCCTCGATGCGCACCGTGCCGTCGTACGGGGCCACCCACCGGCGGACGCTGTCCAGCAGCGGGAAGGAGTCGGTCATCCGGTCCCGGTCGGCGGTGAACGAGCCGAAGAGCCCGGTGGCGTCGACCTCGCCCTGGCTGATCGGGGCGGGGGTGTCGCCGCTGACCCCGTAGACCGGCACGCCGTCGGACCCGACCCGGCCGAAGAGGACGGTGGACCCGTCGACCAGGTCCTGGATGCCGTCGCCGTTCACGTCGCTGAAGTACTGCTCGGTGGTGGCGAACGAGTTGACGTAGTCGAGCTGCGCGGCGGCCGCACCGAGGTAGCCCTCGACGCCCAGGGTGAGGGTGTTGCTGGACTCGCCCATGATCCCCGGCAGGTTCAGCGGCTTCGCCTGCTCGGCGAACGTCGCCGCGCCGGTCGGCCCGGAGAGGTTCTTGCGGTACTTCACCGACCCGCCGTCGCGGAAGACCTTGTCCGGCAGGGAGTCGCCGTCGACGTCCACCAGCGCCAACAGGCCCTGGTCGCTGCCGTGGCTGAAGCCGACCTTCACCCCGACGGTGCCCGACTTGCTGGGCGAGCTGCCCACGCCCACGTACAGGTGGCCGCCGCCGCTGGTGTTGGTGTTGGCGTTGAGCGCGCTGGCGTTGCCGGCCTGCTCCGGGGTGATGTTGAGCGCGGCGCTGCTCAGGCCGTCACCGGGTGACGTCCACGGCCGGGGGGCGAACGCCTGGTACTGCCCGGCGGAGTCGCGGATGTCGTCGAAGTAGTCGAACCGGTGCCGGTTGAACTCGTGGCCGTCGGCGTCGTACTGGATCACCGCCTTCAGCAGCGTCTTTGCGAAGGCGCCCCGGGTGTAGTCGAGCTGGTAGCGCCGGATCAGGCTGCCGTCGAGGGTCACCGCCACCTCGCGGAGCAGGTCCGCGGTGACCCGCTTGAAGCCGCCCCGGGCGTCGATGGACTTGTCGACCCGCAGCGCCTCGCCCCGCTCCCGGTCCCGGGTGAAGCTGACCGCGTACCGGCCCTCGGTGGTGCCCTGGCCGGTGTAGGTGATCTTCTCGACGTAGAGGTTGCGGCCCGGCTCGGCGCCGTCGGCCAGGCCGGTGTCGTCGACCTTCGCGTAGTGGTAGCGCATGAAGTTGCCCCGCGGGTCGCGGACCTCGCGCACCGCCCAGAGGAAGGTGTTGCCCGCGTTGTCGGCCAGGCTCGCGTCGGCGGCCGGTCCGTCGGCGCCGGCCGGCGCCCCGTAGTGCCAGTGGATGCCGTTCTTGTCGGTGACCTCCCAGGTGTAGCCCTTCGGGTTCGTGCCGTGCCGCACGATCCGCGCGAAGCTTCCCTCGACCCGGGTGTGGAAGACCTTTTCGGCGCTGCGGGCCACCGGCGTGCCGCGGTGCGCGACGGGGGTGAGCTGCTCGCCGTTGAGCAGGTACGTCTCGGTCTCGGTGGCGGCGGCGTAGCGGGGCACGCCCCAGCGGGTCTCGACCGAGATGGTGGGCACCGACAGGTCCCAGCCGACCCCGGTCCAGCCGTTGCCGGACGAGGAGCTGTACGACAGCCCGAGCTGCGGGGTCAGCCCCTGCCGCCCGGGCGGCACCTCGATCGGGTACGCCAGGTGGTTCTCGCCCTGGTTGTTCGCCGACGGCGGCGCGATGAGGGCGATGCCCGAACCCGGGTCGGCGGCCTGGATGCCCTTGATCTGGTTGGGGTTGAACTGCACCCCCTCGGGGTGCTCCGGCACCGTCACCGTCGCGTTGATCATGTCGGTGAAGTGGTCGGTCAGCGAGGTGACGGTGTGGTTGACCTCGTCCACCGAGACCCGCTCCAGCACCTGCCAGCAGGTCTGCACGTCGTCGAAGAAGTACGTGTAGATGTCCTGCGCGGTGAACTCGTCGGTCAGCAGCGCCGGGTCGTACGGCAGGGTGACCTGGATCGAGGCGGCGAACTGCTGCGGGTGCGGGGTGAAGCGGTAGCCGCCCCCCCTGGTCTTCCCGGTCACGTTGGTCATGCCGCTGTCGAGCTTCGGGGTCAGCCCCGGCGCCAGCACGGTGATGCCGATCCCGGTCGGCAGCCGGACCGCCTTCGGGCCGATGGCCAGCTTCGCCCCGCCGTACGAGACGGTGGCGGCCATGCCGGGCGCCACGACCTGCTGGTAGTCGGGCAGTTCGGCGGCGACTTTGGCGACCGCCGCGGTGCCGGTGGTGTCGCCACAGGCCGGCCCGGGCGTGGTCGCCGCCTGGGTCGCGGTGCGGTCACCGGGGCGGGGCGGCGACACCGAGCCGGTCAGCCCGGAGGTGACCAGCGCGAGCACCGCGACGACGGCCAGGAACCTGGTCCACCGGCTCGTCAGGGCATGCAGCCGGAAGGCGAAAAGGGGGGGATGCCACATGGTCGAGACCCCTAACACGAACCGTGGGACTGAGGGCTCACGCAGTATCAGCAGGTCGTCGCGCTCAGCGACATTGGCCATCGCAGTATTTAAATTGTCGGATAGTAGATATGACGTCTACTCCGCGTGACGCGCTACCGTCGCGGGATGGCCCGCCGGTCCTCCCGCACACCGGCTTCGGCCGGTGCCGGTCCGGCTTCCCCGCCGTCCATCCGCAGCCCGCCGATCAGCAGCGGAGTGACGGTGAGCACCAGACACAGGGCCGACATCACCCACAGCGCCGGGACGAGGTCCAGCGCGGCCACCGACCAGCCGCCCAGCAGCGCGCCGACCGGCAGCCCGAGGAACGCCACCGAACCGGCGATGCCCAGCACCCGGGTCTGCAACGCCTCCGGCACCCGCTCGTAGAGGGCCGCGCCGAGCAGCGGGTTCACCGCGGCGATCGCCACCCCGGACAGGAACGTCACGCCCAGCACCACCGCCAGCTCGTCGCTGAGCGCCAGCGCCAGCAACCGGGGGGTGCCGCTGGCCGCCACGCCGACCGCGAAGGTGAGCCGCCGGGGCAGCCGCGGCCCGGCCACCGTGAAGATCAGGTTTCCGAGCAGCGCGCCCCCGGAGAAGACCCCCAGCACCAGGCCGAAGCCGGCCGGGTCGCCGAAGACCTGCGCCACCCAGAGCGGGATGTAGACCGCGACGCTGGCGTTGGCGAACATGTTCAGCGCCGAGACCACCACCAGCATGGTCAGCAGCACCCGGTCGGTGCGCAGGTAGGCGAAGCCGCCGCGCAGCGCCCGCAGGTAGCTCTCCCGCGGCGCCGGCTCCGTCGACGCCGGCGGATGCACGAGTACGCCGATCAGCAGCGCGCAGACCGCGAAGGTCGCCGCGTCGATCCAGATCGCCCGGGTCACCTCCACCCAGTCGATGAGCAGCCCGCCGAGCACCGCCCCGAAGAGGGTGACGCCCCGGCTCATCCCGTCGTAGGCCGACGTCAGCCGGATCAGCGACACCCCGGCCCGCTGGGCGGCCGGGCGGAACATGACGTGCTTGACCCGGTCGCCGATGCCGCGCAGCCCGCCGGCCACCGCCACCAGCGCGACCAGCGTGCCGAACCCCAGCCAGGGCGCCAGCGCCACCACCGCCATCACCGCCGCGCTGGCCGCGTCCGCCACCACGGAGGTACGCCGCACCCCGAACCGGTCCGCCCACGGCGTCGCCAGCGCGCTGGAGAGCATGTACGGCAGTGTCTCCGCCGCCGCCACCACACCCATCTTCGTGGGGCTGCCGGTGGTCTCCAGCACCAGCCAGGGGATGGCCACCACCGAGATGCGGGTGCCCAGGTTGGAGATCAGGTCTGCGGTGACCAGGGTGTACAGCTCCCGGCGCGGGTTCACGCCGGACTGCCGATCACCGTCGGGGCGACCTCCTCCGTCGGCGGATGGGCGGCGGCGTAGCGGGCCCGCAGGGCGTTCTTGTCCACCTTGGCCGACCGGTTAAGCGGCAGCCGGTCGACGAACTCCACCCCGCCGGGCGCCCAGGTGTCGCTCAGCTCGGCGGTGACCAGCGCGATCAGCTCGTCCCCGGTCACCGACCCGCCGGGCGCCGGCACCACGAAGGCGTACGGCAGCTCGCCGGCCACCGGGTCGGGCACACCGATCACCGCGGCGGCGCGTACCCCGGGGTGGCCGGCGAGGACGTCCTCGATCGGTCGGGAGTAGATCGGCCAGCTGCGCTGCCGGGTGAGGATCCGGTCCTGCAACCGGTCCACCAGGTAGAGGTAGCCGTCGCTGTCCAGGTGCCCGACGTCGCGGGTGCGGACCCAGCCGTCGACCAGCGTCTCGGCGGTCAGCTCCGGCTGACCGTGGTAGCCGACGAAGCTGAGGTTGGTACGGACCCAGACCTCGCCGTCCTCGCCGGCCGGTAGCGCCCGCCCGTCGGCGTCGCGGATCTCGACCGTCACGTCCCCGTACGGCCGGCCGCAGGAGCGCAGCCGTTCCGGGTGCTCCGGGTCCTCGGTGAGGCCGGGCAGGGCGCAGATCACGACGGCCTCGCTGAGTCCGTACACGATCCGCAGGCACGGGCCGAAGCGGGCGATCGCCTGGCGCAGCCGGGCGGGCGCGGCGGGGCCGGCGCCCACGTTGAACATGAACATGGCGGAGAAGTCCGCGCCGTCCAGCGCCGGATGGTCGAGCACCTCGTAGAGCATCGGCGGGGTGACGAAGGTGGAGGTGAGCCGCTCGGTGTCGACGGTGCGGATGAACGCCGCCGGATCCCACTGCTGGCGCAGGAAGAGCACCCCGCCGGTGAAGAGGTTGAACAGCGTGGTGATCTGCCCGCTGGCCAGCCACATCGGCGAGTGCGACAGGTGCCGCAGCAGCGGGAAGCCGGCGCCGCGGAAGTCGGCCGCGAGGGCGAGCACCTGTCGGTAGAAGCTCTCCCGGTGGTGCACCAGCTTCGGGGTGCCGGTGGTGCCGCTGGTCTGCAGGAACGACTCCGGCGTGGGCACCCGGTCGGGCAGGTCGACCCCGGTGACGGGGGTCAGCTCCGCGCCCAGCCGCAGCACCGGCACCCCGGCCAGCGAGGCGGCGAGCTCCGCGCCGAGGCCGTCGTCGGCGTGGTGCACGAACACCTCGGGCCGGGCCAGCCGGGCGAACTCGTCGACCTCCCGGCGCGAGGTCACCGGCGCGATCCACATGGTCCGGCAGCCCAGCAGGTGCAGGGCGAGCTGGAGCAGTGGCCCCTCGACGGCGTTGCCGAGCATCACCAGCACCGCCGCGCCGGGGCGTACCCCGTGGGTGGTCAGTGCGGCGGCCAGGCCGCGCACCTCCGCGGCGACCTCGGCGTAGCTGAGCCGGCGGCCGTCGCCGACCAGCGCCTCCCGGTCGCCGAAGCCGGCGAACAGCGTGAGCGCGTCGTGCACGTAGGTGGTGGATCGGTCGGCACCCTCGGTCATCGCACAGCCCCCAGGTCGATGCGGTGGCGGTCGACGCCGCGGCCCGGTGGGACGCGCCGCGGCGACCGGCCGGTGGTGACGTCCGGGCAGGCCGGAGCGCCCGGGACGCGACGGGGTGCGCGAGTTGGCGACCGCACCGCCGCCGACTGCGAGCCTAGGCGCGCAGCGGTGCCGTGGGACAGAGCCGAACGGCGTCCGGCGGCACCCCGCGGACATTCGATCATGTCGATCGGGTTGATTGACGCCCGTCAGCGGCAGCGGCTAGGTTTCTGGACCATCGTCCGGGCGGTGCGTCAATGGACTCCGGCCCTGGGCGGGCAGACCATGGAGGTTCAATGTCGACCCCGAAGAGATGGCACGTCATAGCGTCCGCGGCCGCGTTGCTGGTGGTGGGCGCCCCGGCGGTGGTGGCCAGCGCCGGTCCGTCCGACACCGACACCGCCCGGCACCCCCGGGCCGAGTGGGCGGGCAGCTGGGCCGCGGCGGTCACCCGCGGCAACACCGTCGGCCTGACCAACACCGGCCTGAACAACCAGAGCATCCGGATGACCGTGCACACCTCGGTCGGCGGCGACCGGCTGCGGGTACGGCTGAGCAACCTCTACGGCGAGCAGGCGGTCAAGGTCGGGCACGCGACCGTCGCCCGGCCGAACACCGCGACCCCCGACGACCGGTCCGACATCGACGCCGCAACGCTGCGCGAGCTGACCTTCGGCGGCGCCGCCTCGGCCACCATGAACAAGGGCGCCGAGCTGCTCAGCGACCCGCTCGACTTCCCGGTGGACGAGCAGGAGGACCTGGTGGTCACCCTGCACTTCCCGGTGCTGACCGGGCCGGTGACCTTCCACGGCCAGTCCAAGGTCACCAACTTCATCGGGGCGTCCGACCTGACCACCGCCGCCGACGGCACCGGCTTCACCATCCGGCCGAACTGCTGCTGGATGTTCCTCTCCGGGGTCGACGTGGAGCGCCGGCACACCCCGGGCTCGGTGGTCGTCTTCGGCGACTCGATCGGCGACGGCAACGGCAGCACCGTCAACGCCAACAAGCGCTGGCCCGATCTGCTCGCCGACCGGCTGATCGACACCCGACCGGAGGTACGCACCCCCGGTGTGCTCAACCTGAGCCTGGCCGGCAACCGGCTCAACCACGAGGGCCCCGAGCCCGGCGCGGGCGGCTTCCCCGGCTACAACGAACTCGGCCCGAACGCCCTCGCCCGGCTCAACGAGGACGTCTTCCCGCAGACCGGGGTGGAGACCCTGGTGACCCACCTGGGCATCAACGACATCTGGATGTCCGACGACTCCGCCGAGAGCATCATCGCCGCCCTGCGGCAGATCAACCAGCAGGCCAAGGAGCGCGGCCTGCGCAGCCTGGTCGGGACGATCACGCCGTACGAGGGCAACGGCGGCCCGGGGGTGTGGACGCCGGAGAAGGACGCTACCCGCCAGGCGGTCAACACCTGGCTGCGGACCCAGGGCGCGAGTGAGTTCGACGGGGTGCTCGACTTCGACGCCGTGCTGCGCGACCCGGCGCAGCCCAGCCGGCTGCTGCCGGCGTACGACGCGGGTGACCACATCCACCCGAATGACGCCGGCAACCAGGCGATGGCCGACGCCGTACCGCTACGACTGCTGGGTCTGTGACACCGGTGGGGCGGCGGGGGTGACCCGGCCGCCCCACCGTCCATCCTGGGGAGGAAGCACCACCGTGGACGTCGACGAGATCCTGACCGGCCTCTACAGCGAGCAGGGCCGGCAGAACCCCTATCCCTGGTACGCGGCCCTGCACGCGCACGGCCCGATCAGCGCCATCCCGACCCGCCCCGAGCACAGCACCGTCTCCGCCGTCGCCGCCGGGTACGACCTGGTCGACCAGGTGCTGCGCGACCCGCAGTGGTGCAAGGGCGCCCCGCCCGGCTGGCAGGACCAGGAGATCCTGCGGACGTTCATGTCCTCGATGATGTTCACCGACCCGCCGGACCACACCCGGATGCGGGCGGTGTTCGCGAAGACCTTCACCCCACGTCGGCTCGGCGCGCTGGAGCCGGTGATCGTCCGGGTCGTCGACACCATGCTCGACCGGATCGCCGAGGCCGGCGCCGGCGGCGCCGAGGTGGACTTCGTCGCCGACTTCGCGTACCCGGTGCCGGCGCTGGTGATGGCCGAGTTCATCGGCCTGCCCGAGGCCGACCTGCCCTGGTACCGGCAGCGGGTCGACTGGATCGACGAGTTCATGGACGTGGCCGGCAAGACCCCGGAACGCCTCGCCCGGGCGAACCAGGCCGCGGCGGAGCTGCGCGACTACTACCGGGAGCTGATCGGGCACCGGCGCCGGCAGCCCGGCGAGGACCTGATCAGCGGGCTGGTCGAGGCGCTGGACTCCGGCGACGTGGAGCTGACCGAGGAAGAGCTGATCAGCAACCTGATCGTCCTGTTCAACGCGAGCTTCGTGACCACCGTCTACATGTTCAGCAACGGCCTGCCGCTGCTGCTCGCGCACCCGGACACCGTCGGCGCGCTGCCCGGCGACGACGGGCTGGCCCGCGGCTGCGTCGACGAGGTGCTGCGGATGGAGAGCCCGGTGCACTTCCTGGCCCGGGCCGCCCCGCGGGACACCGTCCTCGGCGGCGTGCCGGTCCGCCAGGGCGAGAACGTGCTGCTGATCATCGCTGGGGCGAACCGCGACCCGGCCCGGTTCCCCGACCCGGACCGCTTCGACCCGCGCCGGTCCGGCCCGCCGTCGCTGGCCTTCGGCGTCGGCCTGCACTTCTGCCTCGGCTCGGCGGTCTCCAAGCTGGAGGGGCGGCTCGCGCTGCCCCGGCTCCTCGCCCGCTTCCCGGAGCTGACCGTGACCCGGCCGCCCAGCTACAGCGGGAGCCTCTTCCTGCGCGGCATCGACAAGCTTTTTGTCTCGACCGGCGGGAAGGAGCGGGCATGACCGTCGACCCCCAGGTGGTCGCGTACCGGGCCGCGCGCGCGGCCGCCGGCACGCCGCCGCTGTACACCCAGACCCTGGCCGAGGCCCGCGCCGCCGACCTCGCCGCGATCCGCGCCGGCGGCGGCGACGTCGAGCCGGTGCACCGGGTACGCGACACGCAGGTCCCCGGCCCGGGCGGTGACCTGCCGGTGCGGATCCACCGCCCGGCCGGCGGCGGGCCGATGCCGACGCTGGTCTGGTTCTTCGGCGGTGGCTGGACGTTGGGCAGCGTGGACACCGCGGACGGGATCTGCCGCCGGCTCGCCAACGCGACGCCCTGCCAGGTGGTGACGGTCGGCTACCGGCTCGCCCCGGAGCACCCGTTCCCGGCGGCCGTGCTGGACTGCCACGCGGCCACCGCCTGGCTGGCCGGGCACGCCGACGAGTTCGGCGTCGACCCGGACCGGCTGGTGGTGGGCGGGGACAGCGCCGGCGGCAACCTCGCGGCGGCGGTGACCCTGCTGGCCCGGTCCGCGGGCGGACCCCGGCTCGCCGGCCAGCTGCTGGTCTACCCGAACACCGACCAGCGCCCCGGTCGCCGGCCGACCGGGGAGGAGGATCCACTGCTGTTCAACCGGCACTCCGTCGACTGGTACCGGGGGCATTACCTGGCCGACCCGGCCGACGCGGCGGACCCGCTCGCCTCGCCGCTGCTCGCCGAGGACCACTCCGGCCTGCCGCCCGCCCTGGTGGTCACCGCCGAGCACGATCCGCTGCGCGACGAGGGGGAGCGCTACGCCGAGCGGCTGCGGGAGGCCGGCGTCCCGGTCCGGCTGAGCCGCTACCCCGGGATGATCCACGGGTTCTTCGCCATGCCCGGGGTCTTCGACGCCGGCCGGCGGGCGCAGGAGGAGGCGGCCACCTTCCTGCGGGAACGCTTCGCGCTCGTGGGGTCCGTCCCGGGCGGGTCAGACCATGCCTGACGCCGTCCCGCCGGTCTGCCTGGCGGACTTCGCCGAGCCGGCCCGGGCAGTGGTGCCGCCGGGGGTCTGGGACTACGTCAACGGCGGCAGCGGGGCGGAGATCACCCTGGCCGCGAACCGGGCCGCCCTGGACCGGGTCGCCGTGCTGCCCCGGATGCTCACCGGCGTGGAGAACCCCCGCACGACGGCCGCGCTGCTCGGCCGGGAGCAGGCGATGCCGGTGGCGGTCGCGCCGATGGCGTACCAGCGGCTGCTGCACCCCGACGGCGAGCTGGCCCTCGCCGCGGCGGCCGGCGCGACCGGCGTGCCGTACGCGCTGAGCACCCTGAGCAGCACCCCGATCGAGGAGGTCACCGCCGTGGCCACCGGCCCGGTCTGGTTCCAGCTGTACTGGCTGCGCGACCGGGCGCTGGTCGCCGAGCTGGTGGACCGGGCGCGCACCGCCGGCTGCGCCGCGCTGGTGGTGACCGTTGACGTGCCGGTGCTCGGCCGGCGGCGGCGCGACGTCCGCAACGCCTTCGCCCTGCCGCCTGAGGTGACCGCGGCGAACCTGCCCGGCGGCCGGGACGACCTGGCCCACACCGGCACGCCCGGCGTGTCGGCGATCGCGGCGCACACCGGTGCGGTCTTCGCCCCCGCGCTCACCTGGGCCGACCTGGAGTGGCTGCGCGACCGTACCCCGCTGCCGCTGCTGGTCAAGGGCGTCCTCGACCCTCGCGACGCGGTGCGGGCGGTGCAGGTCGGCGCGGACGCGGTGGTGGTCTCCAACCACGGCGGCCGCCAGCTCGACGGCGCCCCCGCCACCGCCACCGTGCTGCCCGAGGTGGTCGCCGCCGTCGCCGGCCGGGCCGAGGTGCTGCTCGACAGCGGGGTGCGCGGCGGCACCGACGTGCTGCGCGCCCTGGCCCTCGGCGCGACCGGGGTGCTGCTGGGACGCCCGCTGCTCTGGGCGCTCGCCGCCGGCGGGCGGGCCGGCGCCGAGAAGGCGCTGGAGCTGCTCGCCGTCGAGCTGCGCGACGCCCTCACCCTCGCCGGCTGCGCCGACCCCGCCGCGGCCCGCGAGCTGCGCACCCTGACCGGAGGCTGACGTGGACGAACCGGTGGACCTGGAGCTCGCCGCGCTGCACCCGGCGGTCGACGATCCGGCCCTGAACTCGATGAACTTCCTCAACGAGGTGGCGCAGCACTGGCCGGACGCGGTGTCGCTGGCCGCCGGCCGGCCGTACGAGGAGTTCTTCGACGACGATGCCCCGCGCCGCTGGCTGGACCGGTTCCGCCGGCACCTCGCCGAGGACCTCGGGCTGAGCCCCGAGCAGACCCGGCGGACCCTGTTCCAGTACGGCCGGACGAAGGGGATCATCCACCATCTGGTCGCCCGCAACCTCGCCGTCGACGAGGGAGTACGCGTCGACCCCGAGGCGATCGTGGTGACCGTCGGCTGCCAGGAGGCGATGTTCCTGGTGCTGCGGGCGCTGCGGGCCGGCCCGCGGGACGTGCTGCTCGCGGTGGCCCCCACGTACGTCGGGCTGACCGGCGCGGCGCGACTGGTGGGCCTGCCGGTGCGCCCGGTGGCCGGCGGCCCGGCCGGCGTCGACCTGGCCGACCTGCGCGCCCAGGTGCGCCAGGCCCGGGCCGAGGGGCTGCGGCCCCGCGCCTGCTACGTGATGCCGGACTTCGCCAACCCGTCCGGGGCCAGCCTCAGCGTGGACGACCGGCGGCGGCTGCTCGACCTGGCCGCCGAGGAGGAGCTGCTGCTGATCGAGGACAACCCGTACGGGCTCTTCCCGGCGGGCGACGCCCGCCGGCTGCCGACGCTCAAGGCGCTGGACACCGGTCGTCGGGTGGTCTACCTGGGCTCGTTCGCCAAGACGGTGCTGCCCGGCGCGCGGGTCGGCTATGTCGTCGCCGACCAGCGGGTCGCCGGCCCGGACGGGAGCGTCGGCCCGCTCGCCGACCAGCTCGCGAAGATCAAGAGCATGGTCACGGTGAACACCTCGGCGCTGGCCCAGGCGATGATCGGCGGGGCGCTGCTGGAGCACGACTGCTCCCTGGTGGCCGCGAACGTCCGGGAGCGGGCCGCGTACGGCCGCAACCTGGCCCACCTGCTCGCCGGCCTGCGTCGGCGGTTCCCGCCGCCGTCACCGGTGCGCTGGAACGCCCCGGCGGGTGGCTTCTTCGTGGTGGTCACCGTGCCGTTCCCGGTCGACGACACGCTGCTGCGCCGCTCGGCCGAGCGGCACGGGCTGCTCTGGACGCCGATGGCCCACTTCTACGACGACGGCGCCCCGGTGGCCGCGCTGCGGCTGTCGGTCAGCGCGGTCACGCCGGAGCAGATCGACCTCGGCCTGGACCGGCTGGCCGCCCTGGTCGCCGAGGAGATGCGGTCCGCCGGCCCCGACCGCGCGCCGGTGGCCGACCTCTCGGAGGGAGCAGCCGCGGTTCCGATGGCGGGCGCCGGCCCACCATAATGGAGCAATGGTCGCTTGGGAGTACGCCCTGCTGGTCCGCCGCTACCAGGGACAGGGACGCAATTTCCACGTCTCGTTCGTCTGGTACGCCCCGGACGGATCGCGGACCGACATCACCGCGTACGGCGACACCGCGATCGCGCACCTCAACCGCGCCGGCCGGGAGGGCTGGGAGCTGGTCTCCGCCGCCGAGGACGTCAACAACGTCCAGGGCAGCACCGAGGTCCACCGCTACCACCTCAAGCGCCCCCTGCCCTGACCCCCCGGACCCCCGCGCCATCCATTGAGGGGCGGCGGCGGGGGTGCGGCGGCAGCGGGTGTCAGCCGAGGTCGACGGCGGGGTAGAGCGGGAAGCCGGCCAGCAGCTCGGTGGCCTGCTTGCTGACCTTGTCGGCCAGCGCGGGGTCGAGGACGTACTTGGCCTTGGACTCGCCCGGGGTGGTCTGGCTGAGCACGGTGTGGATCAGCTCGGCGGTCTGGTCCATCTCCGCCGTGCCGAGGCCGCGGGTGGTCAGCGCCGGCGTGCCGATCCGGATGCCCGAGGTGTACCAGGCGCCGTTCGGGTCCTGCGGGACCGCGTTGCGGTTGGTGACGATGCCCGAGTCCAGCAGCGCCTGCTCGGCCTGCCGGCCGGTGAGGCCGTAGCCGGAGACGTCGAGCAGCACCAGGTGGTTCTCGGTGCCGCCGGTGACCAGCTTCGTCCCCCGGCTCAACAGGCCCTCGGCGAGCGCCTGGGCGTTGTCGACGATCCGCTGGGCGTAGTCGGCGAAGTCCGGGCGGCGGGCCTCGGCCAGGGCGACGGCCTTGGCGGCCATCACGTGCGGCAGCGGGCCGCCGAGCACCATCGGGCAGCCCCGGTCGACCTGGTCGGCCAGCTCCGGACCGCAGAGCACCATCCCGCCGCGCGGGCCGCGCAGCGACTTGTGGGTGGTGGTGGTGACGATGTGGGCGTGCGGCACCGGGTCGAAGTCGCCGGTGAAGACCTTGCCGGCGACCAGGCCCGCGAAGTGCGCCATGTCGACCATGAAGGTCGCGCCGACCGAGTCGGCGATCTCCCGCATGATCCGGAAGTTGACCTTCCGGGGGTACGCGGAGTAGCCGGCGACCAGGATCAGCGGCTTGAACTCGCGGGCCGCCTCCGCCACCCGGTCGTAGTCGATCAGGCCGGTGACCGGGTCGGTGCCGTAGCTGCGCTGGTCGAACATCTTGCCGGAGATGTTCGGCCGGAAGCCGTGGGTGAGGTGGCCGCCGGAATCCAGCGACATGCCCAGCATCCGCTGGTTGCCCAGCTCCCGGCGCAGCGCGAACCAGTCGGCCTCGGTCAGGTCGTTGACCTGGCGGACCTGCGCCTTCTTCAGCGCGGGGGACTCCACCCGGTCGGCCAGGATCGCCCAGAAGGCGACCAGGTTGGCGTCGATGCCCGAATGCGGCTGCACGTACGCGTGCGCGGCGCCGAAGAGCTCCTTGGCGTGCTCGGCGGCGAGCGCCTCGACGGTGTCGACGTTCTGGCAGCCGGCGTAGAAGCGGCGGCCGACCGTGCCCTCGGCGTACTTGTCGCTGAACCAGTTGCCCATCGTCAGCAGGGTGGCCGGGGAGGCGTAGTTCTCACTGGCGATGAGCTTGAGCGACTCGCGCTGGTCGGCCAGCTCGGCGCCGATGGCGTCGGCCACCCGGGGCTCGACGGCGCGGATGACCTCGAGCGCGCTGCGGAAGGCGGTGGATTCGGCGTTCAGCGACATGTGACCTCCTACTGACGTGTGGAAGGCCCAGGCGCTCGGCGTGCGTCCTCATGACGGGGCCGCTTCCCGATGGTGCTCCATCCCCACGCGCCAGTCACGGCCCACCGGTGATCCTAGCGGGTCGCCCCCGGCCCGGCTCGGCCGACCGACCCGTACCCGCCCGGCGTGCGTACGATCGGCGGATGCGCGGACAGGACGGCAACCTGGTCGCCATCAGCGACCTGCACGTCGGGTACCCGCAGAACCGCGACCTGGTCGAGGCGCTGCGACCGGAGTCGCCGGGGGACTGGCTGCTGGTCGCCGGCGACGTGGCGGACACCGTCGCCGACATCGAATGGGCCCTCGGCCTGCTCGCGCGGCGCTGGCACACGGTGGTCTGGGCGCCCGGCAACCACGAGCTCTGGACCCCACCCACCGACCCGGTCACCCTGCGCGGGGTGGCCCGCTACCGGCACCTCGTCGAGGTGTGCCGGCGACTGGGGGTCCTCACCCCGGAGGACGAGTACCGGGTGTGGCGGGGGCCCGGCGGGCCGGCACTGGTCGCGCCGCTGTTCCTGCTCTACGACCACAGCTGGCGCCCCGACGGGTTCGACACCCGCGAGGCGGCGCTCGCCGAGGCGTACCGGACCGGAATCGTCTGCACCGACGAGTTCCTGCTGCACAACGATCCGTACCCGAGCCGCCCGGACTGGTGCGCGGCCCGGCTGGCCGAGACCGCCCGGCGGCTGGACGCCCGTGACCCGGCGCTGCCGACGGTGCTGGTCAACCACTGGCCGCTGGTCCGGGAACCGACCCGGGTGCTGCGGTACCCGATCTTCGCGCAGTGGTGCGGCACCGAGGCCACCGCCGACTGGCACCGCCGGTACGACGCCGCGGCGGTGGTCTACGGGCACCTGCACATCCCGCGCACCACCTGGTACGACGGGGTGCGCTTCGAGGAGGTCTCGGTGGGCTACCCCCGGGAGTGGCAGCCGCGGGGCGTACCCGGGCTGCGGCGGATCCTGCCGGCGCCCGATGGGGTGCCGCCGACCGCCTGGTGACACGGCGCGGGGCCCGACCGCGTGGTCGGGCCCCGGGTGCTCGCGGGTCAGGCGGTCGCGGCGTCGCGCGCGCTCTTGAGCGCCTTCGGGTCGTCGGGGCGGCGCGGCGCGTCCGCGCGCATCGCGATCATCCGCTCGCCGATCTCCTGGAGCTGGTTGCGGCCGAGCGCCTCCCGGACCTTCGGGAACCACTCCTGCTCCTCCTCCTCGACGTGGTGCTCGACGTTCTCGATCAGCACCGTGGTCTTGGCGACGAAGCGCTCGTCGGAGGCGTCCATGGCCGCCAGCTCGGCGCAGAGCAGGTCGGCGACGTGGTGCTCCTCGTAGGACTCGAGGATGTCGTCCTCGAGGTCGGGCAGGAGCTTGCGGACCTCGGGGTACAGCACCTCGTTCTCCAGGTACGTGTGCACCGTCAGGGCCTCCAGGATCTGCGTCACCAGCTGCTGGCGCTTCTCCGCCGGCCCGTCCTCGGCCTTCTGGAACTCCTTGAAGAGACGACGCATCTCCTTGTGGTCCTCTTTGAGCAGGACGATGGCATCGGTGGACACCGGCAGACCTCCTTGGTTCGGCTGACCGTGTTCCGGTACCCCGGGTCTGAACTGCGAAAACGGGTGGGGCCCGGCGGAATTCCGCCGGGCCCCACCACGGGTGGTGCGGTGCTGCTACTTCACCACGTTGTACGCGTCGACCATGCCGGCGCCGTAGAACGCGTTACGCGCGCCGCCGGAGCAGGTCGCGTCGTACAGGTGCGGGTCGGTCGGGTCGATCAACGGCACCAGGTTGAAGACGCCGTCCGGGCAGGACTGCGCCACCGAGGTGCGCTCCAGGAACGCCGCCAGCTCACCCGGCGACATGCCCGGGTGCGCCGACAGGGCCAGGGCGGCGACACCGGTCGCGTGCGGACCGGACATCGAGGTGCCCTGCTTGTAGCCCCAGCCGTTGGTCTTCGTCGCCACGTCGAACGTGGTCGACAGGATGCCGTCGCTCAACGTGCGCGCCGCACCTTGCGTCCGGTACCGGGTGTCGCCACCCGGCGCCGTCACGTCGATGACGCCCTGGCCGTACGAGGAGTAGTAGCTCTTCGCCCCGGTCCGGCCGACCGCCGAGACGGTCACCACGCCCGGCGCCTCGGCCGGCAGGTCGAGGCAGGCGTTGGTGAGGTCCTCGCGGACCTCGGGGTCCTGGCCCTCCGGCAGGTTGTTCGGGCTGCCGGTGTCGGTGATCTTGTGGGCGAGGTCGTAGTTCGAGTTACCCGCGGACGCCACGTTCAGCACGCCCTTGCTCTGCGAGTAACGGATGGCCCGCTGGACCGCCTGCCACACCGGACGCTGGCGCGCGTCGTTGCGGCAGTTGAGCTCCCACGGGTCGATGAAGTAGCTGTTGTTCGTGACCTGCATGCCGTGGTCGGCGGCCCAGATGAAGCCGCACAGCGCGGCCTCCGGGTAGATGTAGCCGCCGTCATTGACCACCTTCACCGCGGCGACCTTGACGCCCGGCGCGATGCCCGTCACGCCGACGCCGTTGATGGCGGCGGCGATGGTGCCGGCCACGTGCGTGCCGTGGTCGGAGGTGGTCGGGTTCCAGGCCGCCTCGGTGGTGTCGGTGACACCGCCGATGCAGGACGTGCTCTTGTCCTTGGCGATCTGGGTGGCCAGGTCGGGGTGGCTGCTGGAGATGCCGCTGTCCAGCACGCCCACCACCACGTTGGAGCTACCGGTGGTGACCGCGTGGGCCTGCGGAACGTGGATCATCGGCATGTCCCACTGCTGACCGAACATCGGCTCCTTGGTCGGGTCGCCGGTGGCGTTGGCGACGTCGGCCGCGGAGACCTCGACGGTCTCGTCCTCTTCGAGGGCGGAGCCGAGGCCGGTGGTGGCGGCGACCGACTCCACGCCCGCGCCCTTCACCTGGGTGGCGAAGTCGGGGTTGGTGGAGCGGACGACGAGCACACCGATCTGGTCGTACGAGGCCACCACGGTGCCGGCGGCCGCGGCCACGCGGGCCGCTGCCGGGCCGGTCGCGGCGCCCTGCGGGGCCAGGACCAGGAACGTGGTGTCCGGTCCGACGGCCGCCGCAGGCGCCAACCCGCCGGTCAGGGCGAGGCCGACGCCGAGCGTCACGGCGGACGCGGCGGCCAGTGTCTTGCGACGGAGGTTCTTCACACAGACTCCCAGGGGGCCGTCCCCCGCCGGGCGGTGCCCCGCGATGAGGGAGCGGCCCGGCGGAAGCGGGCGGATGCCCGCTTTCGAAGCAACAGCGTAGGGAGCAGGTGTGGCGTTACACACATCCGTTCGGTCAGACAAGAAGTGTCAGACGGTGGCGAGGGTGTGCGGGATCTCGTCGAGCAGCTCCCGGGCGAGGAATCCGATCCTGCCGAACTGCGGGACCAGCCGTTGGCCGCTGACCGCGTGCGCCCAGGCGGCCCAGCAGGCGGCCTGCGCCGGTTCCGCGCCCCGGGACAGCAGCCCGGCCAGCAGCCCCGACCGGACATCCCCGCTGCCCGAGGTACCCAGCCCGGCGTCGCCGCTCTCCTCCCGCCAGCCCGAACCGTCCGGGGTGGCGATGTGGCCGTAGAGCGACACCACCGCCTCGTACCGGCGGGCCAGCTCGCGGGCCTCGGCGTCCAGGTCGTCACCGGGGTCGCGGCCAAGCAGGTGCCCGGCCTCGGTCAGGTTCGGGGTGAGCACCACCTTCCGCCCCGAGCCCACCAGCAGGTCCGGCTCGTGACTGAGCGCCCCGAGCGCGTACGCGTCCAGCACCAGCGCCGTCTCCGGCCGGGCCGAGTCCAGCACCAGGTGCAGCAGCGCGCGGGTCTGGTCGATGTCGTTGAGGCCCGGGCCGACCGCCACCACGTCGGCCCGGGACACCAGGTCGCCGAGCCGGTCACCGGGATCGCCGTCGACCGCCCCGTCGGAGGTCTCCGGCAGCCCGACGACCAGCGCCTCCGGCACCTGGATGCTCAGCGCCGCGGCGGTGGACTCGGCGGCGGCCAGTTGCAGCACACCGGCGCCCGCCCGCAGCGCGGCCACCCCGGCCAGCAGCACCGCGCCCGGGGTGAACCGGGAACCGCCCACCACCAGGACGGTGCCCCGGTGCTCCTTGCCGCCGGTCGGCACGGGCAGCGCCCAGTCGCGCAGCAGGGCCGGCGTGATGACGCGGGTGTCAGACCGGTTCGGCATGGACCTCGTCCTCCCTGGTCGGTCGGGCGCCCTGCTGGTGCAGGTGGCGTACGTCGTTGAAGGTGTCCGGGGTGAGCCGGCCGTCGGCGTCCGCGGACCAGCCGGTCACCGAGCAGTTGGCGATCACGTGCTCCCGGGTCAGCGCCATCAGGTCCCCCTCGGTCAGCCCCTCGACCAGGTAGCGGAGCAGGAAGACCAGGGCGTCGTGGCCGAAGAGCAGCACCCGCCGGCCCTCGTGGTCGCGGCGCAGGTCGCCCAGGAGGGTACGCAGCCGCAGCGCGACGTCCGTCCAGGATTCGCCACCCGGCGGCCGGTAGTAGAACTTGCCGAGCCGGCGGCGCCGGTCGGCCTCCTCCGGGAAGCGCTGCTGGACGCCGAGGCCGGTGTAGCCGTCGAGGATGCCCAGCTCCCGGTCCCGCAGCCGCTCGTCCCGGCTGGCCGGGATCCCGGTGCCGGCCAGCGCCAGCTCCGCGGTCCGCACCGCGCGCAGGTACGGCGAGACCACCGCCACGTCCGGCCGGCGCTCGGCCGGCAGCCCGGCCAGCCAGCGCGCGGTGGCCCGGGCCTGCTCCTCCCCGGTGGTCGACAGCGGTACGTCGGCGTCGCGGTGGGTCAGGTCGATCAGCGCGGCGCCGGACGCCTCGGCTGCCGAGGCGGCCACGTTCGCCGTGCTCTCGCCGTGCCGCACGATCCAGAGGGCTGCCAGTTCGGACATGGCCCCATGCCTACCCGGGGGCCGGACCGGGTAACCGTGCCGGCTCGGCGGGACGCGCTCGGGGCCGGGCGCATGGAGTGGGCGAGGCCGGGTAACCGCCGACGTCCACGACAGTGACCAGGGGAGGTACACCGTGGCGACCATGGTGAACGAGCAGATCAGTCCGGTGAGGGACAAGAACTACGACCTGATCCACGCGGTGCAGATGTCGCTGCAGCACATCTGGCAGCTCGGGATCTACATCGCCGACGCGGAGGCCCGGGGCGACACGGAGCTGGCCACCTGGTTCCGCAAGATGCAGGAGAACAACCGCAAGGCCGGCGAGCAGGGCAAGCAGATGCTGATGACGCGGCTGCGCGAGGACATCTGACCCACGGTCGGAGCGGCCGGGTGGACCGTGCGGTCCGCCCGGCCTCCGTCGCGTACCCGACCACCGCCGGACCCGAACGGGACTGCGCCGTACGCATCGACCCGGAAGAATGACGCCTCCGATCCCGCGCTGGGCGGGATCCGACGGGGAGGCGGAGACGGATGACCGTGGTCAAGGGACTGCGTGAGGCGCTGGTGCTGTTCGTTGTCGCGGGGCTGGTCGCGCTGCTCGGCGCGGTGGCCTGGCACTCCGCCCGGGGTGGCGACCTCGTCCAACGCCTCGGCTTCACCCTGATGATCGTCGGCGCACTGTTGGGGGTGACCGGCGACCTGACCCTCAGCCGGATCGGCACCATGGAGTCGCGGGCGATGTTCGGGCATGCCCCGGAGCAGGAGGGCGCCGGCGGCGGGCGGGTGCTGACCGGGGTCGGCATCTTCCTGTTCGTCTCCGTGCCGCTGATCGCGCTCGGTCTGCTGCTGGTCTCCTGACCGCCGTCGGCACGCTGTCGGTGGTTGCCGTTATGGTCCCCGCACATCGCGGGTGATCAAGGAGACGGGCGTGCGCAGATTCGACTGTGTCAGCGGCAGCGCGGCGAAGTTCTGGGAGGTGGAATCCGCCGACCTGACGGTCACCGTCCGATATGGACGGACTGGCTCGGCGGGGCGGATCCAGGTGAAAGAGTTCGGCTCCGCCACCGAGGCCGCCGAACACGCCGACCGGCTGATCGCGGAGAAGCTGCGCAAGGGGTACGTCGAGGCACCCGCCGCCCCGACGTCGACGGCCGTGACCGCTGCACCGGCGACGTCGGCTGTGGCGGGGGAGCCGGGGACGACCGGTCCGATGTCGGCCGCCGACGGTCCGACGGCGCCGCCGACCCCGGCCGGACCGCCGGCTGAAGCGCTGCCCGACGAGGAGACCTTCGTGGTGCCGGCCGGCTGGCGGCGGCACCTCCTGCCGCGCCGCGACGGTCTGACCGGTGCTGTCCTTCCCCGCGGAGCCAAGGCACGCAAGGCCGGCGAGGAACTGCTGGCGTCGCTGGCCGACGGCGTCGACCGGCTGCTGGGCAACAGCGACGACGCCGAGCTGGTCGGCGCGGTCCGCGCCCACCTGGCCGGTGAGCGTACACCGCTCGGCGCGGCCGGGCTGCTGGTGGCCGTCGGGCACGAGATCGCCTGGCGGGACACGGACCGGGGTCGCGACCTGGCCGACCTGCTGGTCGCCGACGACGGTGTGGTGGCCGCCGCCCGTGCCGTCATCGAATCGATCGGGATCAGGACGGAGGGACACCGGGACCACCACCGGTGCGTCCTCGCCCGGGCGGGCGGCGGGGCGGCCGACTGGGGCTACCGGGGAACCCGGCTGGCCGTCCTGGGCCGGGTCCGCGCCCACCTCGCGGTGGCCACCGACGACGAGTACGCCGCCGCCCGTGCCGCGCTCGTCCCCTACCGGCAGGTCGACCTGGCCAACCGGGTGGTCACCTCCTTCCTGCTGCCCACCGAGGCGGACTGGGTGGCCGAGGACGTGCCCGCCGTCGACGCCAGCGGGGACCGGTTCCTCGCCGAGCTGATGATGAACGCGGCGCCCGCCGCCGAGGACTTCGCCCGGATGGCCGACCGTCTCGGCGTTCACTCCGCCGTGTACGACCCGGCCGCGGTGGTCACCGCCGCCGCGACCGTCGGCCCGTCGATGGCCCCGCTGCTGGCCGACTGGTTCGACCACGAGTACGTCGACGCGGCCGGCCGGCAACGGCTGGTCTCGCTGCTGGCCGCCTTCCCCACCGACGAGGCGATGCGGCTGCTGCTCGACCGGCTCGACCAGAAGTACGTCCAGGCCGGCGTGCTGGAGATGCTCCGGCGCTTCCCGGTGCGCGGGGTGCGCCTGCTGGCCCGGGCGGCCGGGGGACGCACCGCCGCCGCCCGGGACGCCGCCACGCTGCTGCGCGGCCACGTGCTGACCAACCCGGCCGCGGTCGCCGCGGCGCTGCCGCTGCTCGACTCCGACGACCGGCAGCGGGTCACGCAGATCCACGCCGACCGGGAGTCGCTCACCCCGGCCACCCCCGACCGGCTGCCACCGGTGCTGGTTAGCCCGCCGTGGCTGGCCAGGCGGCACCGCACCGCACCGCCGGTGGTGGCCGGTCTCGTCCGGCCCGACGAGGCCGCGATCGCCTGGCTGCCCGGCGAGCGGGAGCGCTGGGCGGCCACCCGGGTGTACTACATGTCGTGGTGGCGACAGGGCGAGGACCTCAGCGACCTGGCGCCGACGATCGCCTCCGGGCGGTACCCCGACAGCGAGGGCATCGCCTTCTTCACCCGGGCCCCCGAGGCGGTGGCCCGTCCGCTGGTCCGGTCGTGGCGCCCGCGCGACACTTGGGACACCGGCTCGTGGCTGCCGCGGGTGGTGGGACGGCTGGAGCTGGACGCCCTCCCCGCCGCGCTCCACGTCTCCCGGAGCAGCCCGCAGGTCGCCGCCGGGGTGCTGCTGCCGTACACCGGTGGTGAGGTCGCCGACCTGATGGCCGACTGGCTCGACCGGCTCAAGTCGGCGCGCCCGGCCGCCCTGGCCTGGTTCCACCGGCACCCGGCCGCCGCCGCGCGGGCGCTGCTGCCGGCGGCGTTGGGCCCGGCGGGCCCG
>NZ_JBAKHO010000022.1:0-53505 GCF_036902735.1 Micromonospora lacuserhaii | reverse complement strand
GCCAGCGCGGTCTGGGCCGGCGGCGGTGGGACTGGACGCCGCCCCCGCCCACGGGGCCGGCGACGCCGGGACCGACCAGGTCCAGCCCGGCGACGCCGCCGGGCCGGACGACGACGAACCCGACCGGCCACGGGAACTGCCCGTCGGCCGGCCGCCCCGGGCGCTCACCCTCTCCGCGCTGGTGGCGGAGCTGCGTACCGCGGTCACCGACCCGGCGGCGCCGGCCGCCCGGCGGCGCGCGGCGGCGGCCGAGCTGGCCCGCCTCGCCGCCGCCGGCATCCCCGGCGCCCACCCGGACGACTGGTGGGGGCTGCGCGGCCTCTCCGACGACCGGCCGCTGGTCGACGAGGGGGAGCCGGTCCGGGTCACCCCGTCGGCGATGGAGAGCGCGCTCCGGTGCAGCCTGCGCTGGCTGCTGGAACGGCACGGCGGCAGCGGCCCGGCGAGCGCCGCGCAGGGCGTCGGCAACCTGGTGCACGCCGCCGCGATGCTCGCCGAGGACGCCAGCGCCGACCGGAGCGCCCTGCTGGAGTACGTCGCGGCCCGGTTCGACGCGATCGAGCTGGCCGCCCGCTGGATGGTCGGCCCGGAGCGGGAACGCGCCGAGGCCATGGTGGACAAGCTGCTGCGCTGGCTCGCCGGCAACCCGCGCCGGCTGCTCGCCATCGAGCACGAGTTCGCGGTCCGGCTCGACGACCCGCGGCGCCCGGTCGAGCTGACCGGCCGGGTGGACCGGCTGGAGGTCGACGCCGACGGCCGGCTCGTGGTGATCGACCTGAAGACCGGCAAGTCCACCGCCGTCAGCGAGCGGGAGGTGGCCGAGCATCCGCAGCTCGGGGCGTACCAGGCGGCGGTCGAGGCGGGGGCGTTCGCGGAGTACGGCGACGCCTCGGGCGGGGCGGCGCTGGTCCAGCTCGGCACCGGGGCGAAGGACGCCCGGGAGCAGGCCCAGGCGGCCGCGGGGGAGGGCCCCGAGGCGGGCTGGGCCACCGACCTGGTCCGGCGTACCGCCGATACGATGGCCGCCGCCACCTTCGCCGCGGTCGCCAACTCGAAGTGCCGGGTCTGCCCGGTGCGCACCAGCTGCCCCGTCTCCGGCCAGGGCCGGCAGGTCGTCGAGCCGCCGGCCGTCCGTCGCCCGGAGCAGCCGTGAGCCCGCCGGCCGCGTACCCGCGAAGCGAGAGGGTGCAGTGACCCAGCCGACCCTGTTCAGCACCGCCGCCCCGGCGCCCCGGGCCGCCGACGCCGGGCCCCGCTACACCCCGGTCGAGCTGGCCCGGCTGCTGCGGCTGCCCGCGCCGACGCCGGAACAGGCGGCGATCATCGCCGCACCCGTCGAGCCGCTGCTGGTGGTCGCGGGCGCCGGTTCCGGCAAGACCGAGACGATGGCCGCCCGGGTGGTCTGGCTGGTCGCCAACTCGTACGTCCGACCGGAGCAGATCCTCGGTCTCACCTTCACCCGCAAGGCGGCCGGCGAGCTGGGGCACCGGGTGCGTACCCGGCTCGACCAGCTCGTCCGGAGGTTGGGCCGGCGCGGGCGGGACCCGCTGGACAACCCGCTGGCCGGTGAGCCGACCGTCGCCACCTACCACTCGTACGCCGGTCGGATCGTCACCGAGCACGGGCTGCGCGCCGGGTACGAGCCCACGACCCGGCTGCTCACCGAGGCGTCCCGCTGGCAGCTGGTCGACCTGCTGGTCCGCAACTACGACGGCGACATGTCCGACGTCGACCGGATGCCCAGCACCATCACCGACGCGGTGCTCGCCCTCGCCGGGGAGCTGGACGAGCACCTCGTCGACCCGGACGACCTCTCCGGCTGGACCGGGCGGTTCTTCGCCGAGATGCAGTCCCGCCCCGGCCGGGTCTACGCCGACGTGCGGAAGGCATTGCGACTCCAACAGACCCGGCTGAAGCTGCTTCCGCTGGTCCGGGCGTACGGCCGGCGCAAGGACGACTTCGAGGCGATGGATTTCGCCGACCAGCTCGCCCGGGCCGCCCGGGTGGCCCGCGAGCACCCGGCCGTCGGCGCGATCGAGCGGGACCGGTTCCGGGTGGTGCTGCTCGACGAGTACCAGGACACCAGCCACGCTCAGGTGGTGCTGCTCAACGCGCTCTTCGGCGGCGGGCACCCGGTCACCGCGGTCGGTGACCCCTGCCAGTCCATCTACGGCTGGCGCGGGGCCAGCGCCGGCACCCTGGAACGCTTCCCCACCGAGTTCGCCCGCCCCGACGGCACGCCGGCCGAGGTGCTCAGCCTCACCACGAGCTGGCGCAACCGGCCGGAGATCCTCGCCGTGGCCAACGCGCTGTCGGTGCCGCTGCGGGCCGCCGGGGCCCGGGTGCCGGAGCTGCACGCCGCGATGAGCGTCCGGGAACCCATCGCGCACCGCAGCCCGCGCGGCCGGGCCGCCGGCACGGTGCACTGCGCGCTGCTCGAGACGTACGCCGACGAGGCCGACTGGATCGCGGACAGCGTGCTGGCCGCCTGGCGGGGCGCCGCCCGGATGCCCGGTTCGTTGCCCGAGCACATCCCGGTGCCCAGGCGCCCCACCACCGCCGTGCTGGTCCGGCTACGCAGCCAGATCCCGGCGATCGAGGCGGCGCTGCGCGCCCGGGGCCTGCCGGTCGAGGTGGTCGGCCTGGGCGGCCTGCTCGACACCCCCGAGGTACGCGACGTGGTCTGCACCCTGCGGGTGCTCGCCGACCCGACCGACGGGGCGGCGCTGCTGCGGCTGCTCACCGGGGCGCGCTGGCGGATCGGGCCGCGTGACCTGGTGGCGCTGCACCGCCGGGCGCGGGCCATCGCCCGGTCGCGCCGGCAGCTCACCGGCGACGACGGGCCGGAGATCGTGGTGGACGCCCTGGACGAGGCGACGCTGGTGGAGGCGCTGGCCGACCTCGGGCCGGCGCAGGCGTACTCGGCCGAGGGGTACGCCCGGCTGCGCTCGTACGGGATGGAACTGGCGCTGCTGCGCTACCGGATGGACCAGACGCTGCCGGAGCTGATCGCCGACATCGAGCGGACCATCGGCCTGGACGTGGAGGTGGCCGTGCGGGCCGGCCGGGACGGCGCCGGCGACGCCGGGCTGGCCCGCGGCCACCTGGACGCCCTCGGTGACGTGGCGGCCCGGTTCAGCGGCGAGACGCCCGGCGCGACCCTGGCCGGCTTCCTGGCCTACCTGGCCGCCGCCGAGGACGAGGAGCGCGGGCTCGCCCCGGGCGAGGTGGACGTGGTGGAGGGCGCCGTGCAGGTGCTCACCGCGCACGCCGCCAAGGGCCTGGAATGGGACGTGGTGGCGGTCGCCGGGCTGACCCGGGGCGTCTGGCCGGGGCCGGTGCGCAACTCCGACCACTGGCTGGGCGGGCTCGGGGTGCTGCCGTTCCCGCTGCGCGGGGACGCCGACGGCCTGCCCGAGCTGGCCCTGGACGCGACGGAGGACCAGCGCGGGGTGGCCCGCGCGGTGGAGGACTTCACCGACGCCTGGCGGGCGCACGACGAGCGGGAGGAGCGCCGGCTGGCGTACGTGGCGGTGACCCGGCCGCGGCGGCTGCTGCTCTGCTCCGGCTACTGGTGGGGGGAGGGGACCAAGCGATTCCGGGGGCCCTCGGTCCTGCTCCGGGAGGTGCACGACGCCTGCCTCGACGGCGCGGACGGGCACCTGGTCGACGCGTGGGCGCCCGAGCCGGCCGGGGACGCGGTGAACCCGACCACCGAGACGGTGCTGCGGGCCGAGTGGCCGGCGGACCCGCTCGGTGGCCGCCGGCCGGCGCTGGCCGAGGCGGCCGGACTGGTCCGCCGCTTCCTCGCCGACCCCGACGCGGCCCGGCGCGGGCCGCTGGACGACCCGGAGGCCGCCCGGCGCGGGCCGCTGGACGACCCGGAGACGGCCCGGCGCGGGCTGCTGGACGACCCGGAGACGGCCCGGCGCGAGCCGGTTGATCCGGAGGCTGCCGGGGAGGTGCCGGGCGAGGATCCCGAGGTGGCCCGTTGGCGGCGGGAGGCGGACCTGCTCCTCGCCGAGCGGGCCGAGCTGCTCCGGCAGGCCGAGGCGATGGAGGTGGCGCTGCCCGGGCACCTGTCGGTGACCCAGCTGGTGGCGCTGCGCCGGGACCCGGAGGCGCTGGCCCGGGCGCTGCGCCGGCCGATGCCGGCCGAGCCCAGCCCGTACGCCCGCCGGGGTACCGCCTTCCACACCTGGCTGGAGCAGCGCTTCGGCGCGGACCGGCTGCTGGACGTGGACGAGCTGCCCGGCGCGGCCGACGCGGACGCCGCGCCGGACGAGGCGCTGGCCGAGTTGCAGGAGCGCTTCCTGGCCAGTGAGTGGGCCGACCGGGTGCCGGCGGAGGTCGAGGTGCCGTTCGCCACAGTGATCGCCGGCGTGGTGGTCCGGGGCCGGATGGACGCCGTCTTCGCCCGCTCCGGCGGCCGGTACGACGTGGTCGACTGGAAGACCGGCCGGCGCCCCGCCGGGCGGGAGGCCGAGGCGTCCGCGGTGCAGCTGGCGGTCTACCGGCTGGCCTGGGCCGAGCTGGCTGGGGTGCCGGTGGAGCGGGTCGGCGCGGCGTTCCACTACGTCCGGGAGGGCGCCACGGTCCGGCCGGCGGATCTGCTGGACGCCGACGGGCTGACCGCGTTGATCGCCGGCGTACCGGAGGTCCCGACCACGGAAATTGCCGTGGGGGGGTGGCACGGCGGGAAATCCGTGATACGTTGACCTCGTTGCAGTTTTGGTTTCCAGAGACTCTGTGTGCGCCTGGCGGATTGTGGCCCCAGGCGCTCTTTGTTGTGTCCGGAGTTCTCCGGGCGGGGCGACCAGCAGCGACAGGTGTGCCGTGCACTGCGGCACGCTCCTCTTCGAGCCCGCAACAAGTGCGGGTTCGACGTTCCGTCAAGGAGACGAAACAAATGGCTATTGGCACCGTCAAGTGGTTCAACGCTGACAAGGGCTTCGGCTTCATCACCCCGGACGGCGGCGGCGCTGACGTCTTCGCCCACTTCTCGGCGATCCAGTCCTCCGGCTACCGGAGCCTGGACGAGAACCAGCGGGTCGAGTTCGAGGTGACCCAGGGCCAGAAGGGCCCGCAGGCGGAGAACATCCGCCCGCTCTGATCTTCGGATCGACCCGTAACACCCTCCGCGCCCTCCGGGTGCGGTGACGGGACCGGTCCGCCGCGCCGCCCCCCGCTCCGGCGGGACGCGGCGTGCTGCGGCGGACCGGCCTGTACCCCATCGGTTCGTGCTTGTGAGTCCTGGCGGACGAGTCCGCCGGTGACAGCGCCGCTTCCCGGCGCCCTCCCTCGACACGTGCCGCGTCGAGGAAGGCATTCCGCATGACCATGACCATTCCCAGCTTCGCCGCGACCGGTCTGGCTCCGGCCCTGGTCGCCGAGCTCTCCACGCAGGGCATCACCGAGCCGTTCCCGATCCAGTCGGCCACCCTGCCGGATTCCCTGGCCGGCCGCGACGTGCTCGGCCGGGGCCGTACCGGCTCCGGCAAGACGCTCGCCTTCGGGCTCCCGCTGCTCTCCCGTACCGCCGGCCGCCGGGCCCGCCCCGGCCGGCCGCTCGCGCTGGTGCTGGTGCCGACCCGTGAGCTGGCCCAGCAGGTCACCACCGCGCTGGCCCCGTACGCCCGGGCCCTCGGGCTGCGCTGCGTCACCGTCGTCGGCGGTCTGTCGTTGCAGCGGCAGGCGGACGCGCTGCGGGCCGGCGCCGAAGTGGTGGTGGCCACCCCGGGCCGGCTGAACGACCTGATCAACCGGGGTGACGCCCGGCTCGGCGAGGTCGCCGTCACCGTGCTCGACGAGGCCGACCAGATGGCCGACATGGGCTTCCTGCCGCAGGTCACCAAGCTGCTGGAGCAGGTCGCCCCGGACGGTCAGCGGATGCTCTTCTCCGCCACCCTGGACGGCGGCGTGGACCGGCTGGTCCGCCGCTTCCTGACCAACCCGGTCTCGCACTCGGTGGACCCGGGCACCGCCACGGTGACCGCGATGACCCACCACGTGCTGCACGTCGACGCGGCCGACAAGCCCACCGCGCTCACCCAGATCGCCGCCCGCGAGGGCCGCACCATCCTGTTCATGGGGACCAAGCACCGCGCCGACCGGCTGGCCCGCATGTTGCTCTCCAAGGGGGTACGCGCCGCGGCCCTGCACGGTGGCAAGTCGCAGCCGCAGCGCACCCGGATCCTCGAGCAGTTCCGCACCGGCCAGATCACCGCACTGGTGGCGACCGACGTGGCGGCCCGGGGCATCCACGTCGACGGTCTCGACATGGTCGTCAACGTGGACCCGCCGGCCGAGGCGAAGGACTACCTGCACCGGGGCGGCCGGACCGCCCGGGCGGGGGAGTCCGGTGCCGTGGTCACCCTGGTCCTGCCCGAGCAGCGCCGGGACGTCTCCCGGCTGATGAGCGTGGCCGGCATCAAGCCGCAGTCGACCCAGGTGCGTCTCGGCGACGAGGCGCTGGCCCGGGTGACCGGCGCCCGGGAGCCGTCCGGTGTGGCGGTCACCATCGTCGCCCCGCAGCCGGCGCCGGCCACCCGTGCCCGGACCGGCAACGGCACCGGTGGCGAGGGCGGGCGCTCGGCGCACCGCGCCTCGGGCCGGTCCCGGCGGCCGCGCCGCCCGCGTATCGCCTGACCGGTCGCTGGAAACCCACGCGATATCTCACCGCACCGACCCGGAGCCGCTCGTGGCTCCGGGTCGGTGTGTTTTTCTGGCCCAGTTCCCGCGGCGGTACGGCGGTTTTCCGGCGCTGCGGAGTCGGGCCGACACGTCGGGTGATCATGGTCGGGGTCGAGTCGGCTTGCCGGCTCGATTGCGTCCGATCGGCGACTGTCCCGCGCCCCCGCCTGGTCGAGGCTTGCCCCGGGGGAAGAACCCGGCCCTGGTGGCCGGGCACGGGAGGGGTGACCATGGCGGGCGACGCCGGCTCGGGGGCGCTGCGCGAGCTGCTGGTGGTGTTCGCGGTGGCGGGCGCGGGACTGGCGCTCGCCATGGTCGCGGCCTTCGCGCCGTGGCACCCCGTACCGGACGCGGCGGCACCCGCCGGGCTGGTGGAGCTGCACGCGCCGGCGGTCGCCGCCGACACCGTCTCCACCGGCTGAGCATCCTGTCAGGCGGTGGCCGTGCCGCTCTCCCGGACCAGCAGTTCGGCGAGCGTGGTCCGGTCCACCACCAGGGCGATCGCGCCGTCCACCGCGAGCCAGACGTCCTGCAGGCCGCTGGCCACGCCGTGGTAGCCGGCGTCCTGAGCCGGCAGGCCGCGCACGCTGGTCAGCGATCCGCCGACCGCACGCAGCACGTCGCCGACGCTGATCTCGGCGGCCGGCCGGGTGAGCGCGTACCCGCCCTCGGTGCCGCGATGGCTGTGCAGCAGCCCGGCCCGGCGCAGATCGAGCAGGATGCCCTGGAGGAAGCTCAGCGGCATGCCCTGCGCCTCGGCCAGGGCCGCCGCCTTGACCAGACCCGCGCCGTCGCCGCCGTACCCGCCGGCACCGCCGGTCGAGGCGGCGGCGACGGCGAGCATGGCCCGCAGGGCGTAGTCGCTGCGCGCGGAGACGTACACGGTCAGTTGCCGGCCTGGTCGAGGACACCCCAGCGGCGCCGGATCGCCTTGTCCGCCGCGCCGAACGCCGCGTCCACCAGCAGGCCGACCACCAGGATGACGATCATCGTGGAGAGCAGCCACGGCGCGTCGGAGAGCTCCCGCGAGTAGGTCAGCTGCGCGCCCAGCGAGGTCTGCGAGATGCCGACCACGATCAGCTCACCCGCCATCAGGCTGCGCCAGGAGAACGCCCAGCCCTGCTTCAGCCCGGCCACGATGGCCGGCAGCGCGGCCGGCGCGATGACGTACCGGTACAGGTTGAGGCCCCGGGCGCCGAGGTTGCGGCCGGCCCGGACCAGCAGCGGCGGCACGTAGTCGACGCCGGTGATCACCCCGTTGGCGATGGACGGCGCGGCGCCGAGCACCACCACGAAGAAGATGGCCTTCTCGCTCAGCTCGAACAGCAGGATCGCCAGCGGGAACCAGGCGATCGACGGCATGGTCTGCAGGGCCGTGATCATCGAGCCGATGGCGGCGCGGAGCACCCGGGACCGGGCCACCGCGAGGCCGACCAGCAGGCCGACGGCCACCGAGAAGACGTAGCCGACGGCCGCCCGGCGCAGTGTGGTGGCCAGGCCGTCCCAGAGCTGGGGGCCGCGGAGCTGGCGGAGCAGCTCCTCGCCGACGGTGACCGGCCCGGGCAGCGAGTACGGCGGCTTCCAGCCGGACCACACCACCAGCTGCCAGAGCCCGATCGCGATGGCGAGCGCGGCGACCTTCGGCCAGGTGGAGGCCCAGATCCGGTTGGCCCGGGTGGCCGCCTTCTCCCGTCCGGCGATCTCCAGCGCGTCCAGGCCGGAGATCTCCGCGTCGCTGCGCGGGGTGGTGGCGAGGGTGTCACTGGCCATGGCGGCCCACCTCCGTACGGAGCCGGTCGGTCACCTCGGCGGCGATCGCGGCGATCTCCGGGGAGTCGATGCGCCGCGGCCGGGGCACGTCGACCTCGGTGGAGTAGATGATCCGGCCGGGCCGGCTGGAGAGCAGGATGATCCGGTCGGCGAGCCGGGCCGCCTCCCGGACGTTGTGGGTCACGAAGAGCACGGTGAGCTTCCGCTCGGACCAGATGCGTTCCAGCTCGTCGTGGAGGATGTCCCGGGTCATCGCGTCCAGCGCGCCGAAGGGTTCGTCCATCAGCAGCACCGGGGTGTCCAGGGCGAGGGTGCGGGCCAGCGCGACCCGCTGCCGCATGCCGCCGGAGAGCTCGTGCGGGCGCTTGCGGCCAAAGTCGGCCAGGTGCACCGTACGCAGCAGTTCGGCGACCCGCTCCCGGCGCGCGGCCCGGGGCAGCCCGCGCAGCTTCAGCGGCACCTCGACGTTGCCCTCGACGGTGAGCCAGGGGAAGAGGGCCGACTCCTGGAACATCAGCCCGGGGTTCACCGCCTCGCCGACGTCGATCTGCCCGCCGCTGGGCCGGTCCAGGCCGGCGACCAGGTTGAGCAGGGTGCTCTTGCCGCAGCCCGAGGCGCCGACCAGGCAGACGAACTCGCCGGGCGCCACGTCCAGGGAGACCCCGTCCAGGGCGAGGACGGCGTTCTCGCCGCGTCCGTACACCTTGGTCACGCCGCGCAGCGCGACCTGGCCGGTCGCGCTGCGCGGGGTCGTCGTGGTCGACGTCACGGCTGGCTGACCTCGGCCTCGCCGGTGGCCTTGAGCACCTCGTTCAGGTACTTCAGGTCGTAGAGGCCGTCGAGGCTGGTCGGCTGGGTCAGCTCGACCGCGACCGCGTGGTCGAGACCGGTCTTGAGCGAGGAGGCGATGGGGTCGTTGGTGAACTCCAGCGTCGGCCAGGCCTGCTTGATCAGCTTGACGTCCAGCGGCTTGCCGGTGATCTTGCCGATGTGGTCGGAGACGGCCTGCTGGGCCTCGTCCGGCTTGGTGTTGACGAACTCGTTCGCCGCGACCTGCCCCTCGACCAGCTTCTTCACCACGTCGGGGTGGGCCTTGAGGAACTTGGTGCTGACGATCAGGTTGGTGATCACGAACTTCTTGTCCGGCCAGAGGTCGCGCTCGTCGACGAGCACCTTGCCGCCGGCGTTGACCAGGCGGGAGACGAACGGCTCGGGCACCCAGGCGCCGTCGATCGCGCCGCTGCTGAAGGTCTCCACCGTCTGGGCGTTCTCCTGGGGGACGACCTTGACGTCGCCGCCGCCCTCCTTGGTGGTCCTGAGGCCCTTCTCCTTGAGCCAGTAGCGCAGTGCCACGTCCTGGGTGTTGCCCAGCTGCGGGGTGGCGATCTTCTTGCCGCGCAGCTGCTCCGCCGAGGTGATGCCGGGCTTGACGACGAGCGCCACGCCGCCGGAGGCGGCGCCGGAGATCACCCGGACGGCCTCGCCCTTGGACTTGGAGAAGGCGTTCACGGTCGGGTTCGGACCGATGTAGGTGGCGTCCAGCGCACCGGAGAAGATCGCCTCGATGGCGGCCGGGCCGGCGTTGAAGGTCTTGGTGTCGAGCTTGACGTCGCTGCCGAGCTTCTGGGCGAAGATGCCCTTCTCGACGCCGACGACGGCCGGGGCGTGGGTGATGTTGGGGAAGTAGCCGAGCCGGAGGGTGACCGGGCCGGAGGCGTCGGCCTCGCTGTCGTCACCGCACGCCGCGGTGGTCCCCATCGTCGCCACGCCGATGACGGCGAGGGTGGTGAGGGAGACCAACCGACGCAGGGGGAGCCGTCTCATCGTCCATCCAATCCGCAGTAATCCTACTTAGTTGGTAGGAAGAGTGGGCCAGGCGCCGGGCGGCGTCAAGACCGGTCCACGATCCGGGACGACAGGTGCCGACAATGTCGGCAAATCCCACCTGTTGAGTGGGGGATGTCGGCGTCGGTCAGTCGCCGGGCGGCGGATCCATCACCGAGACGGCAGCCGTCGTGCTGCCTGAGGTGATCACGCACCGTCGAGTTGGCCGCCACCTACCCGGTGCCGGCCGGTCCCGACGTGACCCGCGCCGCCTGTCGCAACATCGGGCGGTCCGAGGATCAGTTGGCCTGCGGAGGCCCGCCCCACCACCCGGTGGGGAGTCGCTCGCCTACTCGGCGAGGATCCACGACATCCCCGGCAACCCCGGTGCATGTTGGTGGACCCCGCACTAGGGTCGATCTCGTGCCGACGCGCAGAGCTCGAATTCCCGCCACGAAATATCCCGTCGAACGATTCACCCTCGACAACGGCCTGCGGGTGGTGCTCACCCCCGACCGCAGCGCCCCGGTGATCGGGGTGGCGGTGGTCTACGACGTCGGCATCCGCTCCGAGCCCGAGGGGCGCACCGGCTTCGCCCACCTCTTCGAGCACCTGATGTTCCAGGGCTCGGAGAACCTGGAGAAGCTGGCCCACTTCCGGCACGTCCAGGGCGCCGGGGGCACTTTCAACGGCTCCACCCACCTGGACTACACCGACTACTTCGAGACCCTGCCGAGCAACGCGCTGGAACGCGCGCTCTTCCTCGAGGCCGACCGGATGCGCGGCCCCCGGCTGACCGAGGAGAACCTGCGCAACCAGGTCGACGTGGTCAAGGAGGAGATCCGGGTCAACGTGCTCAACCGGCCGTACGGCGGGTTCCCCTGGCTGACCCTGCCGCCGGTCATGTTCGACACCTTCCCCAACGCGCACGACGGCTACGGCTCCTTCGACGACCTGGAGTCCGCCACCGTCGCCGACGCCGCCGACTTCTTCCGCCGCTACTACGCCAGCGGCAACGCCGTCCTCGCGGTCAGCGGGGACGTCGACGTGGCCGAGGCGACCGAGCTGATCGAGCGGCACTTCGGCGACGTGCCGGCCCGGCCCGCCCCCGACCGCCCCGACTTCACCGAGCCCGACCTCACCGTCGAGCGGCGCACGTCGTACACCGACAAGCTGGCGCCGCTGCCCGCGGTGGCCGGGGCCTGGCGGGTGCCCGATCCGATCGGCGACTTCGCCAACTACCTGCCGTACGTGGTGCTGGCCGAGGTGCTCACCGACGGGGACGCGTCCCGGCTGGTCGAGCGGCTGGTCCAGCGGGACCGCAGCGTCACCGCCCTCGGCGGCTACCTCGGCTTCATGGGGGACCCGTTCGACGTGCGCGACCCCACCGCGCTGCTGCTCCAGGCCCACCTGCCGCCCGGCGGCGACGTGGACAAGGTGCTGCGCACCATCGACGAGGAACTGGACCGGCTCGCCACCGACGGGCTGACCGACGGCGAGCTGGCCCGTACCCAGGCCCGGATGGCCACCCACCTGCTGCGCGACACCGACGCGGTGCTCGGCCGCGCGCTGCAGATGGCGGTGCTCGAACAGCAGCGCGGCGAACCGGGCCTGCTCAACGAGCTGCCCCGGCTGGTCGGCGAGGTCACCGACGAACAGGTCCGGGCCGCCGCGGCCACCCTGCGGCCGGAGCGCCGCGCCGCCATCGAGGTCATCGCCGGAGGTGCCCGATGACGACCACCCTGCCCGCCGCGCCGCGCGCGCTGCCGCCGCTCGGCCCCAACCGCCGGCTCAAGCTGCCCAAGCAGGCCGAGCGGACGCTGGCCAACGGGCTCACCGTGATCGCGGTACGCCGGCCCGCCGTCCCCCTGGTCGAGCTGCGGCTCTGGATGCCGTTCGGCCGGGCCCACCTGGCCCGCGGCGCGATGCTCGCGCAGACCGTGCTCTCCGGCACGGAGACGCACACCGCCACGCAGATCGCCGCCGAGCTCCAGCGGGTCGGCGGCGGGCTCTCCGCCGGGGTCGATCCGGACCGGCTGATGCTCTCCGGGGCGAGCCTGGTCACCGGGCTGGACCGGATGCTGGAGATCCTCGCCGACGTGCTGACCGGCGCCACCTACCCGACCGACTGGGTGGACACCGAGCGGGACCGGCTGGTCGACCGGATCCAGGTCGCCCAGAGCCAGCCCGCCCACCTCGCCCGTACCGCGCTGCTCAAGCGGATCTACGGCAGGCACCCGTACGCCGTGCAGACCCCGGAGCCGGACCAGGTGCGGGCGATCCGTCCGCCGGCGCTGCGGAAACTGCACGCCGAGCGGGTACGCCCGGCCGAGGCGGTGCTGGTGCTGGTCGGCGACTTCCAGCCGGAGCGGGTGCTGGACGGCGCCGAGACGGCACTCTCCGCCTGGACCGGCGAGGGCCACCCGGTCGACCTGCCGCCCGCGCCGGCCCTCCAGCCGGGCCCGCTGCTCCTGGTCGACCGGCCCGGCTCGGTGCAGTCGTCGCTGCGGATCGCGCTGCCGGCGGTGCCCCGCACCCACCCGGACCACGCCGCACTGCAACTGGCCAACCTGGTCTTCGGCGGCTACTTCTCGTCCCGCTGGACGGAGAACATCCGCGAGGACAAGGGCTACACCTACGGGCCGTACTCGGCGATCGAGCACTCGGTCGCCGGGTCGGTGCTGATCGCCGCCGCCGAGGTGGCCACCGAGGTGACCGGCCCGGCGCTGCTGGAGACCACGTACGAGCTGGGGCGGCTGGCCTCGCTGCCGCCGAAGCCGGACGAGCTGGAGCAGGCCCGCCAGTACGCCCTCGGCACCCTCCAGCTCGGCATGTCCACCCAGGCCGGCCTGGCCTCGCTGACCAGCGCGTACGCCGGCAACGGGCTGCGCCTGGACTTCCTCGCCGAGCACGCCGCCCGGCTCGCCGCCGCGACCGTGGACGACGTCGCCGCGGCGGCCGCCCGCTACCTCGCCCCGGCGCACGCGGTGACCGTCGTGCTCGGCGACGCCGAGCGGGTGGCGGCGCCGCTGGCCGCGCTCACCCCGGTGCGGGTGGAGTCGGCGTGAGTGGTGAGACCACCCCACCGCTGGCCCGGACCACTCTGGACCGGGCGGCGCACCGGCGTACCGACCCGGAGTGGCTGGCGCAGGCGTGGCGGCGGGCCCGGGTGCTGGTGCTCGACTCGACCCGGGAGGGGCGGGCGCTGGTCCGTACCGACGTGAACCCGCCCGTGCTGGTGCTGCGGGACGCGGTGGAGGTGGGGACGCCCGGCGACGCGGCGCCGCTCTTCCTCGGGGTGGAGCCGGACGGGGTGCCGGTCTTCGCCGTGGATGCGCCCCTGCCGGAGCTGTCCGGCACCCGGCCGGTCAGCCTGCGGGAGGTCGGCCACCTGCTCGGGGACCGGGACGCGGGGATCTTCACCACCGCGCTGGCCCTGGTCAACTGGCACCTCGGGCACGGCTGGTCGCCGCGGACCGGGCACCAGACGGAGGTCGACGAGGGCGGCTGGTCGCGGGTGGACGCCGAGGGCCAGCGGGCCTGGCCGCGCACCGACCCGGCGATGATCGTCCTGGTGCACGACGGGGTGGACGGCCCGGAGGGGCGGTGCCTGCTCGGCAACAACGCCACCTGGCCGCACACCCCGGGCGAGCGCCGCTTCTCCTGCCTCGCCGGCTACGTCGAACCGGGGGAGTCGGCGGAGGCCGCCGTGCTGCGCGAGGTCCGCGAGGAGGTCGGGGTCGCGGTCGAGCGGATCGAGTACGCGGGCAGCCAGGCCTGGCCCTTCCCGGGCTCGCTGATGCTGGGCTTCCTGGCCGAGGCGGACCCGGGCGAGCCGATCCAGGTCGACCCGACGGAGATCGCGTACGCCCGGTGGTTCTCCCGCCGTGAGATCGGCGCGGTCCTGGCCGGCCGCCCGGTCGACGCCGGCGACGGGGCCCGGGTGATCCTGCCGCCTCCCTCGTCGATCGCCCTCTTCCTCATCCACCGCTGGCTCGACGGCCACTGCTGACCCGACCGGACGCGGCCCCGGCCCGTGACGTCGTTGCCGCGACGGTCACGGGCCGGGAACACGGGCCGTCGTGGGCGGGCGGGGCAAGGAGCGCGGCGGGGGAGCCGGTCCGACCACGACGGACGTCTACGGGCGGTCAGCTGCCGGGGTCGTCCCAGCGCACGGGGTGTCCGGGGTCGTCCAGCGGGAGCACCTTGACTCGCTGCCGGCCGCTGCGGACGGCGCCCACGGTGGCCAGTGCCCGGGCCAGCAACAGCGCGGCGTCGCGGTCCTCGGCATGCACGATCTGGCGGCGTGCCTCAGGCGTGGTCCGCTCGTCGCGCAGCCGGCCCCCACCGGCCCAGGCCGTCAGGATGTCGTTGTCGGCGGCGGCACGGATGTCGGTACGAACGATCAGGAAACGCATGGCTGTCTCCGGATGGAACCGCGACGGACGAGTACGCAGTGGAACTTCCACGTCACTGAAACGTCATGTTACGCGCGTCGGGGATCCCAGCAAGTGAAACGCGACGATCGGTCCGCTACCCGACCGATCGGTTGATGCCTGGTCAGGACGGTTGTGGTCGCGGAGACGACGCGGGGCCGCCGGCATCCTGCCGACGGCCCCGGTACGGTCACCGGATCAGTTCAGATCGAACTGGCCGTTCTTTGCCCCGCCGATGAAACCGAGCCAGCCGGCCCGGTTGAACAGCAGCACCGGACCGCTCGGGTCCTTGCTGTCCCGCAGCGCGACCGCGGCCGGGCCGGCGCCCAGCGGCGCCACCTCGACGCAGTTGGAGGTCTGGCTGCGGGTGCTCTTGCGCCACGGGGCGTCGGCCAGCTCGTGGGCGGGGACGGTGTTACGGATCTCGCTCATCTTCTGCTCCTGACGGGATGAACTGCTCCGATGGGGACGAGTGGCGGCTGCCCGGTCCCGACGGAGGATCTGACCTGGATCACCGTTCCGTCAGGCGCCCGGAGTGCCGCCGGCGCTGGGCCGGCGCCGCTGCCGGACCCGCGGCCGTGGTGGACGGGATCGCCGTGTCGGCCAGCCGTCCCGTCGCCGTGAAGAGCCAGGTAAGGGTGTCCGATGCGGAGAGCGCCGCCGAGCGTAGCCACTCGAACGCCACTTTATAGCGATTTACGGTGTTTACCTCGGTTGACATGGCGTCGATGAAGCCACCTTCGATCGCCAGCGTCTCCGGATCCTGGGGATCGGCGAACCGGTAGAGCGAGAAGGCCGTCGGCGGGAGGTAGAACTCGGCGATCCGGGTGTCCCGCAGCAGCAGGTGCAGCGTGACGTTGGGGAGCATGGCCAGTTCGCAGAGGCGGACGAGCTGGTCGTGCAGCACGTCCTGCGGGCCGGCGCGCTGGCCGAGCGCCGCCTCCGCCAGCACCGCCGTGTAGCGGGGGCCGTCCGCCCGGTCCAGCAGCGGCTGCCGGGCCAGCCGGGCCTGCACCTCGGTCTCCGGTTCCGCGACGCCGTCCGGCTCGCCGGCCTCGGCGGCGGCCAGGTTTGCCGAGACGATCCGCAGCCGCGCGTACCCGGGGGTCTGCAACAGCCCCGGCACCAGCACCGGGTTGTACTCGCGGATCTCGGCGCAGCCCGCCTCCAGCTCCGCCCAGCCGAGCTGCTGCTGGGTCATCACCGGGTACGACCGGCGCCAGGCGCGCATGTCGCCGGCCTCCTCGGTGATGCCGAGCAGCTCGTCGCGCAGCTCGCCCTCGGCGCCGTAGAGCTCCAGCAGGAGCGCCACGTCGTCCGGGTCGGGACGGCTGCGCCCGTTCTCCAGCCGGGACAGCTTCGACGCGGAGGCCCAACCGATCCGCTCGATCACCTGGTCGCCGGTGAGACCCGCCGCCTCTCGCAGGCGGCGCAGTTCGGTGCCGAGCCTGCGTCGGCGCAGGATCGGACTCGGTACGGCAGGAGGCACGGGTGTCCTCGTTTCACCTCGACCGCCGCGAGACGCGACGGTAACTGTATGAAATTCGCCCCCCACGGTCAGTATGGACGGCGCGACCGGTGCCGGTGGTTCCGGCGAGGGCGTGTCTTGCGACAAAAAGAGGACTGTGGAAGGTGCCGCCTGCCCCGGACGACGAGGTCCCCGGCCGGCCGCACCTCCCCCCGCGCCCGACCGGGCGCCACCCCCCGCCGGAGGGAACCCCATGCGCACCGTCCTGCGCCGCCCCGACTTCCGACTGCTCTTCGTCGCGCTGCTGGCCAGCATGGCCGCCGAGTCGATCCTGCTGCTGGCGCTCGCGATCTGGGTCAAGGACCTGACCGGCTCCGACGGGCTAGCCGGCGCGACCATCTTCGCGATCATCGCGCCGATGACCCTGGCCCCGCTGGTCGGCTGGGTGGTCGACCGCTACCCCCGCCGGCCCTTCTTCGTGGCCGCGAATCTCGGCACCGCCCTGCTGCTCACCCCGCTCTTCGCGGTGGCGGGCCGGGCCGACGTCTGGATCATCTACGTGGTGGCCGGGCTGTACGGGCTGTCGTATCTGACGCTCAGCGCGGCGCTCAGCGGCCTGATCCGGCAGTTGGTGCCCAGCGAGCTGCTGGCCGAGGCGAACGGCGCGCTGCAGACCGTCCGGCAGGGGCTGCGCCTGGGCGGCCCGCTCGCCGGCGCGGCGCTCTACGCTGCGGTCGGCGGCTGGCTGCTCGCCACGCTGGCGATGACCGGGTTCGTCATGGCCGCCGCCGTGGTCGGGCTGCTCCGGGTGAGCGAGCAGGAACCGCTGCCGGCCGCCCTGCGCTGGCCGGCCGAGCTGGGCGCCGGGCTGCGCCACCTGGCCGGCGAGCCGGCGCTGCGCCGGGCCCTGCTCGGCTACGGGCTGGGCTCGCTGGTGATGGGGTTCAGCGAGTCGCTGATCTTCGCGTACGTCGACCAGGGGCTGCACCGCGACGCCGCCTTCGTCGGGGTGCTGGTCACCGTGCAGGGGGTGGGCGGTCTGGTCGGCGGGCTGTTCTCACCCGCCGTGGTGCGCCGTACCGGTGAACTGGGGGCGCTCGCCGTCGGGGTGACCTTCTTCGGCCCCGCCGCGCTGGCGCTGTCCTGGCCGGATCTGCGGCTCGGGGTGCTGGCGCTGCTGCTGGCCGGGGTGTCGCTGCCGCTGACCATGGTCGGGCTGACCACCCTCATCCAGCGGCGTACCCCGCCGGCCCTGCTCGGCCGGGTCACCGCGGCGTCCGAGGCGCTGGTGAGCGGACCGCAGGCGGTCTCCATCGGCACCGGCGCGCTGCTGGTCGGCGTACTGGACTACCGGCTGCTCTTCCTCGTGGTCGGCGTGGTCACCACCGGCGCCGGCGCGTGGCTCTGGCGCGGCCGCGGCCTCTCCCCGCCCCTGCCCACCGCCGCCCGAACCCCGCTCCCCACCCCCATCCCGTCCCCCCGCCGCCCCCTCCCCGCCCCCGCCGTCGAGCACGAGGTTGTCGCCGCGACACGCCGGTCCCGGGGGCGATGACGCGCCGGTCGACGCAGCGGGGGCCGGGACGCGAAGAGCGGCCGGCCCTGGTGAGGGCGGCCGCTCTTCGGGTGGTGCGGGGCGGGTGGGTCAGCGGGGGATGCTGGCCAGGTGCTGCTTGACCTGGGTGATCGACGGGTTGGTGAGGGCGCTGCCGTCGTCGAAGCGCAGCGTCGGGACCGTCTGGTTGCCGCCGTTGACGCTCATCACGAACTCCGCGGCCTTCGGGTCCTGCTCGATGTCGACCACCTCGTACCCGATGCCCTCGCGGTCCAGCTGCGACTTCAGCCGGTGGCAGTAGCCGCACCACGGGGTGGAATACATCGTCAACATGGTCGGATCCTCCAAGGGTCGCTGCGCCGGGTCCCGGTTCAGGCCAGGCTAACCCGTGCAACATCAGCCGGAGCTGAGATGATTCCTCGCTGTGGTGGTTCACTCAGCGGCGGAACTCGTGCTCGCCGGGCTGGATCCGGAGCAGCGGTCAGCGGTGACCGCCCCGGCCGGCCCGGTCTGCATCCTGGCCGGCGCCGGCACCGGTAAGACCCGCGCGGTGACCTCCCGGATCGCCCACCGCGCCCTGACCGGCGAGATCTCCGCCCGGCACGTGCTGGCGGTCACCTTCACCGCCCGGGCCGCCGCCGAGATGCGGGCCCGTCTCACCGTGCTCGGGGCGCAGGGCGTGCAGGCACGCACGTTCCACGCCGCCGCGCTGCGCCAGGTGCGCTACTTCGCGCCCCGGCTGCTGGAGGGGCGCGCCATGCCCGAGCTGCTGGACAGCAAGGTCCGGGTGGTCACCCTGGCCGCCGCCAAGGTGGGCCTGCGGGCCGACCGGGCCGCCGCCCGTGACCTGGCCGGCGAGATCGAGTGGGCCAAGTCGTCGCTGGTCGAGCCGGGGGAGTACGTGGTCGCCGCGGCCAAGGCGCTGCGCGAGACGCCGCACGACCCGGCCAAGGTGGCCGAGGTCTTCGCCGCGTACGAGCGGCTCAAGCGGTCCAGCGGAGTGATCGACTTCGAGGACATGCTGCGCGCCGCCGTCTGGGGCATCGAGGAGCACCGGGACGTCGCCGAGCAGGTCCGCGGCCAGTACCGGCACTTCGTCGTCGACGAGTACCAGGACGTCAACCCGTTGCAGCAGCGGCTGCTGGAGGCGTGGCTCGGTGGCCGGGACGACCTCACCGTGGTCGGCGACGCCAGCCAGACCATCTACTCGTTCACCGGGGCCACCTCGTCGTACCTGGTCGACTTCCCGCGCCGGTACCGGGGCGCGACGGTGGTCCGGCTGGTCCGCGACTACCGCTCCACCCCGCAGGTGGTCGGGCTGGCCAACGCGGTGATCAGCCAGGCCCGGGGCGCCGAGGCCCGGCTCCGGTTGGAGCTGCACGGGCAGCGCCCGCCCGGCCCCGAGCCGGAGCTGCGGATCTTCACCGACGAGCCGGCCGAGGCGAACGCCGTCGCGGCCCGCTGCCGGACCCTGATCGACGGGGGCACCCCGGCGAAGGAGATCGCCGTGCTGTTCCGGATCAACGCACAGTCCGAGGCGTACGAGAAGGCGCTCACCGAGGCCGGCGTGCCGTACGTGGTGCAGGGCGCGGAGCGCTTCTTCGAGCGGGCCGAGGTGCGCCAGGCGATGGTCGCGCTCCGCGCCGCCACCCGCTCGATCCCGGGGGAGACCCCGCTGCCGACCGCCGTGCGGGAGGCGCTCACGGCCGTCGGCTGGGCGCCGGACGCCCCGCCGCCCGGGGGCGCCGCCCGGGAGCGCTGGGAAGCGCTCGCCGCGCTGGTCCAGCTCGCCGAGGAGTACGCGGCCACGCCGGAGGTCCTCCCGATCGGCGAGGCGGCGTCGGTGGAGCGCCCGGTCACCCTGTCGGACTTCAACGAGGAGCTGGCCCGCCGCGCCACCCAGCAGCACGTGCCCACGGTCGACGGGGTGACGCTGGCGTCGCTGCACTCGGCCAAGGGCCTGGAGTGGGACGCGGTCTTCCTGGTCGGGCTCTCCGAGGGCACGCTGCCCACCTCGTACGCCCGCACCCCGGAGCAGGTGGAGGAGGAGCGCCGGCTGCTCTACGTCGGGGTGACCCGGGCCCGGGAGTGGCTCTGGCTGTCGTACGCCTCGGCCCGCTCGCCGGGCGGTCGGGCCCGGCGGCCGTCGCGCTTCCTGCCTCAGTTGGACCGCTCGGGCGGTGGCGAGCGGGCCGGCGCGAGCGCGGCGAAACGCACCGCCCCCCGGCGGCCGGCCACCCAGGTGGTCTCCTGTCGGATCTGCGGCGCGACCCTGCTCGCCGGCCCGGACCGCAAGCTCGGCCGCTGCCCGACCTGCCCGTCCGACATCGACGAGGCCCTGTACGAGCGGCTGCGCGACTGGCGGGCCCGGGTGGCCGGCGCGCAGAAGGTTCCGGCGTACGTGGTCTTCACCGACGCCACCCTCACCGCGCTGGCCGAACGGCGCCCGGGCCGGGTCGAGGAGCTGATCGCGATCGCCGGGATCGGCCCCCGCAAGCTCGGCCTCTACGGGGACGCGGTGCTGGCCCTGGTGGGTGGCGCGGCGGTGGACGAGATCTGCCCGGAGAAAACTTTCGAAATCTCGTCGTAAATTCGTTTGCCCTCGCCCCCGGGCGAGGAATAGCCTCAGGACACACCTGAGGGAGCGGCGCCATTTCGGCTGCTCACAGGGGTTAAGTCCGAGTCGGCACGAGGAACGTGAGGGAGGTGGCACCCGTGGAGATCTTCACCTATGAGCGTCCGGCGGCGATGCCAGCTGCCTGCGCTCCGCTGTCGGCTGTTCGGGTGGTCCTTGCTGCCACGCGACCGTCGGTTCCGCAGGTGCACCAGGTCCAGGTTCAGGCCGAGCTGAACCTGACCGTCGCGCCGACCGGAGTCGAGGCCACCAGTGGCTTCACGGGCATGGGCATCGGCGGCGCCAAGAAGCGGCTGGATGTCCGCGGCGTTCCACCTCGAGGGAGACCGGTCTGATTACCAGACCACCGGCTCACCTCGAGGCCGCGGAACCCGTACACCGGGATCCGCGGCCTCAGTTTTTTGTCCCGCCCTAGTACGTCGGAAATGCGATCCACAAGATCGAAGTGAGAGAGAGGTGACCGGGCGATGAGTCTGGCGTTGGCCCCGCTCGACGTGAGCGTCGAGGTGGAGGCGAACCTGCCCTGCCGGAAGTTCGACCCCGACCTGTGGTTCTCCGACCAGCCCGCCGAGCTGGAGTTGGCCAAGTCGCTCTGCGGGGACTGCCCGCTGCGCGTCGAGTGCCTCGCCGGTGCGGTGGAGCGGGCCGAGCCCTGGGGCGTCTGGGGCGGCGAGATCTTCGAGCGTGGCGCGGTCGTCCCGCGCAAGCGGCCCCGTGGCCGTCCGCGCAAGGAGGACCTCGCCCGTGACGCCGAGCTTCGGGTCGAGGCCGAGGCGCGACTGGTGGCCAGTGGTGTGGCCAGCTCGCGCTGCGCGGTCCGACTGGCAGCCTGACAACTTCCCGATCCAACCGTCCCCGCCGGTGTCCACCGGCCGCGAGAAAGCTGAAACCCATGTTGGTTCTTCCGAACGGAACTGAGATGCAACTACTCCACGAAGCGTTGTCCCGGGCTCGAATGCGCCGGCCTCAGGCCGGTCGTACCACCACGAGCACTGAGGCGCACCGTTCCGCCCTTACCGTCGCGATGAAGTCCCGGGGCCAGTCGGCCCGCGACCTGGGCATTCTCTAGATCCCTACCGATACGCGGGGGCGGTGACCGGAATCCGGTCACCGCCCCCGCGGCGTTGTTCGGGCCGGTCAGGCCACCGGCGCGAAGCCGGGCAGCCAGCGTTCCAGGATCCCGCGGTACGGCGCCTTCGCCTCCAACTGGCAGAGCACCCCGATCGACCCCAGCGTCACCCGGTGGATCATCAGGTACGACGGGGGCAGGTTGAGCTGACGGCTGAGCTGGTAGGTCGGCGACTTCGGGCTGGCCAGCCGGGCCGCCTCGGAGCGCAGCCAGGCCCGGGTGAAGCGGAATTCCTCGGCGGCGATCGGTTCCAGCATCGGACGGAGGAAGTCGAGCACCGCCTGGGCGTCGATCGGCTCGGTGGGGCTGACGAAGCCCTCCTCCCGCAGGCCGGCCACCACCTCGTCCGCGTCGCCACGCAGCGCCAGCCCGGCGATTCGACCGATCGGCTCGGGGGTGCCCTCGGGCATCCGGGCCACCGCGCCGAAGTCGATCACGCCGAGCCGGCCGTCCGGCAGCAACCGGAAGTTGCCCGGGTGCGGGTCGGCGTGCAGCAGCCCGGCCCGGGGTGGCGCCGACAGGTGCAGGGTGGCCATCAGCCGCCCGGCCGCGTCCCGCTGCTCCTCGGTGCCCTCCCGGATGATGTCGGCCAGCGGCGTCCCCTCGATCCACTCGGTGACCAGCACCCGGGGCGAGGCGGAGAGCACCGCCGGGATGAAGATCTCCGGGTCGTCGGCGTACGCGGCGGCGAAGGCGCGCTGCGACTCGGCCTCCAGCTCGTAGTCCAGCTCCTCGGTGATCCGCTCCCGCAGCTCCACCAGGAGCGGCTTGACGTCCAGGCCGGGCTGGATCGCGCGGAACATCCCGCCGAGCCGGGAAAGCTGCTTGAGGTCGGAGAGCAGGGCCTCGCCCGCGCCCGGGTACTGGATCTTGACGGCCGCCGTCCGGCTCTCGCCGGTCTCCGGGTCGCGCCAGACCGCCCGGTGCACCTGGCCGATGCTCGCCGCCGCGGCCGGGGTGTCGTTGAACTCCACGAACCGGTCCCGCCAGTCCGGCCCGAGCTGCTCGGCCAGCACCTTGTGCACGGACGCGACGGGCAGCGGCGGTGCGGCCTCCTGGAGCTTGGTCAACGCCTGCCGGTAGGGCGCGGCGATCTCGTCGGGCAGCGCCGCCTCGAAGACCGACAGCGCCTGCCCGAACTTCATCGCACCGCCCTTGAGCTGCCCGAGCACGCTGAACAGCTGCTCGGCGGTGCGTTGCTGGATCTCGGCGGAGATCACGTCGGAGGCGAGCCCGGTGACGCGCTTACCCATGCCGAGGACGGTCCGCCCGGCGAAGCCGAGCGGCAGAGCGGCGAGCTTGGCGGTCCGGGACACGGCCCGGCGCGGGATGTCGGTCACCCGGCCATTGTTACCGACGCGAGGGTGCCGCTGCTGCTCTCAGGCCGGGCTCGACCCAGGCTTCCCCCCTCAGCGCCGCCCGCCGGAGCAACCGCAGGAGGAGTGCGGGGGCCAGACCCGTCGGCGGAACCGGCCGGCCGAGCCGACCTCCACCGCGCAGCCGAGCGTCTCCGGGGTGGCGCCGTCGAGGTGGGCCAGCGCCTCCGCAACCGCGTAGCCGACGGCGGCCAGCAAGGTGGCCGTGGCGCACGCCTGGTCGGCCGGATCCGCCGCGAGCTGAGCGGCGAGCGCCGGCCAGGCCGGGTCCCGGTCGACCCGGTGCAGGTCCAGGCAGTGCAGGCAGGGCCCGACCGGCGGCCGGACCAGCGGCCCGATCACCGGTACGCCCTCGCGCAGGCCGAGCAGCAGGTGCGGTTGGCGACGCTGGGCATGACCGGCGGCGAGCAGGGCGGCCGGGCGGTCCGTGCCGAGGTGGATCACCAGCTCCACCCGGCCCCGCCCGGGCGGGCGGGTCCGCGTACCGGGGGCGACGCGGTCGATCGCGGCCCGGACGGCGGCCGCCAGCGGCCGCCCGACGTCGACCGCCGCCAGGCCGGTGCCGACCAGGTCGGCGGCGCGGACCGGGCCGGTCAGCTCGGGGGCCACCTGTCCCACCCCGGCCTGAGCCAGCGCGACGGCGACGGGTGCGCCGAGCCGGCCGGCGCCGGTCACCGTCACCCGGGCGGCCCGCCGCCGGCGCAGCACCTGGGCCGGAGTGCCGGGCAGCGCGGGCGCCGTCAGGGCGAGCGCCCCGGCCTCCGCGGCGAGCCGGGCCCGCGCCGGGCCGGCCAGGTCGCGCGGAAGCAGCGTGTGTGCAGGTACGACCAGCCCGGCCGCGCGGAGCGTGTCGAGCAGGCCGCGGGCGGCCTCCGGGCCGATCTCGGCACGCGCCGCCTGGGCCAGCACGCCTCGTTCGCTGCGGCTGCCGTCGAGCAGGTCGAGCAGTCGGGCGGCGCGCGGATCGGCCACCTCCAGCAGGACGGCGCGGCCCGGTTCCAGGCCGAGCTGGAGGGTGTGCCGGTCCCGCCAGAGCCGGGCCAGCCCGGGCAGCAGGGTCGGGCGGGGCGGCGCGGCGGGAAGCGACGGCGTACGGCTCATGACGACGAATCGTGACCGAATCCCTGCTCTCCGTCGATCGTTGTCCACAGGTGCGCCGTCGGCTGTCCCGCGTTCTCCACAGGAAAACGCGGGTTATCCACAGCCCGTCGACGGCGGTGTCGCGCAGCCGACAGGGCGGTTCGCCCCGGACGTGAACGGGGGAGGGGTGGCCAGTCTGGCCACCCCTCCCCCGAAGTCCGAACGGGTCAGACCTTCGCCTTGCCCAGGATGCGGTTCACTGTTGTGCCGCATACCGGGCACTTGCCCTTCGCCATGTTCATACCGGTCTTCGAGACCTCGATGTGCCCCTCGAAGTCCCGCTTCTCCTTGCACTTCACGCAGTAACCGTTGTAGGTCGTCTGGGCCTGGTCGGCCACGATAGCCCTCCTCGTCTCGTCCGCCGGGCACGTCAGCCTGGCGGGTCTCCCTGCGGCGGGCCACGCGGGGCGCCGGCGCTGGGCCTTCTCCGCGGCCACCCACGTGACCGCTGGTTGGCGGACCCTACCCAGCTCTGGGCAGTTCCATGTCAGCTGTGCATCGACACTGTGAGGAAGTCGACGTCGAGAGTGTGCATCCCGAAATAGGCGGGATAAGTGAGTTTGCCGGGGACACGCCGCATGAAGCCGTTCAGACGACCCCGAGCGGGGGTCGAGCGGCGTCCGAGCGGGAGATCACCTACGGTGGTCTGGTAAGCGAACGGATGCTCGCCCGATCGCCACGAAGGGTGATCGGGCCTGGCCCGCATGGTCACCCGCAGTTTTTTTCGGACGCCCCACGACCAACCACCACTTTCCGGGCGCGTGTCAGGGTGTTGACTCTTGCGGACCCCTGGTCAGTACGCATTAGCTTTCCCTCGTGGCAGGAAAGCACGGCTGCGCGGCCCACTGATGGCAGCGCAGCGGAAGCCGGTCGTCGAGGTACGGCGCAGTCAGCGCCGGCGACGCACGGTGTCCGCCTACCGCGACGGCGAACGGGTCGTGGTGCTCATCCCGGACCAGTTCTCCCGCGCCGAGGAGAGCGAGTGGGTCGACCGCATGCTGGCCCGGCTCGCCGCCCGAGAGGGGCGGCTGGCCCGCTCCGACACCGAGCTGCTCGACCGCGCCCAGCGCCTGATCGACCTGTATCTCGCCGAGCACGGCCGCGAGGCCCTGCCGAGCAGCGTCCGGTGGGTCACCAACCAGAACGGCCGCTGGGGCTCCTGCACCCCGGCCGACCGCACCATCCGGATCTCGCACCGCCTCCAGGACATGCCCGACTGGGTGCTCGACTACGTCCTGCTGCACGAGCTGGCCCACCTCATCGTGCCCAGCCACAACGCCCGGTTCTGGGCGCTGGTCGGTCGGTACCCGAAGACCGAGCGGGCCCGCGGCTACCTGGAGGGCGTCGCCGCCGCCTCCGCCGTCCCGGTCCCCGCTGAGCCGGCCCTCGGCTGACCCGGCCCTGGGGCTGGCCCGGTCCCCGGCTGGCCCGGTCCTCCGCTGGCCCGTCCTCCGCTGGCCCGGTCCTCCGCTGGCCCGGCCCTTGGCTGGGCCAGCCTTCGGCTAAGCCGGTCCCCGACTGGCCCGGCCTCGGCTTGGCCGGGCCCCGTGCGTCCTGCGGCGCTGCCGCCCTCCGCCGGGCGGCGCGTCGCGCGGGGCGGGCCGCGCCGGTGGGCGGGGCGGCGCACTAGGGTCGGGGGCGTGGCTCGACGTGTGGTGGTGGCGTTGCTCGGCCCGGTGGCCTGGTCGCCGCCGGGCATCGACCCCGTGCGCTGGCGGACGGCGTTGGCCGAGGACGTGGTCGACCTGCTCGCCACACTCAGCGAGGTGGAGACGGCGGTGGCGGTGACCCCGGCCGACCGGTGGCTCGCCGACGCGGTGGTCTGGCCGGGAACCGCCGTCCACGAGGTGGCCGAGCCGACCGTCAACGCCGTGCTGGCCGCCCTGACCGGTCACGACCAGGCGGCGGTCGTCGCCGCCGACGCCCCGGACCTGCCCGGGCTCACCCTCGGCAAGCTGCTCCGGCCGCTCACCACCCGGCCCGTCGCGGTCGCGCCGGTCGAGGGCGCCGGCCCCGGGCTGCTGGGGGTGGCCGTCCGGCTCCCGGCGCCCGCCTGGCTGCCGCCGGTCGACCTGGACGCCGGGCTGCCCGCGGACGTCCGCCGCGCGGCCCCGGAACCGGGCGACGTCGCGGTGACGGCTCCCTGGCGGCGGCTGCGCGGGCCGGCCGACCTGGCCGCCCTCAACCCGGCCGTCGAGGGCTGGGAGGCCACCCGCGCCCTACTCTCCCCCCACCCCCACTGACCGCCGCCCACCCCGACCAGCCCTCCGACCCGGCGCCCGGGGGACCCCAGCAGGCGCGCAACCCCGCGCGATCTTGCACTTCCGGCCCCTCTTTTGCGGCTTTTGCGCCCTGTGTCGGGGCCGAAACTGCAAGATCGACGGGGACGGGGACGGCGACGGGGACGGGGACGGGGACGGGGACGGGGACGGGGACGGGGACGGGGACGGGGACGGGGACGGGGACGGGCGCCGCGATGGCTGCTGCTGCGGGTAGGGCTGGCGGAGCGGGGGGTGGGCAGACCGCCGGCCGGGCCGCGGGTGCTGCGCGGGCCCGGCCGGGGTGGGGTACGTCAGGACTTGTCGGGGTCGTCCGGGCCGGGCTGGGCGTCGCCGCCCGGCGCCTGCTCCTCCGGGCCGCCCGGGGCGGTGAAGTCGAAGTTGGCCAGCTCGTCGTCCAGGTCGGCGCGGGCGGTGGCGAACGCCACCGGGTCGGCGAAGTCCTCGTCCGAGGGGAGCAGGTCCGGGTGGCCCCAGATCGCGTCCCGGCCGGCGATGCCCCGGTGCTCGGTGAGTGCCGCCCAGAGCGCGGACGCCTCGCGCAGCCGGCGGGGCCGCAGCTCCAGGCCGACCAGGGCGGCGAAGGTCTGCTCAGCGGGGCCGCCGGCCGCCCGGCGACGCCGGAACGCCTCGCCGAGGCGTACCACGTTGGGCAGCCGGTCGGCGGCGGCGTTGTCGACCACGTGGCAGACCCAGCCCTCGACCAGCGCCAGCACCGTCTCGAGTCGGGCCAGTGAGGCCTTCTGCGCCGGGGTGTCCTCCGGCGTGAAGATGCCCTCCAGGGCGATCGCCTGCATCGACTCCGGGTCGGTCGGGTCGACCCGGCCCATCGCCTCCTCGATCGCCTCCCGGTTGACCCGGATGCCCGAGGCGTAGTTCTCCACCGCGGTCAGCACGTGCCCGCGCAGCCACGGGACGTGCTCGAAGAGCCGCTGGTGGGCCGCCTCGCGCAGGGCCACGTAGAGACGGACCTCGTCCTCGGGCAGCTCCAGGCCCTCGCCGTACACCCGGATGTTGGCCGGGATGAGCGCGGCCGTGCCGGCCGGCCCCAGCGGCAGGCCGATGTCGCCGGCGGAGAGCACCTCCGCGGCGAGCTGACCGAGCGCCTGGCCAAGCTGGCCGCCGAAGAGCGCCCCGCCCAGGGTGGCGACCATCGACTGCATCGGGCCGAGCTGGGCGCGCGCCTCCGGCGGCACCAGGTCACCCATCGCGTTGACCATGCGGCTGGCCACCGGGTCGCAGAGCTTGCGCCAGACGTCCAGCGTCTTGTAGATCCACTCGTTGCGGTTCCAGGCCACCGAGGTGCGAATGCCGGTGGGCCAGGCCGACGCCGGCTCCAGCCAGAGGTCGGCCAGGCGCAGCGCCTCCTCGACGGCGTGCCGCTCGTAGGGCGACGCCATCGGGTCGCCGGTGGCGGCGAGCTGACTGGCGGCCACCTGCCGGGCCAGGTCCCAGTTCACCGGCCCGCTGCCCGGCGCGGAGAGCAGGTGCTGCAACTGCGACATGAACTGCTGCATCTGCGCGGGATCGTTGGGGTCTGGTGGTTGCCCACCCGGAAGCGCGAAACCGAACGGAATATCAGGCACGGGGTCTACGGTACGCGCGCCGCACCCCAGGTCGCCGCCGTCGGCGTTGCGCTGAGGGCGAAGTCGGCGTCGGCCCGCCGGTGCGCCGGGCCCCGATCGGTACGCTCTGCCGCATGAGACGTCGCGGCGTGACCGTCCTCCTCGGTGCTCTGCTCACCACCCTGCTGAGCATCGGCGTGCTCGGCGCGCCCATCCCGTACGTGGTGCTCGGCCCCGGGCCGACGGTCAACACCCTGGGCACCTCGGACGGCAAGGAGGTCATCCAGGTCACCGGCCGGTCGACGTCCACCTCCGCCGGTCAGCTGCGGATGACCACGGTCGGCGTGCAGCCGACGGTCAAGCTGCGGGCGGCACTGGCCGGCTGGTTCTCGAAGGACGAGGCGGTGGTGCCGCGCGAGCTGGTCTACCCGCCCGGGGAGAGCCAGGAGGAGGTGGAGAAGCGCAACGCCGAGGACTTCGAGAACTCGCAGACCAGCGCCGAGACCGCCGCGCTCGTGGAACTGGGGTACCCGGTGCAGGTGGTGGCGAAGGAGGTGGCCACCGACGGCCCGGCCAACGGGTTGCTCAAGGCGGGTGACGTGATCACCGACGTCGACGGGACGAAGGTGACCACCGCGACCAAGCTGGTCGAGCTGGTCCGGGGCAAGCCGGCCGGCACCGCGCTGAAGATCGGCTACACCCGCGACGGCGTGCCCGGCACCGCCACGGTCACCAGCCGCGAGCAGGACGGCCGGCCGCGGATCGGGCTGGTGCCCGAGCAGCGGCAGCCGCACCCCTTCACCCTCCGGATCGACCTGAACAACATCGGCGGCCCGAGCGCCGGGCTGATGTTCGCCCTCGGCATCGTCGACAAGCTCGAACCGGCCGACCTGACCGGCGGGAAGGTCATCGCCGGCACCGGCACCATCGACGACGAGGGCCGGGTCGGCCCGATCGGCGGCATCGCCCAGAAGCTCGTCGGAGCGAAGAAGGCCGGCGCCAAGGTCTTCCTGGTTCCGGCGGACAACTGCGCCGAGGCGGTCCGCAACCCGCAGCCCGACCTGCCGTTGTTGAAGGTCGGCTCGCTGGACGAGGCGCTGACCGCGCTGGAGACGTTGCGCGCCGGGGGACAGCCGACCCGGTGCTGACCGGGCCCTTCCGGCCGGCTCCGCGCAGGCGGCATGACCTTGGCCCGACACGTTCAGGAAGACCCCGTACTCTGAGTGCCTGTCCGGAGCCGATCACATCGAGCGTGCGGAGCCAACAGTGGTCATGCGTAGCAGCCCCCTGCCGAGGATGAGTCGGCGCGGACGCGTCACCATCGGGGTCCTGGTCGGGGTGTTCGTGCTCTTCACCCTGCTCGGCTGGGGTGTACAGGCGTGGACGGACTGGCTCTGGTTCTCCGAGGTCCGCTACACCCAGGTCTTCACCGGGGTGCTGCTCACCCGGCTGACGCTCTTCCTCGCCGTCGGCCTCGGCATGGCCGCATTCGTCGGGCTGAACCTGTGGCTGGCGTACCGGCTGCGGCCGGCGTTGCGGCCGCACTCGCTGGAACAGGCCACCCTCGAGCGGTACCGGATGCTGATCAGCCCCCGGATCGGCACCTGGATCGGCCTGACCGCCGCGGTCCTCGGCCTCTTCGCCGGGCTCTCCGCGCAGAGCCGGTGGAACCAGTGGCTGCTCTTCCGCAACGGCGGCGACTTCGGCGTGAAGGACCCGGAGTTCGGCATCGACGTCGGCTTCTACGTCTTCCAGCTGCCCTTCTGGCGCTACCTGCTCGGGGTCGGCTTCACCGCGGTGGTGCTCGCCCTGCTCGGCGCCCTGGCGGTGCACTACGTCTTCGGCGGCGTGCGGCTCCAGGGCGTCGGCGACCGGATGACCAACGCCGCGCGGGCCCACCTGAGCACGCTCGTCGCGGTCTTCGTCCTGCTCAAGGCCATCGCGTACGTGCTGGACCGGCGGGCGATGCTGCTGGAGTACAACGAGGGGGCGAAGCTGTACGGCGCCGGCTACGCCGACGTCAACGCGCTGCTGCCGGCCAAGGAGATCCTGGCCTACATCTCGATCGTGGTGGCCATCGCGATCATCGTGTTCTCCAACGCGGTGATGCGGAACCTGGTCTGGCCGGGCATCGCGCTGGCCCTGCTCGGCGTCTCCGCCGTCGCCATCGGCGGCATCTACCCGTGGGCGGTGCAGACCTTCGAGGTCAAGCCGAGCGCGCGGGACAAGGAGGCGCCGTACATCAACCGGAGCATCGAGGCGACCCGGGCCGCGTTCAGCCTGGGCGGCACGAAGACCACCGGGTACGCGGCCAGCAACCTCACCCCGCCGGCGAGCCTGGCCACCGACACCTCGGTGGTGCCGAACGCCCGGCTGCTCGACCCGCAGCTCGTCTCCGAGACGTACACCCAGCTCCAGCAGGTCCGCGGCTTCTACGACTTCGGCCCGAAGCTGGACATCGACCGGTACGCGGTGGCGAACAAGACCTCCGACTACGTGGTCGGTGTCCGTGAGATCAACTACGGCGAGCTGCCCAACAACAACTGGATCAACCGGCACACGGTCTACACCCACGGGTACGGCCTCGTGGGCGCCCCGGCCAACCAGGTGGTCTGCGGCGGCCAGCCGTACTTCGTCTCCGGCTTCCTCGGCGAGAAGGCGCAGGAGGCGTGCTCCTCCCAGGCCGAGCAGATCCCGGCCAGCCAGCCGCGGATCTACTACGGCGAGCGGATGGAGGCCGACGACTACGCGATCGTCGGCCAGACCGCCAAGGACAAGAACGCCGAGTTCGACCGGCCCACCCCGACCACCGGTGGCGAGCAGTACTACACGTACACCGGCGAGGGCGGCGTCGAGATCGGCTCGTTCGCCCGCCGGCTGCTCTACTCGATCAAGGAGCAGGAGTCGAACTTCCTGCTCTCCGGGGCGGTCAACGACAACTCCAAGCTGCTGTACGTGCGCAACCCCCGGGACCGGGTGGAGAAGGTCGCGCCGTTCCTCACCCTCGACGGCGACCCGTACCCGGCGGTGGTGGGCGGGCGGATCCAGTGGATCGTCGACGGCTACACCACGGCCGCGACCTACCCGTACGCCGAGCGGATCAACCTCCAGCAGGAGACCACCGACGAGCTGACCAACCGGGGCACCTTCCAGCTGGCCCGGGAGAACGTCAACTACATGCGCAACTCGGTGAAGGCCACCGTCGACGCGTACGACGGCACCGTGCGGCTCTACGAGTTCGACGACAACGACCCGGTGCTCAAGGCGTGGAACAAGGCGTTCGGCGGCGACCTGGTGCTGCCGAAGACCGCCATCCCGGCGGAGCTGGCGGAGCACTTCCGCTACCCGGCCGACATGTTCAAGGTGCAGCGCAACCTGCTCACCAAGTTCCACGTGACCGATCCCGGCGACTTCTACTCCGGCCAGGACTTCTGGCAGGTCCCGAACGTGCCGGACGCGCCGGACAGCGGGCAGAAGCAGCCGCCGTACTACCTGTTCACCCAGTTCCCCGGGCAGGAAACGGCGCGCTTCCAGCTCACCGCGGCGGTCACCCCGAACGGCCGGCAGAACCTGGCCGCGCTGATCTCCGGGTCGTACGTCGACGGCCGGCCGAAGCTGGAGGTCCTGGAGCTGCCCGACCAGACCCGGGTCTCCGGGCCGGTCCAGGTGCACCAGCAGATGACCAACAACGGCGACATCCGGGAGCGCCTCAACGTGCTCTCGGTGGGCGGTCAGGCCCAGTTGCAGTACGGCAACCTGCTCTCGCTGCCGTTCGGCAACGGGATGCTCTACGTCGAGCCCGTCTACGTGAAGAGCAACAACCAGGACGCATACCCGCTCCTTCAGCGGGTGCTCCTCTCGTACGGCGACGGCGGCTCCTACGTGGTGCTGGCCAACAACCTGACCGACGGCATCAAGCAGCTCGTCGAGCAGGGCAAGAGGGCGGGCCAGGGGACCACCCCGCCGCCTCCGCCGGGCGGGGCGAACCCACCGCCGCCGCAGGGCGGGGCGACGCCGACGCCTACTCCGTCCGCGACGGCCACCCCGCCGCCGCCCGGCGGTGAGCTGTCCGCCGCCGCCGAGCGGGTGCAGTCGGCGATCGCCGAGGTCAAGGCCGCGCAGACGTCCGGCGACTTCGAGCGGTACGGCCGCGCGCTGAAGGCCCTGGACGAGGCGATGACCGCGTTCCAGCAGGCCCAACAGGCCGGTTCGTCGGGTACGGCACCCGGCGGCAGCCCTTCGCCCGGCGGCTGACCGCCCACCGAGCCGCTCTCCGGGGGAGCCCGCGACCCGTCCGGGTCGCGGGCTCCGTCGCTTTTCCGACCGTACGCCGCAACCCGGGAGCTCCGTCCACCGTCTCCAGTGCAGGCGCTAAGAAAGCGGGGGAGGCCTGATGCGGGCATGAGGGACGAGCGCAGCTTCGACGAGTTCTACCGGAGCACCTCGGCACGGACGCTCCGGTACGGCCACGCGGTGGCGGGCGACCACGGCGAGGCCCAGGATCTCGTGCAGGAGGCGTACGCCCGGGCGTGGCGACAGTGGGCGAAGCTGGCCGAACATCCCGCACCGGAGGCGTGGCTGCGGCTGGTGGTGAGCCGGCTGGCGGCGGACCGGTTCCGGCGGCTGCGCGGCTGGCGGACGGCGGTGAGCCGGCACGGGCCGCCGGAGGACGTCCGACCACCGGGGGAGGACACTGTCCTGCTGGTCTCCGCGCTGCGGCAGCTGCCGACCAACCAGCGGCAGGCGCTGGCCCTGCACTACCTGTTCGACATGCCGGTGGAGGAGATCGCCCGGGAGACCGGGGTACCCACCGGAACCGTGAAGTCCTGGCTGTCCCGGGGCCGGTCGCGCCTCGCCGAGCTGCTGCCGGGTGTCTCCGCCAAGGAGCTGGAGGTGAACGATGTCGCGTGAACTGGACCGCTTCTACCGGTCGCTGGCCGACGACACGGACCCGCGCGGTCTGATCCCGCCCGACCAGGTCCGTCGGCACGCGGACCGCCAGGCCCGTACCCGGGTCGCGGTGGGCGCGCTCGCCGCGGCGGTGCTGGTCGCCGGCACGGCCGTGGGCAGTCATTTCGTTCTCACCGCCGGGGCGACCACGCCCGTGGGGCCGCCCGCCGACACCCCCGCGCCGCCCTCGGTGTCGCCGGCGCAGCCGGCGACCGCTCCGTCGCCGGCCGCCCCGACGGGGTCGCCGCGGCCGACCGGGTCGACCTCCCGGACCGCGCCCGGCACCTCGATGTCGGCGCCGGGGGCGTCGTCGAGCGCCCGGACGCCCACCTCGATCCCCGACCGTGCCTTCTTCGACCTGGCGGTGGCGAACAGCACCGGCATGACGCCGGCGTTCCGCTCCGGACCGGTGCTGCCGGCGCTCTGCGGTGCGGAGCCCGGCGGGTCCGGGGTCGTCCAGCGGCGTGCCCGGACGCTGGCGTTCAAGCTGGCCGACACCCCGAAGGGGTACGTCCCGGACGGCAGCTACCGGCACAGCATCACCATCTACGGTCCCGGGCGGGCGGTGGACGCGCTGGCCGCGCTCCGGAAGGCGGTGCGGGACTGCCCCGAGCAGGAGGTGTCCGGGGCGCCGGGCGTGACGTCCCGGCAGCGGCTGCTGGACAGCGCCGGCTACGGCGACGAGTCGGTGCTGTTCGAGCTGCGCCGGCCCTTCCTCGACGTCAACGGCCAGCCAAACGGTGAGGACGAGGTCCGGCTGGTCCGGGCGGTCCGGATCGGGGACGTGGTGACCGTGCTCTGGGAGCAGGGCTGGGAGGGGACGTCCAGCCCGCGGAGCCAGGTCGACGCGGACAGCCGCCGGGCGGTGGACGCGGTCCGCAACTGGTGGGAGTGACGGGGCCGGAGCCCCGTTTTGCGGCCCCGGCGGTCGGTGCGCTACGGTTAGCGGGCCGACGCGGGGTGGAGCAGCTCGGTAGCTCGCTGGGCTCATAACCCAGAGGTCGCAGGTTCAAATCCTGTCCCCGCTACGAACGGAAACGGCCCCGAGGATCTGATCCTCGGGGCCGTTTTCTGTCTCGGCCAGGTGCCCGCCCGCGCCGGGCACCTGCCCCGCCGGGCGCCCGTCCGGTGCCGGCGCCAGCGGGCCGGAGCCGGCCCTGTTGGCGCGTGGCACGGCGTTGACCTGGTCTTTCGGCGAATCGGGTGACCCGGCTGATCTCCGCTGCCGGGATGCGCTAGTCTTATGAAGTCGACGCGGGGTGGAGCAGCTCGGTAGCTCGCTGGGCTCATAACCCAGAGGTCGCAGGTTCAAATCCTGTCCCCGCTACTTCTCGACGAAGGCCCCGGAGTTCGCTCCGGGGCCTTCGCCGTGTCCGGTCCCGCCCCGCCCTCCCATCCGGCGATGGTGTCGCATCCACCGTGCCTGGGTTGCCCCGCTCGGCGAGGATGGGGCCATGTCTTCTTGGAACAAGTGGTGGGGCCGGCTGAGCGCGGTCCTCGGTGCGGTCGTTCTCTCGGTGTTCGTACCGGTGGCGGCGTGGGCGTCCACGGGTTCGGGCGAACTGGTGGTGGAGGCCGCCCGGCGGCGGTCCCGCGGTGGTGGGGGCGTCGGCCTGCTCTGCTGCCTCGTGGTGGTGGGTGCCATCGTCCTGCTGGTGGTGGTGCTGTTGCGTAACCGTCGCAACAGGCCACCGCGCTGACCCGCGTCGTGCCGCCCGGCGCCGTCGGGCGGCACGCCACGGTCCCGGGTCGCCCCGGTGGCCTCAGCGGGCCAGCGCCGCCTGGGCCTGGGCCATGAACAGCGACGTGGTGGCCCGTGCCCCGGCGCGGCCGGAGCGGATGTTGCGCGCCGACGCGGCGAGCAGGGTACGCACCTGGGCGTGCCCCTTCGGGGGTGGCGCGGGCGCGGGGCCGACCTGGTCGGCGAGCGCCTCGCCGAGGGCGGCGACGCGGCGGAGGATCGGGTCGTCGAGGGTCTGGGTGACGGCCCGTCGTACCGGGAGGCTGGCGGGTAGGCCCCGCTCGGTGCCGAGGATCCGTCCGGCCTCGGTGTTGGTGGTCAGGAAGTTGATCACGTCGGCCACCACGCCCGGGTGGCGGCTGCCGTGGAAACCGGCCCAGTACATCGCGGCCCGGTCCCACTGCGCCGCGGGCGGGCCGGGGAGGGCCACGAGGGCCAGCTCGTCGTCGGTGTACCGCTGCAGGTCGGGAAGCTGGTGCGACCAGGCGAACGAGGCGGCGGTGTGCCCGGTGACCACCAGCTGGCGGGTCGGGTCGCTGCCGTCGGCGCGGTCGACCAGCGCCGCCGCCGGGGTGGCCCGGTCGGTCCGGGCCCGCTGCCAGGTCTCGAACCATTCGAGCAGCGCGCCGGAACCGAAGCCGAGCTGCCGCCCCTGGTAGAACTTGCCGCCCTTGCCGCGCAGCCAGAGCCAGAGGGCCCGCTGGTCGCCGGAGGGGTCCATGGTGCCGGCGACCCGGCCGCCGCTGGCCCGGGTCACCCGGGCGGCCCAGTCGAGGTAGTCGTTCCAGGACATCCCGGTGGTCGGCTCGGGCACGTCGAGCCGGCGCAGCAGGTCCTTGTTGTAGACCACGGCGGCGTGGGTCTGCGCCGCGGCGATGCCGTAGGTGCGGCCGTCCAGCTTGCCGTAGTCGGCCAGCCCGGGCGGCAGGCCGGTCACGTCGAGCCGACGGTCGGCGACGTAGCCGCTGAGGTCGAGCGCGATGCCCCGCTGGGCGTACTCGGCGAGCACGGTGTCGTCGATCTGGAACAGGTCCGGCACGTTGCCGCCGGCCGCCTGGGTGGCCAGCCGGTCGTAGTAGCCGGCCTGCGCCTGCCAGGTGACCCGGAAGCTGACCCGGGGATTGCGCGCGGAGTAGAGCCGCAGGGCCCGCTCGGTGGCCTGCGCCCGTCGGGTGCCGCCCCACCAGAAGACGGAGAGCTCGATCGGCCCCTCCAGCGCCGGCGCCACCTGCTCCTCGCTGCAACCGGTGAGCCCACCGGCGGCGAGCACCGGCGCCCCGAGCAGCGCGCCGAGCAGCCGTCGCCGGGCCGGGTCGGCGGGCCGGGGCAGCGGAATGCGGGCGACGGGCAAAATGGTGCTCCAGGTGACATGGTGGGCGACGGCCGAACCATTCACGCAGGAGTTCCGCCCGGGTGTCAACGCCCGCCGGACCAGGGCGCCCCGGACCGCGGCGCCGGCCGACGGCGGGACGCCCGGTGGTCGCGCCGGGCGTCCCCACGCCGCGTGGTGTACTAGGCCGCGTGGAACTTCTGCACTCGGGCAAGGTCCGGGACGTGTACGCCGACGGGGACGACCTCATCCTCGTCGCCTCGGACCGCATCTCCGTCTACGACGTGGTGCTGCCGACGCCCGTCCCGGACAGGGGCCGGCTGCTCACCGCCCTGTCGCTGTGGTGGTTCGATCAGCTCGCCGACCTGGTGCCCAACCACGTCATCTCGGCCACCGACGTGCCGGCCGAGTTCGCCGGGCGGGCCATCCGGTGCCGCCGGCTCGACATGGTGCCGATCGAGTGCGTCGCCCGGGGCTACCTGACCGGTGGGGGGCTCGCCGAGTACCAGCGCACCGGCGCGGTCTCCGGCGTGCCGCTGCCGCGCGGCCTGGTCGAGGCAGCCATCCTGCCCGAGCCGATCTTCACCCCGTCCAGCAAGGCGCCGGTGGGCGAGCACGACGAGCCGATCACCTACGCCGAGGTGGTGGACAAGGTCGGCGCCGAGACCGCCGAGCGGCTGCGGCAGATCACCCTCGACGTCTACCGGCGCGGCGCCGAACTCGCCGCCGACCGGGGCATCCTGGTCGCCGACACCAAGATCGAGCTGGGCTGGGCGCCGGACGGCAGCCTGGTCCTCGGCGACGAGGTGCTCACCTCCGACTCGTCCCGGTACTGGCCGGCCGAGTCGTACCAGCCGGGCCGCGCCCAGTTCTCCTACGACAAGCAGTACGTCCGGGACTGGGCGACCGGCAGCGGCTGGGACAAGCAGGCCCCGGCGCCGGAGGTGCCGGCCGAGGTGGTCGAGGCGACCCGGGCCCGTTACGTCGAGGTCTACGAGCGGCTCACCGGCAACCGCTGGGAGTGATCACTCCACCCAGTCCAGGGTCCGCCGCACCGCCTTGCGCCACTGCCGCAGCTCCCGCTCCCGGTGCGCGGGGTCCATCCGCGACTCCCACTGGGCGTCGGAGCGCCACTGCTCCCGCAGGGTGTCCAGGTCCGGCCAGAAGCCGACCGCCAGGCCGGCGGCGTACGCCGCGCCGAGGCAGGTGGTCTCGGTGATCCGGGAGCGGACCACCGGCACGTCCAGCACGTCGGCGAGGAACTGCATCAGCAGCTCGTTGGCGGTCATCCCGCCGTCCACCCGCAGTCGGCGCAGCGCCACGTCCGAGTCGGCGTTCATCGCGTCGACCACCTCGCGGGTCTGCCAGGCCGAGGCCTCCAGCACCGCCCGGGCCAGGTGTCCCTTGGTGATGTAGCCGGTCAGCCCGGCGATCACCCCCCGTGCGTCGCTGCGCCAGTGCGGGGCGAAGAGCCCGGAGAACGCCGGTACGACGTAGCAGCCGCCGTTGTCCTCGACCGTGCCGGCCAGTTCCTCCACCTCCGCCGCGCTGGCGATCAGCCCCAGGTTGTCCCGCAGCCACTGCACCAGCGAGCCGGTGACCGCGATCGCCCCCTCCAGCGCGTACACGGCCGGGTGCCCGTCGATCCGGTAGGCGACCGTGGTCAACAGGCCGTGCCGGGAGGCGACCGGGCTCCCGCCGGTGTTGAGCAGCAGGAAGCTGCCGGTGCCGTAGGTGCACTTCGCCTCACCCGGCCGGAAGCAGGTCTGCCCGAACAGGGCGGCCTGCTGGTCGCCGAGGGCGCTGGCCACCGGCACCCTGGCGAGCACCCCCTCGGCGGTGCCGTAGACCTCCGCCGACGAGCAGATCTCCGGCAGCATCGCCGCCGGCACACCCAGCGCGTCCAGCAGCTCCGGATCCCAGTCGAGGGTCTCCAGGTCCATCAGCATGGTCCGGCTGGCGTTGGTCACGTCGGTGACGTGCCGTCCGGTGAGCTTCCAGATCAGCCAGCTGTCCATGGTGCCGAAGAGCACCTCGCCCCGCTCGGCGCGCTCGCGCAGCCCCTCGACGTGGTCGAGCAGCCAGCGCAGCTTCGGTCCGGCGAAGTAGGTGGCCAGGGTCAGCCCGGTGCGGTGGCGCAGCTTTTCCTCGCCGTACCGCTCGTCCAGCTCGCGCAGCAGCGGCCCGGTGCGGGTGTCCTGCCAGACGATCGCGTGGGCCACCGGCCGGCCGGTGGCCCGGTCCCAGACCACGGTGGTCTCCCGCTGGTTGGTGATGCCGACCGCGGCGAGCGACTGCGGCCCGATGCCGGCGTCGGCCAGCGCGTCGCGGACCACCTGCTCGACGTTGTCCCAGATCTCCTCGGCGTCGTGCTCCACCCAGCCGGGCTGGGGGAAGATCTGCCGGTGCTCGCGTTGCGCCACGGAGACGATCTCCCCGGCGCGGTCGAAGACGAGGCACCGGGACGAGGTGGTGCCCTGATCGATGGCGGCGACGTACTCTCCGGTCATTGCGGCACCGTACCCGGCCGGGGCGCGGCCCGAGAACCGCTGCGCGGCCGTACGATCTCAGACCGTGCGTGACATCGCCGTGTTCAGTGGTACCGCCCATCCCGAACTCGCCGCCGAGATCTGCGCCCACCTGGGCGTCCCGCTCCACCCGGTCCGGGTCTCCCGGTTCGCCAACGACTGCCTCGAGGTGCAGCTCCAGGCGAACTGCCGGGAACGGGACGTCTTCCTGATCCAGCCGCTCGTGCCGCCGGTGCAGGAGAACCTGGTCGAGCTACTGCTCATGATCGACGCCGCCCGGGGCGCGTCGGCCGGCCGGATCACCGTGGTGCTGCCGCACTACGCGTACGCCCGGTCGGACAAGAAGGACGCGCCACGGATCTCCATCGGCGGCCGGCTCGTCGCCGACCTGCTCACCTCGGCCGGAGCCCACCGGGTGCTGGCCATGACGCTGCACTCGCCGCAGGTGCACGGCTTCTTCAGCGTTCCGGTGGACCACCTGCACGCGCTGCGCGAGCTGGCCGCCCATTTCAAGGGCCACGATCTCGCCAACACGGTGGTGGTCTCGCCGGACCTGGGCAACGCCAAGGAGGCCGCCGCGTTCGCCCGGATGCTCGGCACCCCCGTCGCGGCCGGGGCGAAGCAGCGGTTCAGCGACGACCGGGTGGAGATCAGCACGGTCATCGGCGACGTCGCCGGTCGGGATGTGATCGTCCTCGACGACGAGATCGCGAAGGGCAGCACGGTGGTCGAGCTGATGGCCCACCTGCGCGAGCGGGACGTCCGGTCCATCCGGCTGGCCTGCACGCACGGGCTCTTCTCCAGCGACGCGCTGCGGCGGCTCAGCGCCGAAGCGGGGGTGCTGGAGATCGTCTGCACCAACACGGTGCCGATCCCGGCCGAGAAGCGGGTGCCGAAGCTGGAGGTGCTCTCGGTGGCGCCCGCGCTGGCCGAGGCGATGCGCCGGATCCACAACGGCGAGTCGGTCAGCGCGCTCTTCGGCTGATTGGCCGAGTCAGCCGAAGACGGCGCGAATCCGGACCGTGGTGCCGGCGGAGCCGGTCTCGACCTCCATCGCGTCGCTGAGCTCGCGGGCCAGCCAGAGCCCCCAGCCGCCGGCGGTGTCCGGGGCCGGTCGCCGGCGGTCGCTCAACCGCTGGCTGCTGATCCCGTGGCCGTGATCGGAGACCTCGCAGACCAGCTCGCTGCGCTGCCGCCAGAGCCGCAGCCAGCCCTGCCCACCGCCGTGCCGCACCGCGTTGGTGATCAGCTCGTTGACCGCGAGCACGAAGTCGTCCAGCCGCTGGCCACCCAGGCCCGCCGAGTGCGCGCAGGAGATGACCGAGTGCCGTAGCTCGGTCACCTGTGCCTGATCGAAGGCCTCGGCGATGATGAGGGAAGGTTCGATGGGCACCACCGTACGCCGTGCGGGTCGTTCTGCGTTCGTCATGGGCCTGTCCCGACAGCGGTTCCCGGAGATGTGCGCGCCATTTCCACCGTACGTCAGGGTTCTCGGGGACGCACCGGCCGAGCCGGCCGGCCCGTGGGGTGACTGTGGCATCGTGGCGGCCATGCCGTCGTCGCCCGGTGGGTTCGAGGTGCCGCTCTGGCGGTCCGTCGCCGTCTTCCGGTTCGCCTCGCTGGCGTACGTCTGCCTGCTGGTGGTCCGCGACTTCCCCCGGTACGCCCACCCCTTCGCGGCCGTCGCCGTCCTGCTGGCGATGCTGGCCTGGTCCGCGGTGACCGCGTTCGGTTACGCCCGCCCGGCCCACCGGGGCTGGCCGCTGCTCCTGGCCGACCTCGGTGTCGTGCTGGCGGTCTTCGCCGTCACCCCCTGGGTGGTCGGCCGCGCGGCGCTCACCACCGGCACGCCCACCCTGGCCGTGGTCTGGGAGGGCGGACCGGTGCTGGCCTGGGCGGTCTCCGGCGGCCGGCGCCGGGGCGCGGTGGCCGCACTGCTCCTCGGCGCGGCGGACGTCGCCAGCCGGGGACGGATCAGCACCTCGTCGCTGACCGGGCTGATCCTGCTGCTGCTCGCCGGGGTGATCGTCGGACACGTCGCGCGGCTGGCGGTGACCGCCGAGGAACGGTTGCAGCGCGCGGTCGAGCTGGAGGCGGCGACCCGGGAGCGGGAACGGCTCGCGCGAGGCATCCACGACTCGGTGCTCCAGGTGCTGGCGCTGGTGCAGCGGCGCGGCGCCCACCTCGACGGGGAGGCCGGCGAACTGGCCCGGCTGGCCGGCGAGCAGGAGGCGGCGCTGCGGGCGCTGATCGCCGGCGTGGATCCGGCGACCGGGCCCGCGACCACGACCGGCGCGCTGGACCTGCGTACCCTGCTCGGCCGGCACGCGTCGGCGGCCGTGCAGGTCGCCGCGCCGGCCACCCCCGTCCCGCTGCCCGCGGCGACGGCCCGGGAGCTGGCCGCGGCCGTCGCGGCGGCGCTGGACAATGTGGACCGGCACGCGGGCGGGCGGGCCTGGGTGCTGGTCGAGGACGAGGGGGAGACGGTGACCGTGTCGGTCCGCGACGACGGGCCCGGCATCCCCGAGGGTCGGCTGGCCGAGGCCGCCCGGCAGGGCCGGCTGGGCGTCTCCCAGTCCATCCGGGGTCGGCTGGCCGAGCTGGGCGGCGCGGCGCGGATCGTCTCCGCCCCCGGCGAGGGCACCGAGATCGAACTGGTCGTGCCCCGGCCCCGGGCCGGTGGGCGGGAGGCCGACGGATGAACGAGGAGGACGCGGTGATCCGGGTGATGGTCGTGGACGACCACCCGATGTGGCGCGAGGGGGTGGCCCGGGACCTCACCGAGGCCGGCCACCACGTGGTCGCCACGAGCGGCGAGGGGCGGCAGGCGGTCCGGGTGGCCGCCGCGGCCCGGCCCGACGTGGTGGTGCTCGATCTCCAGCTGCCGGACGTCTCCGGGGTGGAGGTGATCCACGGCCTGCGCGCCGCGCTGCCCGAGGTGCGGGTACTGATGTTGTCGGCCAGCGGCGAGCAGCAGAGCGTCCTGGACGCGGTGAAGGCCGGCGCCACCGGCTACCTGCTGAAGTCGGCCGCCCCGGCGGAGTTCCTGGACGCGGTCCGGCGCACCGCCGCCGGGGAACCGGTCTTCACCCCCGGCCTGGCCGGGCTGCTGCTCGGCGAGTACCGGCGGTTGGCCGCCGCCGGACCGGACACCGCCCGGAACGCCGCGGCACCCCGGCTCACCGATCGGGAGACCGAGGTGCTGCGCCTGGTGGCGAAGGGGCTGTCCTACAAGCAGATCGCCGAGCGGCTCGGGCTGTCCCACCGCACCGTGCAGAACCACGTGCAGAACACTCTGGGCAAGCTCCAACTGCACAACCGGGTCGAGCTGACCCGCTACGCGATCGAGCGTGGGCTGGACGGCTGAGCGGCCGGGCGGGTCAGTGCGACTCCGGCGGCCGGGTCTCGTGCATCGCCAGCTCCTCGGCGGTCGCGCCGCCCCCGGCCGCGCCCGCGTCGTACGCGATGTTGTCGGTCTCCTGGTCGGTGTGCGCGCCCTCGTCCGGCTCGACGAGGCGGCCCACCTGGCTGTCGGCGACCGTGCCGAGCTGGCCGTGGTCGTAGATCGAGACCGGGGAGTGCGGGTCGGAGGTGGGGCCCGGGTTCATCACGTCGGCGTCGAGCTGCGCCTGCGCGGCGGCCTGCTCGGTCTCCGCCTCGGCGGCGATGTCCGGGTCGACCGGGCCGGCCAGCGGATCGTCGGCGGCCCGCTCGTACTGCTCACGGTCGAGCTTGTAGTCCAGCGACTCGCCGTGGAGCTGCTCGTCGGCCGTGGTGCCGAAGTGGTCCACGGCCACCGGCGTACGGTCGCCGGGCAGCTGGGCCGGGTCCGGGCCGTCCGCCTCGCGCCCGGTCAGCACGTCGTCCTTGGCGGTCGAGTCGTCGTCGGCGGTGTCGGGCAGGCCGAGGGACTCGGGGTCGGACAGGGGGGTCGGGTACTCGTCGTCGCGCATGGCTGATCACTACCCACTGCCATGGCCGGGGTAACCGGCGACCCGATGCGCGATCGGGACGAAACGGGATGAGTCAGCCCTGGCAGGCAGCCTCGTCCTCGACGTGCAGCACACACCACACCACCTTGCCGCCCGGCACCGGCGTGCTGCCCCAGCGGCGGGCCACCGTGTCGATCAGCAGCAGGCCACGGCCGCCGGCCGAGTGGAGCGGGGCCAGCCCGGCGTACGACGGCTGGCGCGGCGAGTGGTCGCGGACCGCGATGTGCAGGGAGCTGTCCCGGGGGGCGAGCCGCAGCGTCATCGGGGTCAGCGCGTGCGCCACCACGTTGTTGACCATCTCGGTCACCGCGATGCACCCCGGCTCGGCCAGCTCCGGCATCCCCCAGCGGGCGCAGCCGTCGAGCACCATCTCCCGGGCCTGCCGGGCCGCGGCGACCGTCGGCGTCAGGTCCGCGGTGAGCACCGCCGCCATCGGCGTACGGGCCAGCGCGGCGGTCGCCTGGTCGGGGGTGGCCCAGATCGACAGCTCGTCCGCCACCGGCCCGGTCACCGTGCCGGCCGGGTCGATCACCAGCAGGTCGGCCGCGGGCCAGCCGGCGACCGCGTGCCGCACCTCGGCCAGCAGCCGGCCAGCCGTGGGGCCGACCGAGCGCAGCCGGGCCAGGTCGACCACGATCGGGCCGGGCCGTTCGCAGAGCCGGGCGAGCAGCGCGTCGCGCACCCGGTCGACGGCGGTGGGTTCGATGACCCCGCTCAGCCGGACGACAGCGGAGGATTGGTCCGCCTCCACCAGGCATCGGGCGTCCGTCGGCATGATCGTCCCATTGTGCATGGCGGAGCGGGAGCGCGCATCCGGCCGTTCTGCGGGGCTCATCGACGGTCCGTCCGTGATCGTCGGTTGATCGCGGCCACCGTGCCCACCGCGGTGCCGGCGGCCGCCAACCCGAAGGCGGCGGTCATCCGGACCAGTTGCCGGCGTCGGCCCTGCCAGCCGCCGTCCCGCTCCGCCTCGGCGTCCGCGCGGAAGACGTTCCCGCTGCTCCCGGCCGCGCCGGTCGGCCCGAACTGGGTCCGGTGGGCGTACCAGCCGAGCGCCCGCTCCGCCAGCGCCGGCGCTAGCCGCCACTGGAGGCCGAGCAGCCGGGCCGCCCCACCGGCGTACGCCTCCCGGCGCGGCCGGCGTAGCAGCCGGACGATCGTCTCGGCCACCACCTCCGGCGGGTAGACCGGCGGCGGCGGGACCAGCTCCCGGCCGCTGTGGTTGCCGGCGTGCCGGAAGAACGGGGTGTCGATGGTGGCGGGCAGCACCGTGCAGATGGAGATGTTGCCCCGGCCGGTCACCCGCAGCTCCTGGCGGACCGTGTCGGCCAGGCCGCGGATGCCGTGCTTGGTCGCGTTGTACGCCGACTGGTACGGCATGGCCACCTCGGCCAGCACGGACGCGTTGTTCACCAGCACCCCGCCGCCGGCCGCGGCCAGCCACGGCAGTGCGGCCCGGGTGCCGTAGGCCGCGCCGAGCAGGTTCACCTCGACCACCCGGCGGAACTCGGCCACCGGGATCTCGTCGAAGAGCCCCACGGCGCTCACCGCGGCGTTGTTGACCCAGGCGTCGACGTGCTCGAACTCGGCCGCCGCGCGGGCGGCCAACCGGTCCACGGCCGCCGGGTCGGTGACGTCGGTGGGTACCGCCAACGCCCGGCCGCCCAGGTCCTGGCAGTGCCGCGCGACCTCGGCCAGGGCGTCGGCACTGCGGGCGGCGAGCACGACGGTGGCGCCCCGACGGGCGAGGGCGTACGCCGTGGCGGTGCCGATGCCGCTGGAGGCCCCGGTGATCACCACGGTGGCATCGGCAAGAGTGCGGGTCAGCGGCATTCCTGAGCGGTACCCCCGGGCGGGGCGGGTCATGCGGGCGGGGGCCGGCGAATCGACGGGGAGGGCCCGGTGGGGCCGTGTCGTCCGGCACAATTCGCCGGTTGCCGGGCCGGGTGTGCCGGCAGCTCCGGCGACTGCTCCCGAAGTGCCAGGTTTCGGCTCCCCGGGGCGCGGTTAATGGGACGCTCTGACCGGAGGACCCATCCCTCGAAGATCGCATGGAGGTGCACCATGCGCGTCGGCCTCGTCTGCGCGCACGCCGGCCCGTCGAGGGACACCGACGGCCGGGCCGTCGGCACCCACGAGCACATCGCCCGGGTCGCCGCCGAACTCGCCGGACGTGGCCACGACGTGCGGGTCTACGAACGTCGCGAGGACCCCACCCTGCCGGAGACCGTCGACGTCGACGGCTACCGGGTGGAACGGGTGCCCGTCGGCCCGGCCCGGCCCACCGCGACCGTCGAGCTGGTCCCGTACGTGTCGGAATTCGGCCGCTGGCTGGCCGACCGCTGGGCCGGGGACTGGACGCCCGAGGTGGTCCACGGGCACTACTGGATCGGCGGGCTCGCCGCCGCGCACGCGGTCCGCGAAACCGACATCCCGGTCGTGCAGACCTTCCACTCGCTCGGCGTCGAGCAGCTGCGCCACCTCGGCCGCCAGTACGACGGCCCGGGGGAGCGGATCCCGCTCGAGCGGGCGCTGACCCGGGCGGTCGACATCGCCGTCGCCCAGTGCAACGACGAGGTCGACGAGCTGACCCGGATGGGCCTGCAACGCACCTCGGTGGCGATGGTGCCGGCCGGCGTGGACACCGAGCAGTTCCACCCCGACGGCGAGGCGGCCCCGCGCGACCAGCGGGCCCGGATCCTCTCCGTGGGCGGTCTCTCGGCCGGCCACGGGCAGGAGGACCTGATCCGGGCAATGCGGCTGGTGGGCGACGCCGAGCTGGTGATCGCCGGCGGCCCGCCGCCCGAGCAGCTCGCCACCCACGCGGAGGCCCGCCGGCTGCGCGAGCTGGCCGAGCGCACCGGCGTCGCCGACCAGGTCAAGCTGGTCGGCGCGGTGCCGCACGACCAGATGGCCACCTGGTACCGCTCGGCGGACGTGGTGGCCTGCACCCCGCACTACTCCTCGGCCGGCCGGGTCTCGCTGGAGGCGATGGCCTGCGGCGTGCCGGTGGTCGGCTACGCGATGGGCGGCATCGCCGACGCGGTGGTCGACGAGGTGACCGGTCGGCTGGTGCCGCCGGGGGACGTCCGCACGCTGGGCGTGACGCTGCGCCGGCTGCTCGCCGACAACGCCGGGCGGTTCGCGTACGGGCACGCCGCGGTGGACCGGGTCCGGTGCAGCTACACCTGGGAGCGGACGGCCGGCGCCCTGGAGCGCCTCTACGAGCGGGTGGTACGCCGGCGCAAGCCGGTCGAGGCGGCCTGAGCGCTCACCTGCGCGACCCGGCGGCGGCCAGCGCCCGTTCCCGGGCCCGCGCCCGGGCGTGGTGGTGCTGTGGCTCGGCGTACCGGGTCAGGCCGATCACCGCCGCGAGGGTGATCAGGAAGCCGGTCGCGGCGAGCCACTCCCGACCCGGCCAGATCTTGTCGTTGAGCAGCAGCAGGCCGACGATCGCGGCGGGCACCGCCCCGGCCGCGTCCATCGCCGCGACCGCCGCGGTGGTGGAGCCGCGCTGCATCGCCAGGCCGAGCAGGAGCTGCCCGACCAGCGAGTGCGCGATCAGCAGGTAGAGCAGCGGGTCGCGGACGAACGCCTCGGTCGACGCCGCGGAGGCCAGCGGCCGGGCCGCGACCGCGGCGGCGGAGAAGGCCAGCCCGGCCAGCGAGCCGAGCGCCACCGAACCGGGCGCACCGTGCAGGCGTACCGCGAAGAAGCCGAGCACCGCGATGCCCACCAGCGCCACCCCCAGCGCGACCAGCCCGGCGGTGCCCAGGGCCTTGGAGGGCGCCGGCTGGGCGGAGAGCACCAGCGCGGTGATCCCCCCGAAGAGCAGCACCAGCAGGCCCACCTCGGCGGCGGGCAGCCGCCACTTGAGCACCACCACCCCGAGTACGGCGGTCACCCCCAGCCCGGCGGCCACGCTGGCCTGGACCAGGAACAACGGCAGGTCCCGGCGGGCCAGGAAGGCCAGCACGAAGCCGGTGACCTGGCAGAGCAGCCCGATCAGGTAGGTGCGTTGGCTGGCCAGCCGCAGCAGCAGCCCCGGATCGAAGGTGTGGTGCAGGGTCGTCCGCGCCGCGGCCACCGACTGCAGCATGTTGGCGAAGCCGTACGCGACGATCATCGCCGCGAGGAAGCACCAACCGGAGGACACCACCTGGCGAGGATAGAGGGTGCCGGGCGGTCAGCGCGCGGTCGGCCGAGCCAACCGGGCCAGGATGTCGGCGTGCAGCGGGCCGTTGGTGGCGATCGCGCTGATCTCGCCGGAGGCCGTCCCACCAGGGGCCGGAGTGCCGTCCAGGGAGGTGAACGTGCCCCCGGCGCCGGTCACGATCGGCACCAGCGCGGCGATGTCCCAGAGTGACAACTCGGGCTCCACCATCACGTCCAGTGCCCCCTCGGCGAGCAGCATGTAGCCGTAGAAGTCGCCGTACGCCCGGCTGCGCCAGCTGTCCCGCATGATCTGGAGCACCGCGTCCAGCCGGCCGGCCTCCTCCCACCCGGTGAGCGAGGAGTAGCAGAAGCTCGCGTCGGCCAGGTCCTTCACCGCGGACACCCGGATCGGCTCGCCGGAGGCGGCGTCCGGCCCGGCGTACGCCCCCTCGCCGGTCGCGCCCCACCAGCGCCGGCCGAGGGCGGGGGCGGAGACCAGCCCGACCACCGGGCGGTCGGCCTCCAGCAGGGCGATCAGGGTCGCCCAGACCGGCACGCCGCGGACGAAGTTCTTGGTCCCGTCGATCGGGTCCACCACCCAGCGCCGGCCCCCGGCCGTGGCCGGCGGCTGCTCCCCGTACTCCTCGCCGAGCAGGCCGTCGTCCGGCCGCGCCTCGGCGAGCAGGGCGCGGATCTCCCGCTCGACGGCGGTGTCCGCGTCGGAAACGGGGGTCAGGTCCGGCTTCGCCTCCACCCGCAGGTCGAGGGCGCGGAACCGGGCCGTCGAGATGGCGTCGGCGGCGTCGGCGAGCCGGTGGGCGAGGGCGATGTCGTCGGCGTACCCGGTCATGGGCGGAAACGGTAGCGAGGGTGCCGTCACGACCCGGCGAGCGGGTCGCCCGGATTGCGCTCGACCTCCGCCCGGCCGTCACCCTCGCCGGCCCGCGAGGACAGCAACCGGCGGTACGACGCCAGCCGGCGCGGGTCGGCCTTGCCGGCGGCCACCCACGCGTCCAGCGCGCAGTCCGCCTCGTCGGCGGTGTGCGGGCAGTTCGGCGGGCAGTCGACGGTGCCCTCGACCAGGTCGGCGAAGCCGTGCAGCAGGCTGTCGGCCGACACGTGCGCCAGCCCGAAGCTGCGGATGCCCGGGGTGTCGATGATCCAGCCGGGGTCGCCGTCGGCGGCCGGCGTCGCCGGCAGTCGCAGCGCCACCGCGCTGGTCGAGGTGTGCCGGCCCCGGCCGATCGCGCTGACCACGCCGACCGCCCGCGCGGCCTCCGGCACCAGGCGGTTGACCAGCGTCGACTTGCCCACCCCGGAGTGGCCCACCATGACCGACACCCGGCCGGCGAGCAGCGCGCGCAGCGCGTCGAGGTCGGAATCTGGGCGGATCAGCACGTACGGCAGTTCCAGCTCGGTGTAGTAGCCGAGCACCTGGTCGGGGCCCGCCAGGTCGGCCTTGGTGAGGCAGAGCAGCGGCTCGATGCCCGCGTCGTACGCGGCCACCAGGCAGCGGTCGATGAAGCCGGTCCGCGGCGGCGGGTCCGCCAGCGCGCTGACGATCACCAGCTGGTCGGCGTTGGCCACCACGACCCGTTCCAGCCGCCCCTCGGCGGTGGTCGCGTCGTCCTCGGCGGTCCGCCGCAGCACCGAGCTGCGCTCGGCGATCCGGACGATCCGGGCCAGCGCCCCCTCGGCGCCGGAGGTATCACCCACCAGCGCCACCCGGTCGCCGACCACCACCGACTTGCGCCCCAGCTCGCGGGCCCGCATCGCGGTGATCGTCGGCTCCTCGGGCCCGGAGTCCGGCGTGACGCAGGTGTAGCGGCCCCGGTCGACGGCGATCACGAAACCGTCCACCGCGTCGGCGTGCCGGGGGCGGGTACGGGTGCGTGGGCGCGAGGACTTCCCGGGCCGGACCCGTACGTCTTCCTCGTCGTACTCCCGCCGTCTGGTCGCCAGGACCGCCCCCTCGTTCGCGTCAGCTCTTGCCGGTCACCATTGCCGACCATAGCGCCGGGAACTCCGGCATGGTCTTCGAGGTGCACGCCACGTCGTCCACCTCGATACCCGGGACGGCCAGGCCGGCCACCGCGGCGGCGTGCGCGAGCCGGTGGTCGGCGTACGTCCGGAAGGTCCCGCCGCGCAGCGGGCGGGGCCGGATCTCCAAGCCGTCGTCGGACTCGGTGAGGTCGGCGCCGAGCCCGGCGAACTCCCGGGCGAGGGCGGCGATCCGGTCGGTCTCGTGGCCGCGGATGTGCGCGATCCCGGTGAAACGGGACGGCGAGTCGGCGAGCATGGCCAGCGCGGTCAGCGCGGGCGTCAGCTCGCTGACGTCGGAGAGGTCGGCGGCCAGGCCGTGCACCACGCCGGTGCCCCGGACGGTCAGCCCGGCGGTGGTCAGGGTGACCTCCCCGCCCATCCGCTGCAGCAGCGCGCGCAGCTGCTCGACCGGTTGGGCGCTGCTGCGCGGCCAGCCCTGGAGGGTCACCTCGCCGCCGGTGACCAGCGCGGCGGCGAAGAACGGGACCGCGCCGGAGAGGTCCGGCTCGATCTCCCAGCCCCGGCCGGCCAGCGGGCCGGGCTCGACCGTCCAGACGTCCGGGACGCTGTCGTCGACCGCCGCGCCGGCGGCGCGCAGCATCTGCACGGTCATTCGCAGGTGCGGGGCGGACGGTACCGGCGGCCCCTCGTGCCGGACCACCACGCCCCGGTCGAAGCGCGCGCCGGCCAGCAGCAGCCCGGAGACGAGCTGGCTGGAGGCCGAGGCGTCGATCACCACCTCGCCGCCGGTCACCCGGCCGGCGCCCTGCACCACCAGCGGCAGGCTGCCCGTCGGCGGGGCCTCGATCCGGACGCCGAGGGCGCGCAGCGCGCCGATCAGCGGACCGAGCGGGCGGATCCGGGCCTGCGGGTCGCCGTCGAAGGTGACCCGCCCCGCGGCGAGGCCGGCGACCGGCGGCACGAATCGCATCACCGTGCCGGCCAGGCCGACGTCGACGTGCGCCGGACCGACCAGCTCGTGCGGGCGGACCAGCCAGCGCTCGTCGTCGGAGACGGAGACGTGCGCGCCCATCGCGCGCAGCCCGCCGGCCATCAGCTCGGTGTCCCGGGCGCGCAGCGGCCCGTGCAGGGTCGAGGGGCCGCTGGCCAGGGCGCTCAGCACCAGGGCCCGCGCGGTCATCGACTTGGAGCCGGGCAGGCGCAGCGTCGCCGACACCGGGTCGCTGGCGGTCGGTGCGGTCCACGGCTGCGGCGGCCGGGTCGCGGTCAGATTCCCCACGGTCACATTCTGCCAACTCCCCCGGTCTTCGGCGCCGCCCGTCGGCCGTACTCCCGGTTGGCGGGACAGCCGGGAAGCCCGCGGGGGGCTAGCGTGTGCGCCATGTGCGGGAGGTACGCGACGACCCGGAGCGCCGGCGACCTGAGTGCGCTGTTCGAGTCGTACGACGACACCGACGGCCGACTCGGGCCCGACCACAACGTCGCGCCCACCGATCCGGTGCCGCTGGTCCGGGTCGCCCCGGAAGGTGGGCGCGCGCTCTCGGTGGGGCGCTGGGGCCTGGTGCCGCACTGGTCCCGGTCGACGGCCGGCGCCGCTCGCATGATCAACGCGCGGGCCGAGACGGTGGCCACCAGCCGGGCGTACGCCGACCCGTTCGCCCGCCGCCGCTGCCTCGTCCCGGCCGACGGCTGGTACGAGTGGGTGCGCCGGGAGGGCGGCGGCAAGCAGGCGTACTACATGACCCCGCGGGACGGCTCGGTGCTGGCGTTCGCCGGCATCTGGTCGCGTGCGGAGTCGCTGCTCACCTTCAGCGTGCTGACCACCGCGGCGGTGGGGGAGCTGGCCGAGGTGCACGACCGGATGCCGCTGCTGCTGCCCCGGGAACGCTGGGGCGACTGGCTCTCCCCGGCCGACGACCCGTCGGCCCTGCTCGCCCCGCCACCGGCGGAGTGGCTGGCCGGGCTGGAGGTGCGGCCGGTCGGGCCGGCGGTGGGCGACGTCCGCAACGACGGCCCCGGCCTGATCGCCCGGGTGCCGGTGGCCGGCGAGCGCGTCGAGGAGGAAATGACGCTCTTCTGAGCACCATTCGCGACATTGTCGCGCACGAATTGCCAGAGTTCCGGGCGAAACGTCGCCCGGACCTTTGGTCATCTTTCTGGCACCCTCTTGTCCCCGCCTCCACGAGTGCGATAGAACACAGCGCCGGCACTGGGAGCGTCCTCACGCGGTGTGAGCGATGCCCGTCGATCTTGCCGGTCCCACGGGGGAGGTGGGTGTGATGACCCGGGCGCGTATGCCCCGTCCGCACGAGGTGGCCGCCGCACAACGAGATCCGCGACTGTTGCGGGCGTTGCGCGAACGTCGACACGACGAGGCCTGGCGGACCAGAGGAACCTGCCAGAGTGTTGATCCGGAGACCTTCTTTCCGGCACCCAACGAACCGGCCGACGCGGCCGTCGCGCTCTGCCGGAGCTGCGACGTCCAGGGCTCGTGCCTGGCCTGGGCGCTGGAGGTGGGTGACTGCCACGGCGTCTGGGGCGGCACCACGCCGCGCGAGCGGCGGGCCATGCTCGTCGCCTGGCGCAGCGAGGTGCAACCCGACCCGGACGCGGCGGACGACGCCGGACCGCCGGTCCGGGACCGGCTGCTCACCCTGGTACCGCTGAGCTGATCCGTCCGACCTGACCGCCCGCCTCCGGCGTCCTGCGGAGGCGGGCGGGCGGTGCTTCGCGCCTTCTCGAGCGGTGCTTCGTGCTCCTGCGGGCGGTGCTTCGTGCTGCCTCCGGGCGGGCTGGGTGCCGGTGGTGCGCTCGACGTGACGACGGCGCCGCGGCGCAGAATGGCGCCGTGACGCACGGCGACGAGATCGAGACTCCGCGCGGCCCGGCCCGGGTCGCCACCGACCTGCCTTCCGGCCGGCCGGCGTCCCTGCTCGTGCTCGGGCACGGGGCGGGCGGCGACGTCGACGCCCCGGACCTGGTCGCGGTCCGGGACGCGGCGTGCGGCGCCGGCGTGGTGGTGGCCCGGGTGACCCAGCCGTACCGGGTGGCCGGGCGCCGGGCGCCGGCTCCGGCGGGGCACCTCGACGAGGCGTGGACGGCGGTGCTGGCCGTGCTCCGGGCCCGTCACCCCGAGCTGCCGTTGCTCGTCGGCGGGCGGTCCAGCGGCGCGCGGGTGGCCTGCCGTACCGCGGGCGCGGTGGGAGCCGTGGGCGTGGTCGCGCTGGCCTTCCCGCTGCACCCGCCGGGCCGGCCGGAACGCTCCCGGGCGGACGAACTGCGCACCGGGCTGCCCACGCTGGTGGTCAACGGCGACCGGGATCCGTTCGGAGTGCCGGTCGGTGGCGACGGCGTGCGGGTGGTGGTCCGGCCGGGCGAGAAGCACGACCTGCGCCGGGACCCGGCCGGGGTCGCCGACGCCGTGCTGGCCTGGCTCCGGGAACGGGGCTGGGCCGCCCGCTGACCGTGTCCGCCCGGTCGTCCGTCCAGGATCCGCGATCATGCCCGCGGGCCGGTCTGATCGCGGCCCTGGCGGCGTGGCCCGGGGCGGCGCGCGGGGCGGCGGCGCGACGGGCCGTACGGCCCGTTTCCGGTGTTGATGGCCCCTCGTTGCATCGGTTGGTGTCGGCCGCCCGGTTCGGGCGGGCGGAACCGTCCTCCCAGGCCCTTCCTGGTCCCAGCTCCGGTATCCGACCGGGGCCGGGACCAGGGACGGGGCGACCGGCGGAATGTCCGGCCCACGGCCGGGCGTTACTACCCGCGGACGACAAAACTGGCGAGGGGAGTGACCGGTGCCGACCGAGACACGGAGCCGGGAGCGGGACGAACGGGAAGCCCGGCAGCTCAAGCAGCTGCTGGACGCCCCCGACTGGCCCGCGACCATGGACGGTCCGGCCGTGGTGAGCACCAGCACACCCGGCGAAAGTGAATCTGCGGACCGGTTGGTCCGCGTATCCTCGGCGGGAAAGCATCCGACGCGAGGGGATCTGCGGTTGACCACCGAGAAGACGGACGAGCGCAGGGCCCGCTTCGAGCGGGACGCGATGCCCTTCGTCGATCAGCTCTACGCTGCCGGACTGCGGATGACGCGTAACCCGGCGGATGCCGAGGACCTGGTCCAGGAGACGTACCTGAAGGCGTACTCCGCCTTCCACCAGTTCGAGCAGGGCACGAACCTGAAGGCCTGGCTCTACCGGATCCTGACCAACACGTACATCAACTCCTACCGGAAGCGGCAGCGCCAGCCCATCCAGGCGCCCACCGAGGAGATCACCGACTGGCAGCTCGCCGAGGCCGAGTCGCACACCTCCAGCGGCCTGCGCTCGGCGGAGACCGAGGCGCTGGACCGGCTGCCGGACAGCGACGTCAAGGAGGCCCTCCAGCAGTTGCCGGAGGAGTTCCGCCTGGCGGTCTACCTGACCGACGTCGAGGGCTTCGCGTACAAGGAGGTCGCGGACATCATGGGCACGCCGATCGGCACCGTGATGTCCCGACTGCACCGGGGCCGACGTAACCTGCGCAAGCTTCTCGAGGGGTACGCCGCAGAACGCGGTTTCAGTTCCGCCCAGTCCTCGAAGGGCTCGACCGCCGCTGCCGGCCGGGAGGTGTGACATGAGCTGTGGAGAGCCGCACGAGACGGACTGCCGCGAGGTTCTCGCGGAGATGTACCTCTTCCTGGATCTGGAGTGCGCCGAGGAGCGGCGCAGCCTGATCCGCCACCACCTGGACGAGTGCGGGCCCTGCCTGCGCGAGTACGGCATCGAGCAGGAGGTGAAGGCGCTCGTCGCCCGCTGCTGCGGCAACGAGACCGCCCCCGACCAGCTGCGCGAGCGGCTGCGGGTACGCCTCACCGAGCTGGTGGTCTTCGAGGAGCGCGAACTCGCCGACTGAGCTTCGACGACACGACGGCGGCGGCCGGGCAATCGCGCCCGCGGCGCC